>JBBITL010000044.1:0-36120 GCA_037440765.1 Solibacteraceae bacterium
CGCGTGGGGGAGGTGAGCCGGCTGCTGGGGGTGGAACCGTACGTGCTGCGCTTCTGGGAGACGGAGTTCGCCGCAGTGTCTCCGAAGAAGTCGGGCCGCGGACACCGGCTGTACCGCCGCAAGGATGTGGAATTGCTGCTCCAGATCAAACACCTGCTCTACGAGAAGCGGTTCACCATCGAAGGCGCGCGGCAGGCCCTGAAGGGGCGGGCGAAACCCGCGGCGCGCAAGGCAGACAAGGTTCGCCGCCAGGCGGATCTGTTCGCGCCGCCGGGCCTAGCGGAGATCCGGGCAGAATTGGCGGCGATTCTGAAGATGCTGAAGTAAAAGGAAACCGTCAAGGCGGCGTGGCGGTCCGCCCCAGCCTGGCGAGCAGCAACTCGGCGGCCTTCTGGCCGGCGGCCTTCTTGGTGTGCGCCTCGGCCCGCACCACCCACGCCGTGCCGAGGCTCACTTCGACGACGAACGTCTTGGAGTGCTCCGGTCCGGACTCGCCGACCACCAGGTAGTGAGGCGGCGGGAGGCCGCGTGCGTGTGCGACCTCCTGCAACGCGCTCTTGAAGTTGGCGAGCGGCAGGTCGCCGGCTTCCGGCGGAGCCTCCTGGCCCCCCACCACGTGACGGGTGACGAAGGCACGCGCAGCCTCCAGCCCGGCGTCGAGGTACAGGGCCGCGATGAGCGCCTCCAGCGCGTCGGCCAGCAGCGCCCGCTTGCCGCGCCCTCCGGTCAACTCCTCGCCGCGCCCCAGCAGCAGATGATCGCCGAGTCCCATGGCACCCGCGACCTCAGCCAGATGGGCCTCGCTGACGTAGTGGGCCTTCAGCTTGGAGAGCCGGCCCTCGGTAAGGTCCGGGTACCGCACGAAGAGCAGTTCGCTCACCAGCGCTCCGAGGATCGAGTCGCCGAGAAACTCCAGCAGTTCGTTGTGGACCAGCGGCGGCTCGCCCGGGGCTGACTTCTCGTGGGCGTATGACTTATGGGTGAGGGCGCGGCGCAGGAGGTCCCGGTCGCGAAAGAACCAGCCGGTCGCGCGCTCCAGGGCCCCCCGCTCCGCGCTCATGCCTGTAGGGACGACGGAACGAAATTACTTGGCGGGCTCCGCGCCCTTCTGCTTGAGCTGGACGGTGCGGTCCCGCTCGGCCTGGGCGATCTTCCTGACCTGCGGATTCAGGTCCGGCACCGTCATTACCTTGTCGAGCAGCGAGATGGCGTCGTCGTACTTGCCGATCTTGGCGTAGGCGGCGGCCAGCCGGACCTGGGTGGAGGGATCGGGCTCGCTCGACAGCGACAGCGTGGTCTTGAATTGCTCGATCGCCTTCTCGGGCTGGTTGCGTGCCCAGGCGGCCAGCGCGTAAGCCTCGTGAGCCTGGGCGGCGAACTCCTTCTTGGCCATCTCCCACTGCTGGTCGGTCAGGCTCGGATTGGGGCGGGGTGCGGTCTTGAGGAGTTCCAGGGCCTTGCCGGCGTATCCTTCAGCGACCTTCAGCTTCTCCTCCCGGTCCAGGTCATGCTCGCGGGTCCTCTGAGCGATGGCGCCCGCCAGCATCAGCATGGCCTGATAGTGCTCCTTGTCGGCCTCCAGTGTACGCTCGGCGTAGACGATCATGCGGTCGCTGTCTCCCTTCTGCTGGTAGGAGACTGCACCGAAGAACAGCGCCAGCGGTTTGAACTCGGAATCGCTGAACTTGGAGACCAGTTGATTGGCTGCCTTGATCCTGGCGTCCGGATCCTGGGCCTGGAGGATCGCCATGACCGCGCTGGCTTCCTCCTGAGACTTCACCTGGGGCTGCTTGGCCACCGGGGACCCCTCCGGTGGAGGGGCTTGACCCGCCGGCGGGGCCTGCGCCAGAAGCAATCCCGCAACACAGGCGATGACGACCGCCGCGCGAAAGACTATACGGTGACTCATTGAGAGCTCCTTATCCTTGAAACATATTACGTTCAACATGATTGACGTACCGGGCGAAGCCCAGTTACTGCTTTCTGAATTCTTCCAGCAAACCTCTGCCGGCCGCTTCCCGCACAGCGGAGGGAGCGCCCTCCACGGCAAGCACGGACCGATAGTGCGCGGCGGCCTTGTCCCTCTCTCCCGCCAAATCCGCCAGGCGCCCAAGATAAAGATGACTGTATGCCTCCGTCTGCGGATCGGGAGACGATTGCAATACCCGTAGAAAGAGCTTCTCAGCCAGTTCCGGGTCCTTCTCCAGGGCCGCAATGCGCGCCAGCCCGTATAGAGCCCTCGCCTCGACGGGCCGGTCCTGCTGCTCCTCCATCAGCTTGAGCAATACTGCCTTCGCCTTAGGATACTGCTTCTCCCCGTACAGGCGTTCGGCCGCCTCCAGAGCCATCTGGGCCGGAGTCAGCTCCGGCTCCCGTCTGGGCGGGGCAGGCTCCGCCTTGCGGGTGGGCCGCGCCGAGGAGAACTCCACCTTTGCCAGCCGGCGCTCCTCCTTGCGGAAATCGATGGAGGAGATCAGATCCGGGTAGTAGAGGCGGATGCCGGCGTCCTGGGCCTCGAATCGGGCCAGTTGCTCGGCGAAGTGCGGGGCGAGCACGTACCCCTCTGCCAGCGCCTGCGCGACCAGGGCCTGCTTGGCAGCCGGTGGTCCTGGTTGCAGCCGGCTCTCGACAGCCTTGATGAGCGACTCGTTGGCCAGCATCAGAAAATCCTCTTTGAACACCTCATCCAGGTAAGGGGCGCCCAGGGCGTAGTCGCCCACGGCCTTCTTCTTCATGAGTTCCTCGGAGTGCCGCGTCGCCAGCGGGTCGAGCAGAAAGTGGAGGTAGGCGTGCCGCACCTCGGCGGTCTGCGGCGCAGGCGAGGGCGTGACGACGACGAAGTACTCGTTGGCGTAGCTGCGGATGTGAACCTGGTTGGGCGCTCCGAGCAGGTCCACATAGACCTGGAACCGCCACCCTGGGAAGCCGCCTGGCTCGGTGCGCAGGTAGCCGCTCACTTCGGTGACGGCTCGCGTGACAGGGGCATGATAGCGCGCGATGACCTCCTCGATGGCGGGCTGAGCCTTCTTCCACAGCGACTCTATACCGGCCTCCTTATAGAAGCGCACCAGCAGAGGCTGAAAACCCTCCAGTGCGCTCACCTCGGGAGGCATCTCATTGCGTCTGAGGCGTGGCGCGAAGGCCGGAGGACCGTCGACCAGCAATCCGAAGGAAACGTACTGGCTCAACTCCGTTGACCAGTCCCTTTTCCTGTGATCCTGGAAGAACCGCCTCAACTCGGGCAGGCAAGGGATGTTCCTCGAGGCCAGTTCCCGGCGCACCGCTTCCCGCAGCGGGTGGTTGGCGGTGGAGCCGAGGTCGGCGTCATAGCCGGCGGCGTTGATAGCGGCCAGCACGGTGAACAGAGCGGGGCTCGCGTCAAGCTGGCCTTGCCCGGCAGCGTGGGCCGGAAGAAAGCAGGAGGCTAGCCAGACTGCGGCTGTCAAAAAGCGGACCGGCAAAATTTGTGCTGCACTCCCTAGATCTTCAGTTTAGCTCAATCGGGCGGGCCCCAAAGGACCCACTCCAGGCCGCCGGCTACACCGCGTCCGGGCATGGGGACACCCAGGATCTCCTCGTAGCGGGCGCCGGCAAGGTTGGTCAGATGGAGGAACGGGCGCAGGCGGCCGCCGCGCGCCACGGACAAGTCCGCCACGGCGTAAGGGTCGCGGCCGTAGCGCTGCACCGCGCCGACCCTGGCACGAGCCAGCAGCCTGCCAGGCAGGGCTGCCTGCCAGGACCCCACCCCACTGTGACTCGGGTAATTAAACACGTAACGCGACAACAGGCCGCCCAGGGCGGCGCGTGCGCCGCCCAGAGCCGTGTAGCGCAGCTCAACGCGGTGCGCGGGGTGGATTCTCGCGGCAACGCCGGCTTCCAGGCCGGTGAACCGCAGGCGCCCGATGTTGGCGGCGCGCCAGATGTCGGAGGGCGAATTACGCACGTAGTCTATGCCGTCGGTTTCGCGCCGGTGGAAGACGGTCAGCTCGCCGCGGAGGCGCGAGCCTGAATTCCAGTCGAACCCGCCGTCAAAGCTCCAGGCGCGTTCCGGACGCAGATCCGGAGAACCGCGTGTGGCGGGGTCATGGTAGTAGAGATCCGTGTAGGAGGGCAGGCGGAAGGCGTGGCCGGCCGAGGCCCGGAGTTTCAGCCGGGAGGTGAGCCAGACGCCGCCCGCGAGACTGGGGCTCAGCACCCCGCGCCGTCCGGCGTAGACCTGCTCTCGCAGCCCGGCGGAGATGGAGAAGCGGCCGAGCGCCCGGAAGTCCAGGGCGGCATAGCCGGCGCCGGCGGTGCGGGAGTGAGCACCGAGATTGGTGCTCCGGATCGAATCGCCGAGGACCTCGGCGCCGTAATGAAGCCGCGTGTTGACGCCCAACTCCTGCCGCCGCCGCAGCGCCGCCTGGTAGCTTTGGACGGCGTGGCGGTTGGTGTAGACCTCCGGCCGGTGACGGTGCAGAACGAACAGGTCCGTGTGGCGCCGGTACCCGAAGGCCGCCTGGGTATCCGGCCCGAGTTCCTGCCGCAGCGACGCGAACCAGGTGCGGGTGTGCTCCCAGGACCGGAAGTTGCCGTAGAAGTTATCCGCTCCGAAAGGATGATCCCGGTGGCCGAGCAACACGGCCGTGGAGCCGAGCCTGGTGGTTAGATTGGTGGTCGAGGCCAGCGACAGGTAGCGGTAGTCCCGGTTCGGGATGAATCCGGAGGAGAACTCCCGCGCGGCGGCCAACTGCTGGGCCCACCGGCCGCGCACCCCGGCCAGCGTGACGCGCTGCTGATTCAGGCCGAAGTTGCCAAGCGCGGCGCGCATTCTCACCATGGAAGCCTCGGGCGCGCGGGTAACGAAGTTCACGGCGCCGCCCACGGCGTCCGAGCCGTAAAGGGTCGATCCCGCCCCTTTCAGGACCTCCACTCTGGCGACCGCCTCCAGCGGCAGCGGGAGATCCAGATTGTGGTGCCCCGTCTGCGGGTCGTTGAGCCGCATCCCGTCCACGAGCACCAGCGTCTGTCCGAACGAGCCCCCTCGGATTGAGAGGTCCGCCTGCACGCCGGCGGGGGCGCGCCGGCGCAAGTCGACCGAGGAATCGAATTGGAGCAGATCCACCAGCGCTCCCGACAACAGGGGCAGCGGAGATGCGACGGCCACGGTGAGGGCGCGGTCGGCCTCTTCCAGCGGCACGGGCTCGTAAACGCCCGTGACAACGATGGTGTCGCGCCGTTCGGCAGGCGCATCGGCGGCCAGCAGCATACAGAGAACAAGGAGCATGGATACTAACGCCAGAAGGTTTCCCTCCATTATAAATGACGAAATCGGAGTCCCCATCCAAATTCCCCGGCATTCACAATCCGCCGGACCGGACTGCGCGCTGAGTGGAGTCGGATATAATCAGCGCCATGGCCACGGGGCTGTTGCACCTGCACACCTACTTCTTCTTTCCGTTTTCCATCGACAAGCAGGCCGTGCTGGAGGAGCACGGCAGGCTCTGGCCGGTCCACCGGCGCTGGATCGACGGACTGGACGACTGGCTCGACTGGCACCGGCATGGCACCGGGCCGGGCGGCCTGGGTCCGCTAGGACGCTGGCGGCGGGCCGCCTACCGGCGCTTCGACTCGGACTCGCCGGCCTACCAGGACATGGTGTTCTTCCATCCGGTGGTGCGGCGCGTCTTCTTCGACACGGCTGACGGCCCGGACGGCGCCACAGACCATGAGTCCCTGCTGCGCTGCTACGAGATTCCAGTTCCCGAAGGCGCCCGGCTGTGGCTGGAGGCCGCGGACCTGAAGGGACGCGAAGCGAAGGTGGAGGTCACCGACCTCAGGCTGTTCCTGTTTGCCAACGGCATGGGGATTCTTTCTATCGGCGTCGAAGCCTTCGACCTGAGTTCGGCGCAGGCGCTGTGGATCAACGAGACGCTGCGCAAGGTGTACCCCTCCAGCGGACGGCAGGCACGCGAGGGCCGCTTTCCCAGCCGGCTGGCTCTGGTTCTGGAACGCGGCGGCGCCGGCCAGTCCCTGGTGGAGGAGAGCTTCGAGCGGGCCGAGATGACGGGAGTGCTGCCGCCGCTTGCGCGCACTATCACCCAATTGCTCTACTTCGCCGATTACTCGCGACAGGAGTACGAGCCGGTGCTGGACGAGCGCATGGTCGTCTACACATACATGGCGCTGGATCCGCAGAGCCTCTCTGAGGGCTTCCTGGAATCCGGCGAATACCAGGTGCTGCTCAGCCGGATTCTGTACGTTGACCGCGACGCCGCAGACTACAGATACGAACCCGGCTTCACGCGGGCGCAGATGGAGCGGCAACTCTACCGGCGCTGGGCGCACCAGGGCACTTATTACGGCTTCACCAGTTACAGCAACATCACGACGACGATCGGAGCCTTCGACTGCGACGAGCACCAGCTGCGCGAGGGGTTCCTGATACACCGCATGTTCAGCACGCGTTACTACCTGATGGCGCTGGTGGCGCTGTTCTACCGCGCGACGCTGCTGGATTTCTCCGAGCGCACGGCTCTGGTCTCCAAGCAACTCTACCTCGACCAGGAGGACAACCGCTTCGCGCTCGGGAACATCAGGCTGGCGAGCGACCTGCGCGCCGACTTTCTGCACTTCTCCAACTACTGGCACTTCGACGAACTGGCCAACAAGGACGAGGAGAACGAGCATTTCGCCATGCAGTGCCGGGAGTACCGCATAGGCGGCATGAAGGCGGAGATCGAGGAGGAAATCGAGAAGCTCAACGCCTCTCTGCACAATTTCCACCAGTTCCGCAACACGGAGGCGGTCAACCGGCTGGCGGTGTTGAGCCTCCTGCTTGGCGCGGGCGCCGTGGCGACCGGATTCTTCGGGATGAACTTCGGCCGCAGCTTCGCGCGGTTCTTCTTCGAACCCGACATCGCCTCGCTGCCCGCGCACTACGCCGCGATGGCGTTCGCCGCCCTGGCGGCTTTCGGCGCTATCGGCATTGGCTTCTACGTGGTGGCGAGGAACTGGCCTGACTACCGGGAGACTCTGTCGCGGCGCGCGGCGGGAAGGAGCAAAGAAGGCGCCAGCCTGCGCAGGGGCGCGCCCCCGCGCAGGTAGGCGGGAACTTCAGGGGCAGGCCGGGGGCCTGCCCGCGCTCAGAACTGGTAGCGGAGCGAGACGAACACGCGGCGGCTGCCGCCGTCCGTGCCCCACTGGTTGGCGAAGCCGGCATTGCTCACGCGAGCCTCGGGAATGCCGAAGTTGCGCGTGTTGCCGAAGTTGAAGAAGTCGGCCCGGAGCTGGATGCGGTGCCGTTCGCCGATAGTCGTGGTCTTGGCCAGGCTGAAGTCGATCTGGGCGATGCCGTCGCTGCGCAGCACGTTGCGCCCGGTGTTGCCGAAGCGGGCGCCGGGCGTGCAGGTGTTGGTGCCGGTAATGCGAACACAGGGCGGCAGAGTGCTGAACAGCGCGCGGCCGCCGGCCATCAGAATCTCCTCGACCGACATCCCGGACAGATCGAGCGAAGTGTTCAGGTCCGGACGAATGGAGCTGCCCACCAGCCCGTCGATGCCGCCGAGCGCCAGCGTCGGGTCGCTGCCGTTCAGCGCCGAGAACGGAGAGCCGGCCTGAAGCGTGATGAAGGAGCCGATCTGCCAGCCTCCCACCAGGTAGTTGGCCGCCGTCTGGCGAAGCCCGAACGCCGGAATCTCGTACACGAAGTTCGTGGAGAAGCGGTGCGGCCGGTCGTAGGTGGAGCGGCCGCGGTCAGAGCGGCGGTTGAAGGAATCCTGCGACACTGCAACCTCGCCGCGGGCCGAGGAATTGAAGATCTCGGAGGCGTCGTCTATGAACGAGCTCCAGGTGTAGTGGGCGCCGCCCGAGAAGCCCCGAGCGAAGCGCCGGTCAAAGCTCAACTGAAGCGAGTGGTAGATGGAGGAGGCGGAGTTGGCGCGCAGCCGGATGACGCCCGCCGTGGTGTCCACCCGCGGGCAGCCGGTGACGGCACCGGCGGCGCTGGTTGGAATCGGCGAACACTGCGTGCGCGGGTTGCCGTCGACGGTCTGGAACAGCGCGGTGCCCTTGGTGCCCACATAGCCGACGCGGAACACGCTGCCAGGCATCAGCTCGCGCTGGATCTCGGTGGAGAACTGCTCGGCGATCGGCGAACGGAAATCCTGGCTCACGATGGTGCGGGTGAGCAGATTCAGCGTGGCGGGGTTGCTCAGGTCAGGCAGCAGGGCGGGCATGGCCGTCCAGGCGCTGGCCAGGTTGCTTGCGCCGGTGGCGAGCACGTAAGGGAAGGAACTGAAGATGTTGAGGTTGATGTTGATGAACCCGTAGTCATTGGTGCGGGCGTACCCTCCGCGAAGCACCAGACGGTTACCGCCCGTCAGCCACCCGAACGGGCCGTCCTTGCGCGTCTCAGGGTTCCAACTGAAACCCACGCGCGGCTGCCAGTTATTGCGGTCCCTTCCCGGGCGGTTGGTGAGCTGGAAGACAGACTGGTTCTTGTTACCCGCCAGGATCTGGTCGTTGAGTTTGTATAGACTGTTGAACGAGTTACCAGGAGTCTCATAACGCAGGCCGTAATTCAGGGTGAGGCTCCGGCTCACGCGCCAGGTGTCCTGAGCGAAGAAGAAGTAATCGTCCCAGTCGTAGTAGGCGATGGTCGCGCCGCCCGGCAGCGGCTTGTTGATGTTGGCCACCGACGCCATGTCGTCCACCAGGGTCTGGAGGGTGTCGTAGACGAGACGCCCGCGGATCTGCGGCAGAAACAGGCTCTTGACCTCAATGCGCCTGAGGTCCAGACCGAACTTGAAGTTGTGCGCTCCCTGGCTCCAGGAGAAGGTGTCCTGGATCTGGTACGTGTTGCCGTAGCGGAACTGGGGCAGGTTCACGGCCAGGCCGATGGCCGTGCGGTCGGCAGCCGCATTGAAGCCGGTGAGCCCCAACTGAGGGATTTCCACCGAGGGGATGGTCTCCGAACTGGGGTCGGAGGCGTTGGTGTTGCTCGCGAAGCGCTGGTAGGACGCCCGCAGTTCGTTCAAGGTCCGCGGCGTCAGGTTGCTCACCAGCCAGACCGCCAGCGACTGAGCCCGGACTGGATTCTCGGTGGTTAAGCCGGGAGGGGTCACCTGTCCGCCGCCGCCACTGAAATTGTCGTTGAACAGATACCGCCCGCCGATACTATGCTTCGAGGTGAGTTGATGGTCCAGCCGCCCGGACCACTGCCAGTTGTTGGTGTAGGAAGCGCTCGAGCTGGTCAGAGACCCCTGGGGAATCTGGACGGTCTGGCCGCCGGCTGTGACCGGGATGCTGGTGCCGATGGGCACCTGAGCCGCGGGCATGAACTTCAGCAGCGCAGCCACCTGGGGGCGGTTTCCCGCCAGATTCTGAAGGATGGTCTTGCCCTCGGCGGTGGGAACGCCCCTGATCGTTACGCCGGAGCCGAGTTGCCTCTGAGTCCAGCGCTGGAGAGATCCGAACCAGAAGGTCCTGTCTTTGATAATCCGGCCGCCGGCGGTGCCGCCGAACTGGTGCTCAATCGAGAACGGCGCCTCCTTGAAACCCGCCGCCTTGTTGAGATTGCTCAGCGAGTTCAGCCGGTTGCCGTTGTAGAACCAGAACGCCGATCCGTGAAGCTCGTTGGTGCCGCTCTTGGTGATGGCGTTGACCACCGAACCGGCGCTCCGGCCGTACTCGGCGAGGAACTGGTTGGTGATGAGCCGGACCTCCTGCACAACGTCCGGGTTGTTCATGGCTTGCGACCGGCCGGCGATGCTGGGGTCGTTGGAGTCCTGGCCGTCGATCATGAAGTTGTTGCCGCGGGTGCGCATCCCGTTGGCCGAGAACGCCGTACCCTGGGCAAACTGGCTGTTGCCGCTGTTGAGCTGGCTGACGCCGGGCGCCGAGAGCACCGCGGCGAACACATCCCGGAAGCCGCCGCCCTGGCCGAACTGCCCGCTGATGGGCAACTCCGCCAGCCGCCGCTGGTCGAACTGCACGCCGACCTCGGCCGTAGTGGTGTTCAGCACCATGGCGTCCTCGGTGACCACAACCGTCTCCTGCACCGTGGCAGTCTGCAATTCAGGATTCACGACCGCTTCCTGGTTCAGGACCAGAGTGATCGGCCCGCGGAGGTACTTGGCAAACCCCCGAGCCTCGGCCGTCAGTTCATAGCGTCCCACCGGCAGGCCGGGGAAGCTGAAGCGGCCATCCACACCGGTGACAGAAGACCGTGACACGTTGGTGTCCAGATTACGTACGGAAACCGCCGCGGAAGGAACGGTTGCGCGGCTCTGGTCCGTCACGATTCCAGAAATCGTCCCACTGGTACCCTGCCCGAAAGCCGTTGCAGGCGCCAGACAAAGCACCACCAGCGCGACCACAGTCAGAGCGAAACACCTGTTCATGCAGTGACTCACGAGACATCTCCTTTAGTTGATAAGCGCCCTTTCTCACCCGCAGGTGAGGCGACCCCCTCTTGTTTAAGATGACATTTTACATCACGGAGATTGAAACACAACGGAAAAATAACAGCGATATATTAGGCTTGCTTTATGCCATCATAAGCCGCCGTTATGGCGCAGCCGGCCGACGACGAGGCACAATTAGCGTGCTCGAACTGGATGGTGGTGTGCTCGATGTGGAAGCGGCGACGGAGTTCGCCGTTGATGCGGGTGAGAACGGCCTCGCTCTCCGAGAGGGGCACGTCGGCGATGAGCACGTGGCAGCTCAGCGCATGGGTATGGGAAGCAAGGCTCCAGATGTGCAGGTCGTGCATGTCCAGGACTCCTTCGACCTGCCGGATGGCGGCGGCGACCGTGGACAGTCTCATGCCGCGCGGCAGCCCTTCGAGGAGGATGTTCAGGGCCTCCCGGATGACGTCCCAGGCGGTCCAGACGATCAGGGCGCCTATGATGATCGAGAGCACGGGGTCCACCCGCTGCCAGCCAGTGAAGCGTATCAGGATCGCGCCCGCGATGATTCCCACCGAGCCCAGGGCGTCGCCGAGCATGTGCACGTAGGCGCTGCGGATGTTCAGATCGCGGCGCTGGTCGCGCCGCATGGCCCACATGATGCCAAGGTTGAGCAGCAGCCCCAGGCCGGCGACCGCCAGCATGGTGGTTTCATCGACGATTCGCGGGGCCCTGAGCCGGCGGTAGCTTTCGTAAAAGATGAAGCCCGCCAGCACCAGCAGGGCCAACGCGTTCACAAACGCGGTCAGCACGCCGGCGCGGTGATACCCGTAGGTTCTGACATCGTCGGCAGGCTTGGACTGCATGTAGCAGCCGAACCAGGCCAGCAGCAGGGCCAGCGCGTCAGTGAAGTTGTGCCCCGCGTCGGAGAGCAACGCCAGGCTGCGGGCCTGCACGCCGGCCACGGCCTCCACGGCGACGAACGCCACGGTTGCGGCCAGCGACCACTTAAGAACCCGGATGGTTCCGGCAGGATGGGCGTGCGTGTGCAACCGGGGCCTCTCACTACCAGTCTACAGGGAGGCTGGACGCCGGAGGATCAGGAAAGGACGATCCGCTCGTGCAAGCTCGCGGTTGTGTGCGGGCATTCAAGGCTTACCGCGGCCGACGGGTTATGATAGCGGTTTGCCATGACTGCGGAGAGGGGACAGGACAACTCCGGGCTGGTGAAGGGGCTCGGGCTCATCGACGCCACCACCATCGTGATGGGGTCGATGATCGGGTCGGGCATCTTCATTGTCTCGGCCGACATCGCGCGGCAGGTCCAGAGCCCCGGGCTGCTAATCCTGACGTGGGTGGCCGCGGCGGTGCTGACGGTCGTGGCCGCGCTCAGCTACGGCGAACTGGCGGCGATGATGCCGGACGCCGGCGGCCAGTACGTGTACCTGCGGGAGGCGTTCGGACCCCTCAGCGGCTTCCTCTACGGCTGGACGCTGTTCCTGGTGATCCAGACGGGGACGATCGCGGCGGTGGCCGTGGCCTTCGCCAAGTACACCGGCGTTTTCTTCGCCTTCATAGCCTCTGACCGGTTCCTGCTGCGGGTGGGGCCGGTTGGGCTGAACACACAGCAGGCGCTGGCGATCGGGGTGCTGGCGCTGCTGACATGGGTGAATACCAGGGGGGTCCGGACCGGCGCCAGAGTTCAGAACGTCTTCACCGCGGCCAAGACGGCGGGTCTGCTCGGGCTGGTGGGTTTCGGCCTCGTGGCCGGCAACGCCGCCGGCGCGGCGGCGGGCAACTTCCGCGACTTCTGGCAGAACGCGGACTGGGGCTGGACCACTGTCCGCGTCGTAGGCGTGGCCATGGTGGGCGCGCTGTTCTCCTCGGATGCCTGGAACAACGTCACCTTCGTGGCGGGCGAGGTGCGCAAGCCGAGACGCGACGTTCCTCTGGCGCTGGGACTGGGAGTGGGGATCGTCTCGGTGATCTATCTGGCGACGAACCTGGTGTACCTGCGGCTGCTGCCGCTGGCCGGCATCGGCGGCGCCGCCGAGGACCGCGTGGCCACGGCCGCGGCGGCGAACATCTTCGGCGCGGGGGCGGTCGAGATAATGGCGGCGGCCATCATGGTGTCGACTTTCGGATGCATCAACGGAATGGCGCTGGCCGGCGCCCGGGTCTACTACGCCATGGCGCGGGACGGCCTGTTCTTCAAGCCGGCAGGCAGGCTTGACGCGGCAAGCCGCGCCCCGTCCGCGTCGCTGGCGGTGCAGTGCGTCTGGGCGTGCCTGCTGACCCTCACGGGAACCTACAGCGACCTGCTCGACTACGTGATCTTCGCGGTGCTGCTGTTCTACATGCTGACGATCGCCGGGCTGTTCGTGCTGCGGCGCAAACGCCCGCTGGCGGCGCGTCCCTACCGCGCTGTGGGTTATCCCTTCCTCCCGGCGCTGTACATCGCGCTGGCGGGACTGATCGAGGTTCTCCTTCTGATCCACAAGCCGCTATACACCTGGCCGGGGCTGATCATAGTGCTCGCGGGAGTGCCGGTATACTATCTCTGGAACAAAGGTAGGAAGTCATGAGTCTATTCGCAACCAAGCCCCTGAGCCGCATTATGGCGGAAGCAGCGGGCGGCGAACATTCGCTGAAACGAACCCTGGGGCCGATGAGCCTGGTCGGGCTGGGCATCGGCGCCATCATCGGAGCGGGGCTGTTCTCGCTGACCGGAATAGCCGCGGCCGAGAATGCCGGGCCGGCCATCGCGCTGTCCTTCGTGTTCGCGGCGATCGGCTGCGCCTTCGCGGGCCTGTGCTACAGCGAGTTCGCCACCATGATTCCGATTGCGGGGAGCGCCTACACCTACACCTACGCGACCATGGGCGAGTTTATGGCCTGGATCATCGGCTGGGACCTGGTGCTGGAGTACGCGGTGGGCGCGGCCACGGTGTCCATAAGCTGGTCGGCTTACGTGGTGAGCCTGCTGCACGATCTGGGCATCGACCTGCCGCCGTACCTGGTGGCATCGCCCTGGCAACCGGTGCAACTGCCCAGCGGGGAACTGGTGCACGGACTGATCAACCTGCCGGCGGTGTTCATTGTCTGCGTCATATCCATGCTGCTGATGGTGGGCATACGGGAATCGGCCAACGTGAACGCGGTGGTGGTGGTCATCAAGGTGGCGGTGGTGCTGGTGTTCATCGGCGTGGGCGTCTGGTTCGTGAAGGGCTCCAACTACGTGCCCTTCATCCCGGAAAACACGGGGACGTTCGGCGAGTTCGGCTGGAGCGGGGTTTTGCGGGCGGCCGGGGTGATCTTCTTCGCCTACATCGGATTCGACGCCGTCTCGACCGCGGCGCAGGAGGCCAGGAACCCGCAGAGGACCATGCCCATCGGCATCATCGGGTCGCTGGCGATCTGCACCTTCCTGTACGTGGCCTTCGCGGTGGTGATGACGGGCCTGGCCAACTACACGGAATTCAAAGGGGCGGCAGCTCCGGTGGCGGTGGCCATCGCCTACACGCCGTACCTGTGGCTCCAGCCGCTGATCAAGCTGGCGATCATCGCCGGGTTCACATCGGTGATTCTGGTGATGCTGCTGGGACAGTCGCGGGTGTTCTTCTCCATGTCGCGGGACGGCCTGCTGCCAGCTGTGTTCTCCGACATACACCCCAGGTTCCGGACGCCCTGGCGCTCGAACGTCCTGTTCATGGTGTTCGTGAGCCTGTTCTCGGCCTTTGCGCCGATTTCGATGGTGGGCCACATGACCAGCATCGGGACCTTGTTCGCGTTCATCGTAGTGTGCGCCGGCATTCTGATCATGCGCCGCACGCAGCCCGGACTCGAACGCCCCTTCCGCACGCCGTGGGTTCCGGTGGTGCCGGTGCTGGGCATCGTGGTCAACTTCGCCATGATGTACGGGCTGGGGTGGAGCAACTGGGCGCGGCTGGGCGCATGGCTGGCCCTGGGGCTCCTCATCTACTTCACCTACAGCCGCCACCACAGCCGCCTGAGGGCGGGAGCCGGCTCCTGACGTCCCGGGTCAGAAGCACGCAGGCCTGCAAGCCCGCTCCGTTGAAGGCGCGCCTATTGTGCAGGACGTGGGCCCCTCCCTTACGGCCGGGGTTCCGTGCGGGGCTTGCGTCTTCGCCGCTATGGGCGGCCCGCAGGGCCATGGGAACTCCCTCATGGTCGCAGTTCTGCGCAACACCTCGAAAGCACAGAAAGCGGGCGCATTTGTTCAGCGAACTTCCTAGCGAAAGAGGTTGGCGAGGGCGGTGATGATCATGGCGTTGGTGAAGTCGATGAGAAAGGCGCCAACCAGAGGAACCACGATAAAGGCGTGGGGCGCCGGACCGTACTTCTTGACGAGCACGTCCATGCAGGCCAGAGCGCTCGCAGTGGTGCCGAGCATGAAGCCGCAGAAGCCGCCGGCCATGACGGCGCTCTCGTAGTCGCGCCCCATCACCGGGAAGGAGACCGCCAGGCACAGCGCCACGACCAGGATCACCTGCGCCGTCAGCATGACGATGAGCGGCAGCGCCAGTCGCGCCAGCTCCCAAAGCTGGAGGGTTAGCAGCGCCATCACGATGAACAGGCAGAGCGAGATGTTGCCTATCATTTCCAGGTGCTGCTGCGAGATCTTCAGCAGGCCGAACCGGTCGTCCAGGTTGCGCAGGACGCCGGCGGCGATCATGGCGCCCACATAGGCCGGCAGGACCAGGCTGAGGCTGTCGAACCATGCGCTGAGCAGCGTTCCCAGCCCCATGGCTACGGCCACGGCCACGGCGCTGGCGAACAGGGGCGCGTGCTCCTCGGACTGGTGCGGCGCCGGCTGGCGTGAGGCGGCCGTCTGCGCGGGTTCCGGGGGAGGCGCCTTCAGGTGGTGCCTGCGGATGAGCCAGCCGCCGACGTGGCCGCCAAGCAGGCCGCCGGAGGTGGTGCCGAAAGTCGCCGCGGCGATACCGAGTGTGGCGGCGCCGGCGACACCAAGGTTCTCGAACGTGCCCCCGAAGGCCAGGGCGGTGGCCGGGCCACCCGTCATGGCCACAGACCCCGAAATGAGCCCTATCAAGGGACTCAACCCGAACGCCAAGGCCAGCGCAATGCCGAGCGCGTTCTGCATCAGGGCGCTCAGCGTGGCGAGCACGAAGAACTGGATGAGCCTGGCTCCCCCCTTCCGGACCATGCGCAGGCTGGCGCTCATGCCCACGCTGGTGAAGAACGCCACCATGAGGATATCGCGCAGCACCAGGTCCATCTCGAAATTGAGCAGCCGGTCGCGCATGGCCGTCGCCAGACCGGCGTAGATCAGGCCGCCCACCACCGGAGCGGGGATGTTCAGCCGGTCGAGCAGGCGGATTCTGCCCCTCAACCACACGCCCAGCGCGACGCCGAAGGCGGCCAGCGCGAGCACCTGTATGGCGTTCAGCTTGACGAGCGGAACCGGCACGCGCTAAACGGCCTCCAGTTCGGTCATGGGCTGGATTCTACCGCAAGCCGCGGGCTCCGGGCACGCCCTGTGGACCGTTAGAATCGTACTAATGCGTCTTTTTGCTCCGGCAGCAATCCTCAGCGCCTTCCTGTTGTTCCTGGCCCAGCCGGTGGCTGGCAAAGTGTTGCTGCCGTGGTTCGGGGGGTCGGCTGGGGTGTGGGCCACATGCCTGGTCTTCTTCCAATGCCAGTTGTTGCTCGGCTATCTCTACAGCCACTGGCTGGTCGTGCGGCTTGACCCGAGGCTCCAGGCTGTGGTGCATATCGGCCTGCTGGCGGCGAGCGTTGCCCTGCTGAGGTTCGCGGCCAACGGCGGCCAGCGGCCGGCAGGCGATGGAGATCCGACGCTGAGAATCCTGGGGCTGCTGGCGCTGATGCTGGGCCTGCCGTTCTTTGCCCTGGCCACGGCCACGCCGCTCGTCCAAACCTGGTACGCGCGCAGCCACGGCCGGGCGCGGCCTTACCGGCTGTATGCGTTTTCCAACGCGGGCTCGCTCGCCGCCCTGATCCTGTACCCGGTGCTGATCGAGCCGCGGCTCAGCCTGCGTTCCCAGACACTGGCCTGGTCGGCGGCCTTCGTGGCCTACGCCGTCCTCTCGGCGGTGCTGGCGGTCATGGGATCACGGGGCGATCCGCGCCGGGAGCCGGCTGCGGCCTCACAGGGCGCCGCGCCGGGCCCGCGGAAGAAGCTGCTCTGGGTGGCGCTGGCGGCGTGCCCGTCGGCGCTGCTGCTGGCGGTGACGAACCTGCTGACCAAGGACGTCGCCCCGGTGCCGTTTCTCTGGATACTGCCGCTCGGTCTCTACCTGGCGAGCTTCATACTGTGCTTCGCGCATGGCCCGTGGTACAACAGCCGCCTTTTCGGCTGGCTGCTCACTCCGGCGCTGTTCGCGCTGGCCTTCGTGCTGGTCTACTCGCGCAGCGGAGAGAACCTGGCGCTGACGATCGCGCTACTGTGCGGGGGCCTCTTCGTGTGCTGCATGTTCTGCCACGGGGAACTGGCGCGGGTGAGGCCCGCTCCGGCCTTCCTCACTCACTTCTACCTGATGGTGGCGCTCGGCGGCGCCGTGGGAGGGGCGCTGGTCGCCCTGGCCGCGCCCCACGTATTCAACGAGTACTTCGAGTTTCCCCTCACCTTGGCCCTTTGCGCCTGCCTGGCGTGGATCATGACGCCGAAAAGCGCAGCCTCGCTCGTGAAGCTGGCGCTCACGCTGGCGCTGGTGGGCTACGTCGCCGAGATGGTGTACACGCCCATGAGGAAGGCCAGGGTCGCGGCCCGGAACTTCTACGGAACCCTGAAGGTGGTGGACTCGGGGGAGGGCGCGGCGGCGGTGCGCACAATGCTCCACGGGGGCATCAGCCACGGATCGCAATGGATGGCCGCCGGGAGGCGGAACCAGACGACGGCGTACTACGGGCCGGAGTCCGGCGTCGCGCTGGCGATCCGGAACATCACCGGCGGCGCCAGGCGCGTGGGCATCGTCGGGCTGGGGCCAGGGACGCTGGCAGCCTACGGGCGGCCCGGCGACCACTACCGCTTCTACGAACTGAACCCGCTGGTGATCCGGATGGCCGGCGAGCAGTTCACATACTTACGCGACTGTCCGGCGAAGGTGGAGGTGGTGGAGGGCGACGCACGCCTGTCGCTTGAGCGGGAAGACGGCCAGCAGTTTGACGTGCTGGCTGTGGATGCGTTCTCCGGCGACTCGATTCCGGTCCACATGCTAACGCGGGAGGCGTTTCAGATCTACCTTCGCCACCTGAAGCCGGAAGGCGTCCTTGCCATTCACGTGTCGAACCGGTTCATGGATCTCACCGAGGTGGTGGCGAGGATTGCGGCCGACCTGGGGCGTGCTTCCCTGGCGGTGGTGAGCCCGGGCGACAAGGACGAACAGACCTTGATGGCCACCTGGATCCTGGTGACTCTGGACCGCGAGTTTCTCTCCTCTCCGGCCTTCGGGCCGGGCGGCCGCCAGATCCCGCTCACAGGCGGATCGCGGCTGTGGACGGACGACTACAGCAACCTGCTTCAGGTGCTGAAGTAGCAGCCTGGCAATCCCGATTGCGTGACTTGGAGATTCGGTGATTGACGCCGCTAAGGTCAATCACCAGATCACTCAATCGCCAAATCAGCGGTCCTCAGAGGCTCAGCGCACGCAGATACGGGTAGCTCTCCTTGAGCGCCTCCATGTTCATCTCGACGTAGTAGTTGCGCATACCGGCGGCCTTCATGGCGGTGAAGACGCCCTTCCAGTCGATTACGCCCTTGCCGACGGGGGCTGGCTTGCCCCCGGCGGTGCGGTCGGCCAGGTGCAGCGACAAGAAGCGGCCGGGATACTTCCTGATGAACGAAACCGGGTCCATGCCGGCGCCGACGACGTTGACGACCTGGCATTGCATTTTGACCAAATCCGGATCGAAGGCGCGGATCAGCGCGTCGTAGATCAGCACGCCCTCCAGTTCGACCAGTTCCGTGGCGTGATTGTGGAAGCCTAGCTGAATGCCCGCCTTGAGGGTCTGCGCCCCGAGCCGGTTGGAGTCCTCCGCCGCCTTCCTCCAGTCCGCCAGGGTCGCGTTGTTCGCCAGGCCGAAACTGGCGATGATCATCTGCCTGAGGCCCAGTTCCCGGGCGTAGGCGATCCGGTCGGGAAGGTGCTCCTTGAGTTCGCTGAACTGGTAGTGGCAACTGTCACAGACGATTCCAGCCTTGGCGAACTTCTGGCGCAGTTCGCCCGGAGCGAGGGACATCAGAGCCTTGAACTGGGCATAGCCGGGGGGAGAGCACGTCTCGGCGGCGCGGTAGCCGATGGCGGCAAGCGCCTGGAGCGTGCCGTCCACGTCAGCAACGAACTCCTTGGAGATAGGGTAGGTCTGGAAGCCCGCCGGCATCCCGAACGGCTCGGCCCCGAGGTTCGCGGCCAGGCAGCCCACAGCGGCTGCGCTCTGCGCGCCCCTGGCCAGGAATTCCCTTCTTGATGATCCGGTCACGGGCTAGATCTCCCATCCCGGGCGGTATTGGCGCGTGAGGTACTTGCCGGCGTCCGCCACGTTGGTAACGCTCATCCTGGAGGAGTCGTATTGCAGCTTTCGCCCGGTCCGCAGAGCGACAGCGTGCAGGTTCACGGCCTCCGTCAGGGGTATGGCGTTCAGGAAGTTGCCCGGCGACTGCGGACCGCCGCGGCAGGCCCTGATCCAATCTGCGAGGGCGCCGGCCGGATCCTGCGCCGCCGGGGTCCGCCCGCCGCCTCGCGCCGGGGCAGCGGCCGCCCCGGGTCCGGCGTAGGCTATCATTCTGCTCTCGGGGATGATGCGGCCGTCGAGGATCTTACCCTTGTCGCCGATGAACAGCAGCCCCGTGGACGGCAACTGGCGGTTGTCGTCATCCAGTTCCCTGGGCGCCGGAGGTTTCATCCCGCCGTCGTGCCAGTAGAGGTCGATGTCCGGCCAGTTGTCGTGTGCAGGGATCTTGAAGCGCACCGAGGAGGCCATGGGGAAGGACCAGTCGTTGCGAACCCGCCGGCTCACCAGGTCGGCCACCTCGTAGTCGAACGAACCGGTGGATTCCACGGTCACCGGAGCGGGCAGATTGAAGGCGGTGAAGACCGGCCAGAGGCTGTAGTGCCCCATGTCGGCGATGGCGCCACCGCCAAACTCGTACCAGCCGCGGAACATCGTGTGGGTGTAGTTGGGGTGATAGGGACGGTCCACAGAGGGACCGAGCCAGAGGTCCCAGTCGAAGCCCTCGGGAATGGGCGGCCTGCCGGTGGGTAGCGCGGAGAACTGAGGCCAGTAAGGCCGGTCGGTCCAGTTGTGAATCTCGCGCAGCGTGCCTATAGCGCCGTCTCTGATCCAGTCGCGGACCTGGTTCAGGCTGGGGCGGCCGTACGGCATAAAGTAGGTGGCGACCCTGGACTGGCGCGCGACCTCGAACACTTTCTTCGCCTCCTCCAGCCGGTTGGCGATGGGCTTATGCACGATGGCGTGCTTGCCCTGCTTCATGGCGGCGATCAGTATGGCGGCATGTGAATGGTCGGGGGTCATGACCTTGACCGCGCTCAGGTCCTTCTCCTTGGCGAGCAACTCCCGGAAATCCGCGTAGGCGTTCACGCCGCGGAACTTCTCTGCGGCGCGGCTCTGGGCGTAGTAGGTCTCGGCGACCTCCTTGCCGACGCCGCGGCCCCCGGGAGCGCCCGGCGCCCCGGCCCGCCAATCCGGCTTGTTGAGCAGATTCTGAATGCTCTTGAGCACGCCGCCCTTGCTGAACTCTATGTACTCGTTGCTGTCCTTGACGGGATCGCAAACGGCCACGACCTGGATATCCGGGATGGGGAGCATGGTTACCAGCTCCCGCATCCCCTGTGTGCCGCAGCCGATGTAGCCCACGGTGATCTTGTCGCTTGGAGCGACAAAGGACTGGCCCCCCAGCACGTGCCGGGGCACGATGGTAAACGCGCCCGACACGGCAGCGGCGCCTAAGAACTGCCGGCGATCCACTTCAGGTTGCATGCTTCCTCCTAGCCACGACTCAGGGATTATATTGCGTCTGTCAAGCCCTCCCGGGCAAGGGGCGCCGCGCCATGGCATCTGGGATACAATGGTGCCCGAGGAATAGCCATGGAGAGCGAACAGCTGTCACGCAGGTCCTTTCTGAAAGACTCCACGATGGCGGGAGCCGGCGCATCCGCCTTCATGATCGTCAGGCCGGAACTGGTCCGGGGCGCGGGGCGGGAGAGGTTGCGCGCCGGGCTGATCGGCAGCGGGGGCCGGGGCACGCAGGCGGCAGTGAACCTGTTGAGCGGCGACCCCAACGCCGAACTGGTGGCGGTGGCCGACCTCATGCCTGACCGCCTGGAGCAGTGCCTGACGCAGTTGCGGAACCCCAAGTACATCCAGTCGAACGCCGGCCGGGCGGCGAAGTTCACCGGACAGCCGGTCCAGGACCTGGTCACTTCGGTCGGCAAGCGTGTGCTGGTGGACGGAGATCATGCCTTCTCAGGCATGGACGCCTACAAGCGCGTGCTGGCCTCGGACGTGGACGTGGTTCTGCTGTGCGCGCCTCCGGGGTACCGCCCGCTGCATCTGGAGGCGTCGGTCGAGGCGGGCAAACACATGTTCGTTGAGAAGCCATTCGGCACCGACGCGGTGGGGGTGAGGCGGGCCATGGCCGCAGTGAAGAAGTCCGAGGCGCGCAAGCTCACGCTGGTCACCGGCGCGCAGCGCCGCTTCCAGAAGGAGTACCGGGAGACCGTCGAAAAGATCCGGGGCGGTGCGATAGGAGAGATCCTGGCGACCTACGCCTACTGGATAGGTTCGCCGGTGCTCCAGTTCCAGGGCGCGGGCTGGCCCGGGCCCAAGGGGAAGCGCGATCCAAAGTGGTCCGACATGATGTTCCAGAATCGCAACTGGTATTCCTTCGTCTGGATCTGCGGCGACCAGATCGTCGAGCAGCACATGCACAACATCGACGTGTGCAACTGGGTGATGGGGGCGCATCCGGTGCGGGTGTCGGCCTCGGGCGGAGCGGCCTGGAGGCCGCGCGAAGAGGAGTACGGCAACATCTACGACCACGTTGTGGCGGATTTCGTTTATCCCAACGGCGTGCGCATGCTCAGCCACTGCCGGCAGTATCCGTCGGGAAGCTACGGGAACGTGAGCGAGCTGATCGTGGGCACCAAGGGCCGCAGCAACTGCACCGACCTGGGAACCCCAGGGATGGATCCCTACGTCCAGGAACACATCGAGATGTGCCGGAGCATCCGGGGCGACGGGCCGTACATCAATCAGGGCATGGAGGTGGCCGAGAGCACCATGACCTGCGTCATGGGCCGCGAGGCGGCCTACTCGGGCCTGGAGATCACCTGGGACATGATCATGAACTCGAAGCAGGACCTGCTGCCGAAGGACCTCGATATGAACGCCAGCCTGGTGACGCCGCCGCTGCCGGTGCCCGGGCAGTACAAGTTCGTCTAGCGCGATCACAAGAGTTCTCTCGGCTTA
Source organism: Solibacteraceae bacterium (assembly GCA_037440765.1). Lineage (GTDB taxonomy): Bacteria > Acidobacteriota > Terriglobia > Bryobacterales > Bryobacteraceae > DTKY01. Next base: position 21,879 of record JBBITL010000044.1, read on the forward strand.
CCGATCAGCACCGTTGAAGACGCGCCTGTTGTGCAGGACGTGGGCCCCTCCCTTACGGTCGGGGTTCCGTGCGGGGCCTGCGTCTTCGTCGCTGCGGGCGGGTCGCAGGGCCATGGGAACTCCCTCACGGTCGCGGTTCGGAACGGGCACGGAACCGCGAGCGTCAGCGAGCGGTGGAGAGAGGCCGCCCCACGCCGACTGGGCCTGCTAAGATCGGCTGATATGTCCCTGCCCCAGCCGGTTTCCGTGCGTGAGGTGACGCTGAAGGCGGTCGCGCTCGGCCTGCTGCTGGCGCTCGTGTTCGGAGCCGCCAACGCCTACCTGGGCATGCGCGCCGGCCAGACAGTTTCGGCCACCATCCCGGCCGCAGTGATCGCCATGGCTCTGTTCCGGCTCCCCATACGCGGGCTGCGCGGCAGCATCCTGGAGCAGAACATCGCGCGCACCGCAGCCTCGGTGGGCGAAGCCGTGGTGGCCGGAGCCATCTTCACGATTCCGGCCTTCCTGCTGGTAGAGATGGGAGGGGTCAGGCTGTGGCGCGATCTCCGGGCCCACTACTGGGAGGCCGCGTTCATCCTTCTGGCGGGAGGGCTGGTCGGCGTCTTCTTCATCATCCTGCTGCGGCGGCCGTTGTGCGTGGATGCGGGGCTGCCGTGGCCGGAGAGCGTGGCCAGCGTCGAGATCGTGAAGGCCGGAGACCGCGCCGGGGGCGCCACCCGCGCCATCTTCGGAGCCATGGCCTTCGGCGGCCTGATCCAGATTCTGAAGAGCGACAAGGGTTTTCCGGTCTTCCGCGACTACATCGAGGGCTTCCTGGAGTTTCCCAGGTCGGTGATCCGGCACTTCGACTTCGGCAGGCGCACCATCGGGGAAGTGGCACACACGGGGGGAGTGGCCTGGAGCACGCCGAGCCTCTCTCCCGCCCTGCTGGGCATCGGCTACATCATCGGCCCGCGGCTGGCTTCGATCAACGTGGCGGGCGGCATTATCGCCTGGTGGCTGCTGATCCCGCTGCTGATGTTCTTCGATCCGGGCCTGCCGGCAAGGCTCGGCAACGCTTCGCACGATGTGGCCGCCTACACGGTCTGGTACAACGTGGTCCGCCCGGTGGCGGTGGGGACGATGCTGGTGGCGGCGTTCTACACGCTTTACTCGATGCGGTCGTCGATCAGCCGTTCGCTCAAGGGAGCCTTCAGCGCTTCGGCCGCCGCGGCCAGAGAGGAGACGGCCCGTGACCCGAGGGAGAAGGACATCCCGGCCAGGTGGGTGGTGACCGGCGCCGCCGCGCTGATCGTCCCGATCGCGGCCATCTACTACCATTTCACGCAGAGCTGGCCGGCTGCCCTCGCATCCGCGCTGGTGATGACGGTGACCGGGTTCCTGCTCTCGGCGGTGGGCGGCTACCTGGTGGGCCTGGTCGGGGGCAGCAACCAGCCGGTATCGGGGCTGACGCTGTCGGCGCTGGTGATCGCGGCCCTGGTGCTGCTGGCCATAGGGGTGACCGGACCGGCGGGCGTGGCGGCGGTTCTGGGCGTGGCGGCCGTGGTGTGCTGCGCCTGCTGCGTTTCCGGATCGCTGATCCAGGACCTTAAGGCCGGCCACCTGCTGGGGGGCACGCCCTGGAAGATGCAGGTGGTGGAGATAGTGGCGGTGGTGCTGGTTTCATTTTTCCTGATGGGGCCGATCATCGTCCTGCACGAAGCCAACCTGGCCACGGGCGGCATCGGAGGGCGCGCGCTGCCTGCGCCGCAGGCCGGCTTGATGGCTCAGTTGGCCAAGGGAATCGTGGGCGGGGAGATGGCCTGGGGGCTGCTCGGCGCCGGAGCGGCTTTCGGCGTGGCGCTCATCCTGTGCGGGGCGCGGGCGCCCATGCTGATAGCCGTGGGCATGTACCTGCCCTTCGACACATCCTCGGCCATCTTCTGCGGGGGAGTCCTGAGAGCGCTGGCGGACCGGATTGTCGCGCGCCGTGACGCCGCCGCCAAGGCCAGGACGGAGCAGAAGGGCATCCTGATCGCCTCAGGGCTGATCGCCGGGGAGGCCATCGTGGGCATTCTGCTGGCCGTGCTGTTCGTGTCCGGGATGGGGAGAACCGGCGGGCCCCTGATCAGCGCGCCGTGGAGCGCGTGGCTGTCACTGCTGGGCTTCGCGAGTCTGGCCTACGCGCTGGTGCGCCTGCCAACCCGGCGTGAACGCCCGGATCACATCGTGTAGGAGAAGCCGGCCGACATCTCAGCCAGTCGCAGCCAGCCCGCAGGAGCGGCAGGGAAATTGAAATCCGGCTTCGGGGAGAGGTACTGGCGGTAGTCCAGCCGGACGAGAAACCGGTCGGAGGTCCTCACCTTCACGCCGGCGCCGTAGTTGACGCCGAATTTCATCTCGCCGCCGCCGTAGGAGACTGAGGCCCCCGGCGGCACGAAATTACTGAACTGGGCCCCGCCGGCGACGAACGGCCGGATACTGGCTCCCTCCGGCCTGGCGTACAGCAACAGGTTGTAGAAACCCTGGTGCGTGCCCATGCCGTAAACCATCCCGGCCAGATTGAGGTTCGTGCGGTTGTATGCGTAGCCCACCTCGTGGCCGGCGTACTCGTGAGCGTTCAGCGTGACGCGGAAGCCGAACCGGAATCCGCTGTTCAGCTTGGCGACCGCCGGCGTGGGCGTGGTCTGCCGATAGAGTTCGCTGTTGGAGAGCCTGTTCACGCCGAACTGCGGGCCTATTTCCAGAACCTGGGCCGAGGCGCCGCCGGCCACGGCGAGGAGCAAAGACACTGAAAACGAGATCCGAATGGGGCTCATGTTACCATCCTAGACGACTATGACGTGAATTTCCCCTGGGCCATGTACGCCGCGGATCAGGATCTGCTCGATGTCGGCCGTCCGGCTCGGCCCGGTTATCAGGACCATCGAAGAAGACGCTTCGCCGGGCAGTGCCCGGGTGGTGAACAGCTCATCCAGCCCGGTCAATATCAGCTCCTTGGCGAGGACCGCCACATGGACCGGAGGAAGCAGCGAGATCATGCGGGCTTCGTTGCGGCTGGACAGCAGCACCAGCGAGCCCGTGTCGGCCAGCCCGAAATCCGCGCTCGTGATTCCGACGTCGGCGGTGGCGCACAGGCTCCGCAGCCCGGGCTCCTCGGTGAACCCGCTGCGCACCCCGCCGAGGGCCGTGATCCCGCACCCGGCCAGGTACGGCGAGTTGGAAGCCACGGCTGAACGGCCGTCGAGCAGCGCGGCAACCTGGGCGCGGGCGTCCTCCTGCGAGGCGGCCCGCCGGAACGTTCCGCCCAGCGCCTCCAGCGCCGCCGAGAAACTCCTGAGACGCGCCTCCAGGTCCATTTCAGGAAGGCGCAGCCGGACTTCCGGCGCGGGGGCGGGCGCCTGGCCGGCGCTGCGGCCCAGGGCTGTGCGGACCTTGTGCAGGATGTGATCACGGGACATGGGTTAGTCTCCCGGCTCCGGAGCGTTATCCGCTCGCTCACGCTCGCGGTCCGGTGCTGGCGGGGCAGCGCTTCCGGCCCGGCGGGTGCGCCACAACTGGCGGAAACTCCTGGGCGGAAGCGGCGGGATGTCGCGCTCACTCGTCCAGGCCTTCAGCGGGCCGATGTTGGGAACAAAACTGAGCTTCTTCAGCCAAGCTTCGCCGTCCCCGGCCGCCACCAGGGAGCCCATCATGCCGGCCAGTTCATAGAGGCGCGGGTGGCGCATCAGCCAGGACCAGGCGCGGAAGCCCAGGCGCTCCAGCCTGGACTTCCCCTCCAGTCTCTTGCTCCTAACGATCTCGCTGCGCAGTTCCAGCAGCAGTCCGGGCAACTCGATCTTGACCGGGCAGACCTCGGCGCACGCTCCGCACAGGCTCGAGGCGAAAGGCAGCCAGGGGTCCTGTCCGATCCCGCGAAACTGAGGGCTGATGACCTTGCCGATCGGCCCCGAATACACCCAGGGATAGTTGTGGCCGCCGATCTTGCGGTACACGGGGCAGTGATTCAGACAGGCGCCGCAGCGGATGCAATAAAGCGACTGGCGTTTCTCGCGGTCGACGAGCAGGCGCGTCCGCCCATTGTCGAGCAGCAGAACGTAGAACTCCTGCGGGCCGTCTATCTCGCCGGGACGCCTGGGGCCGGCCAAAAACGACGTGTACACGGTCAGCGGCTGGCCGGTGGCGCTGCGACCCAGAAGCTTAAGGAAGACGGCCAGGTCCTGCGCCCTCGGAATCAGCTTCTCGATTCCGGCAATGGCGACGTGGACCTTTGGCAGCGTGGTACACATGCGGCCATTGCCTTCGTTGGTGACCAGCACCACGGCGCCCGAGTCCGCCACCAGGAAGTTGGCGCCGGAAATGCCCATGTCGGCGGCCAGGAACTTCTCGCGAAGCACCCGGCGGGCGATCTTGGTCTGGTTCTCGGGAACCGTCTCGTGCTCGACGCCGAGGGTCCGGGTGAAAAGGCCGGCAACGTCGTGGCGGGTCAGGTTCAAGGCGGGCGCCACGATATGATAAGGCCGCGAGCGCGCCAGTTGCACGATGAACTCCCCGAGGTCACTCTCCACCGGCTCCAGGCCCTGCTGCTCCAGCAGTTCGTTCAGGCCGAACTCCTCGGTGGTCATCGACTTGACCTTGGCCAGCAGCCGGGCATCCTTCTCCCGCGCCAGGCGCGTCAGGAACCCGGCAGCCTCGGCGCCGTCCTTGCACCAGACGACCTTGCCCCCACGCGCCGCCACACCGGCCTCGAACTGTTCCAGGTAGTGGTCGAGGTTCTCGAGCGTGTGTTTCTTTATAGCGTTGGCCTGCTGCCGCAGTTCCTGGTAGTCGGGCAGCGCCTCGGCGCAGACGGTGGCGCGCCGCTTGTCCATGAGGCGGCCGGTCGCCGAGTAGACGGCGGATTGGAGGCCGGCGTTGGCCAGCGTTTCCTGGAATTGCTTCTCGGGTGCAGTCATCATGGCGGCGCCTCAGCGGGATGCCAGAACCTGGGCCAGGTGCACGGTCTTGACAGGCAACCCGTCCCGCGACAGGGCGCCACGGAGCTGCAGCAGGCAACTGGCGTCGGCGCCGACCACGGCGTCCGCTCCGGTCTTCATTATGGACTCGATCTTGGTGCGGGACATGCCTCCGGAGATGGAGGGGAACTTCACCGAGAAGGTTCCGCCGAAGCCGCAGCACTCCTCCGGGATGTCCATCTCGCGCAGAGTCAGGCCCTTGACTCGCGCAAGCAGCCGCCGGGGTCCTTCCTTGATGCCGAGCTCGCGCAGGCCGTGGCAGCTGTCATGATAAGTGACCACTCCGTCGTAGCGCGCCCCCACGTCGTCGACGCCTGCCACCTCCAGCAGAAACTTGCTGAATTCCCAGACCCGCGGCGCCAGGCGCCGGGCCTGATCGAGGCGCCGCACGTCCCTGGCGAAGAGCTCCTCATAATGGCGCGTGATCATCGATGCGCAAGAGCCTGACGGCACGACGACGTAATCGGCTCCCTCCAGCACATCGAGGCAGTGGCAGGCCACGTGCCGGGCCTCATCCCGGTAGCCGGAGTTGAAGGCAGGCTGTCCGCAGCAGGTCTGTTTCTCCGGGAAGTCCACGGAGTAACCCAGCCGTTCGAGCACGTCCGCCGTGGCCAGGCCCACCTCCGGAAAGACCTGGTCCACGATGCAGGTTACAAACAGCGCGACTTTACGCGGCATGAAGATAGGATTGTACCATCGCGGCTCCGGCCCCCGGCCAGGGAAGCCAGCGAACGGGGACCGACCCCTCCCGAGGGGCTACTGCTTCTTGGCCGGCGCGGCGGCGGGCGGCCTGGCGGCAGGCTTGGCGGCGGCCGGCGAGTTCTTGTCGTAGAGGGCGATGATGTCGTTGGTGATGTCCACGCTGTTACTGATGTAGACGACCGGCGATTCCTGGCTGCTGATGTCGAGGATCACCGCGAATCCGTTGTCGCGGGCATACTTGTCGATCACCACCTGCATCTTCGTGAACAGTTCCTGCTGTACCCGCTCCAGGTCGATCTGAAAGTCCGCGGCCGCGTCCTCCTGGTCCCGGTTCCAGCTCTTGGTCCGGTTATCGATGTCGCGCTGGAGATCCTCCCGCGCTTTTTCGTTCATGGTGTTGCTGCCGCGGCTTAGCTGGTCGCGCAGCGCCTGGATTTCGTTCTGCTTCTTCTCCAGGTCCTTCCGGATGGGATCGTACCGCTGCTGGAGTTCGGAGGCGGCCTTCTGGCCCTCCTGAGTGTTCTCCATGGCGGCCCGGAGGTTGATGGCGCCTATCTTCTGGCCTGAGGCCTGCCCGAGAACGGCGGGGGCGAAACCCAGCGCCAGCATCGCGGGGAGGAGGATCATTCTGTTCACTGAGGTGCTCCTGAAACGTGTAGTCAAGTTAGCATAGCATGGGCCGCGCATCGGATCAGAATGTGCGGCCGATGGTGAACCGGATGGTCCGGCTCTTTTCCGTCCAGGGGAACGGCATGCCGTGCTTGGTGATGGCGTCGACGAAAGTCGTCTGGTTTGGGAAGTACGAGCGGTCGGCCACGATGGGCGGCTGGACATACCGGTGGACCCGGGTCGGATTGTAGGCCCAGTAGAGCCGGAAGGGCGCGTTGACCACCGGCATCATCACCTGAAATTCAACGCCGGTCGAGGTGCGCGTCCGCTGCAATCCCTTGGCGATGATGGCCCGGCTGCCGAAGCCGGCCTGCGGGAACCGGTCGTTCAGTTCGGCCATGCGGTCCGAGGTCAAGGCGAGCTGGCTTGGCCGGGTTATCTTGTTGGCGCCCGCGTCGAAGAACAGCGCCAGCGTCACCGGACCGGCCAGCGGGATCCTGTACTCGAAGTTGCCGATCGCCTGCATGTCGCCGCCGGCCATGGTGAGCTGGTAAATGGGGATGGTCTGGACCACCGAGCGGAACTGTGGCTTGCCATCGACGATCACCTTCTGTGTCCGCGCCGAGCCGTCGTCGTTCAGCACGTTGACTGACGCCAGGCTCGGCACGAAGATCCAGGGGGTGATTCCCCAGATCTCGAAGCCCCGCACATCCTGCTCCCCGCCCATGTAGAAGCGGCTGAAAGGCGGCGCAAGCTTCCCGCCGTAGCCGGTGAGGAAGCTGGCCATGCCGCGCATGCCGATGACGTGGTTGGCCCAGAAGCCCCGGCGGAAGTAGGTCGAGCTGAACGTCGGCCGAATCATGTTCACGTTCCCGCCGAGCGGCCCGCCCGCGTACTCGACCGAGAAGAAGAAGCTCTTGCCGCGGCTCGGAGTGATGGGATGGTCCACCGTGTTGTAGGTATACGACGGGACGACCTTGCTGGTGCGGATGCCGCGCAGGGAATTCGGCCCGGCGATGCCTTGCTGGTAGTCCATGTACCCGAAGTAGTTCTTGGCGGCGTCCGTCAGCACAGTGATGTTGGAGATGTCGTAGCCATAGGTCAGACCGACGCGGGCGAAGGTGCGGCGCAGCGGATAGCTCGTAAACACCGTGAACCCGTGGCCGTTGGAGATGTAGTTCAGACGGTTCTGCTCTCCCAGCGCCTGGTACAGCGGCATCAGGTTGCGGCCCGACAGCAGCGAGACCTCCCGCCCCTGGTCGAAGTTGAAGCGCTGCATGTAGATGGTGAAACCCGTGCTGATGGGACGGTCGAACAGGTAGGGCTCGGTGAAACCCAGGGTGGCGCTCCGGATGCGGTCGCCGAGCTGGGTTTCGACGCTGAGCGTCTCGCCCAGCCCCAGGAAATTGTTCGTGGCGTAGTTGAAGCCGATGAAGCTGCCGGCTATGCCCGAGACCCCGCCCTGCAAGCCCACCGAGTTCTTGCCCCGCTCCTTGACGCTGAGCGTGATGTCCACGGTGCTCGCGCGGGTATCCCGCTTGATGTCGGCGGATTCCTTCTCCTTAAGCGGATCGAAGTAGCCCAGCTGGTTCAGGCGCAGGATGCTCAGCTCCCAGAGGCGGGAGCTGAACATGTCGCCCTCGTCGAGCAGCAGCTCGCGGCGGATGACCTTGTCGCGCGTGGTGGTGTTCCCGGCGAAATCTATGCGCCGCACGAAGAACTGCTTGCCTTCGTCGACGTTGATGGTCATGTCCAGCTTGTTCGAGTTGGGGATCAGGTCGAAGCTTGGCTCGGGCACGAAATCGATGTAGCCGAAACGTCCGTACAGCTTCTGCATCTCCTCCAGGCCCTTGCGAAGTTTCTCGGTGGAGAAGTACTCGCCGGGCACCATGCGGAAGATATCCCTGGTGATGAACTCCGGGACCTTGAAGACAGTCATGCCGGAGTAGTCCACCTTGTTCAGGACGTAACGGCGGCCCTCCTCCACCTGTATCCTGACGTCAGCCCTCTTGCCCGGCCGGTTCCACAGCAGAGGGGGTATGCGGAACTTGCCGCCGCCAACGTCGCGGATCTCGACCTGGTGATCCACGGCGCGGGCCGTGAAGTAGCCTCTCCGCTGGTAGAAGTCGCGGAGCATTTCCATGTCCATGTCGAGCTTGGTGGAGTCGTAAGCCTTGGAGAAAATGTTCTCGAAGAAGATGGAGTGGGGTATGCCGATGGGGCGCAGACCCCGCATGGAGCGTATGGCGGTGCGATCCTTGAAGGCGGCGTTACCCTGGATGTCGATGCCGCCGACCTTGACCTTGGGCCCCTCGTTCACGTGGAACGCAATGGCCAGCGAGGAAGGAGGAAGCTGCCTGAGTTCCGGCGTGACCTCGGCGAATTGCCGTCCGCGCTCGGCCAGAAACTCCTGTAGCACGACCCGGGCCCGCTGCACCCGGCTCGGGTCGTACATGGACTCGATGCTGAGGCCGACGCGGCGCTCCTTCAGCCGGTCCAGGATCTCGGAGACTGTAACCGACTTGATTCCAGGATAAGTGATGGAGCGCACCACCTGCCGCTCGGTCAGCATGAAGCGCAGAATCTGCCCGGTCTTGCCCGGCTCCAATTCCACGCGTATATCGTCGTAGCGGCCGGTGTTCCACAGGGCCATGAAGTCGCGCCGCAGGGCGTCCCGGTCTATCTGGTCGCCGCGCTTGGTGAAAATCATGGCGCGCAGAGTGTCCTGCGGGACCCTCCGGGCGCCGCGGAACTCAATGGCCTCGATAACGTCCTCCGCCACGGCCGGCGCCTCCTCGCGGGGCGCGGCCGGAGGGGCCTCGAACGGAGAGGGTTGCTGTTTGACCTCTCCGGGTTGGGCCGGCGGCGTCTCGGGCTGCGAGGGCGGCCGGGCCGGCTCGAAGGGGTTCTGTCCCTGGGGCTTGGCCTGCTCGGCCGGAGCCGGCGGCCGGGCCGGCTCAAAAGGATTCTGCCGGGCGGGGGCTGGCGTCTGCTGAGCGGCGGCCACGCCGGCCCCAGCGCACAGATACACCAAGGCCCAGCCCAGGCCGCGGAGCCTGATGCAACTCATTGAGAACTGGTTCCTTTCCACTCTGCGCCTACCTTCAGACGCAAGGGCGGATCTTTGCGTTTCACCAATGGCTCCCAAATCAGCGTGGAGTGCGGAGACTTCATTCTATCGCGAACCGGCCTGCGAAGAAAACCCGCCGGACTGTTCAACGGGCGGCACGCCATCCCGGAACAGCGACCGGCGGAAGCGCGGATACAGGCCCAGGACAAGCCCGAACAACAGATGCGCCAATACCTGCGACTGGCGCGTGGCGACGGCGAAGTAGCCCGCGCCGAACCTGGCCAGGAGAATCTCGTGGGCGAAATAGTACCAGCCGAGGGCCACTGCCGGGCCAAGCAAGCCTGCCCGGCGGAGCGCCCAACCCGGGCGCAGGGCCAGACCGAACAGTGCTCCGACCAGCCCCGCGCCGACGACCTCCAGGGAAATGCCCGCCATCACGGCCCAGGCCAGCCCGTCGCTGTGGACCGCGCGGCCGAAGGCAGCGGCCGCCAGCCGGGCCGGAACGGCCCACGCGGCCTGGCCCGACAGGATCGAGCCGAGGGCGTGATACAGGACGATCGAAAGCCCTCCCAGCACCCCGGTCTGGAGGCCGGCCAGGACCGACGCGCCGAAGTCCCCCCTGGCTATGTCTCTGAGGCTTGGCATGCGCTGCGCCCTAAAAACACACCGCCCCGGCGGGACCGGCCACGGGCGGCCGCCGGCCCTGCGGGTGTCTATTCGTCGTCGTCCTCAGCCCGATGCTCCAGCTTGTCCTTGTAATAGTAACCGGAATAGTAGTAGGTGTACTTGCTGTACAGCTCACCGGCACGCGCACCGTTGGCCACAATTCCGAGGACGTTATTCTCGCACAGGGACTGCATCGCGCGCGTCACCGAATCGATAGTGGTGACACCGATGCGCACCACCAGAATGGTGCCGTCGCTGAGGGTGGACAGAAGGTTGGCGTCCGCCGCGAACAGCAGGGGCGGACTGTCCAGAAGCACCCAGTTGAAGACCGCGGGAAGCTGATCGAGAAGCGTCCTGGTCTGGTCCAGGTTCAGCATCTCCAGCGGATTGGGGACGGCCGTTCCGGCCGTCATCACGTAGAGGTTCGTCCCGGCGATCCTCCGCACAACCTCGGCCAGAGGCGCCTTTCCGGCCAGGTAGTCCGTCGCTCCCGGGCCCCGCTCCAACTGGAGGATGTTGTGCAGCACCGGCCGCCGGAAATCGAAGTCCGCCACGAGCGTGGGGTTGCCGGCCAGCTGAGCCTCGGCCAGGGCCAGGTTCACGACGGTGAACGACTTGCCTTCGGCCGGACACGGACTGGTGATCACGACAGAGTGAAGCGGCTGGAGCTTCTGTAAGTGGTTGAGGCGGGTGCGCAGGGTCCGGAACTCCTCGCTGTGGGCGTCGCGCGGGCGGGCCGGGTCGATGACGAAGATGTCGGGAGCCGGGTTATAGGGGACCTCCGCTGCGCAGGAGAGCAGGTCCTCCAGGCCGGGGATCAGGCGCTCGGTGGTTCTCCGTGCACTGTCTCCGCCATCACCACCTTGCCCGGCCCGGCGCAACGCATCGTAAACTCGGCTCATTCTCCCTCCGCCCCAATACCTCAGGCGCCCTTGGTGTAGTAGTAGAAGACCGATCCCAGCATCAGGAGGAACCCGACGATGGAGGCGCTGGACCATGCGACCCAGGCCAAACGCCGCTTCCTCTGCACCAGCAGGTCGTTCTCCACCAGAGGCACGCTGCCCAGCACCGGCAGCCCGGTGTAGATCCTGACATCCTTCAGACTCTTGAGCGACGTGTCCTTGACCTCCCTGACGCCGGTCAGCAGGAAGCCGAGGGCCAGGCCGAACAAGGAACCTACAGCGATCACCAGCCAGCGGTTGGGCTCCGACGGCGTTTGCGGCAAAGAAGCCTGCTCCAACACCTCCAGCAGTTCTCCCTGCTTGCGGATCTCCAGCTCCGTGGCCATGGTGGACTGCTCACTCTTCCTGGTGAGATCCTCATACTGATCCTTGGCCAGCTGGTGGTCGCGGGTAAGCTGCGCGTAATCCCGCTCACTCAAAGGACTGGCCTCGATCCGCTGCTGGTACTCCTGGATGAGCTTGTTCAGGCGCGCCTGTTCCTTGATGATCTGCTCGATCTCCAGGTCCTTGGTCTGGATCTGGCTGCGCAGCCTCTCCAGGTCCAGTTGAGCCTGCCTCTGCTCCCGCGTCAGCACAGCGCCTTCCGGCTTGGCCGGGGCGGCCGTCTTCCCGCCGTCCTCCCCGGCGAGAGCGGCCTCCCTGGACTGGCGGAGGCTGGCAAGCTGCGCCTCGGCCTGGCGAACATCGGGGTGCGAGGCGCTGTACCTCTGGCGGAGAGCAGCCAGTTGGGTCTCGCCGGTCAAAACCTGACGCTCCAGGTTGATCAGGCGGTCGTTCCGGACGGCCGTCTCCACGCCGGCGGTGGCGCTTGCCGGGACCGCCTCGAATTGCTCCCTGGCCACCCGGAGGCTGTTCTCCAGCAGGAGCTTCTCCTGGGTGGCCCGATTCAGCGACGACGCCGCTGTGGAGAGCTGCGTCTCGAGCGTCCTCAGCGCCGTCAGATTGGAGGCCATCTGCTCGGGGAGCCTGCCCTGGAACTTGAGCTTGTAGGCCGTCAGCCGGTTCTCGATCTCGTCGAGGCTCTTCTTGGCCGCATCCAGCTTCTCTTTCAGGAAGTCGGTTGTCTGGACCGAGTTCGCCGACCGCGTGCGCGTAGTCTCATCCTGAAACATGCTGATGATCTTGCTGACGACCTTCTGCGCCTGATACCGGTCCCCGTAGCGGAAGGAGACCCGGAATGCCGTCGCTCCGATCTGCGCGCCGCCGGCGTCGCGCATGGCCGCCACAGCCCGGATGGTGATGTCCTTCTGCATGCTCTCGACCAGATCCTCGTCGGGAATCCGGCCCCTCCGGCGCGGGTAGAGCGCGAACTCGTTGATCAGGCTAAGGATGTTGGAGCGGCTGCGCACCTGCTGCTCCATGGCTGCGATGCGCTGGCCCAGTTGCAGGTTCACGTTGGTCGGCACGTAACGCTCCGGCACCGTGGGGGGCACGATGCGGATGGTCCCGTCGGAGACGTAAACGTCCGGCCAGACAAAGGCCACCACGACCGAGATGACGAGTCCGGCAAAGGCGGGCCCAATGATCCAACCCCGATGCCGCCGCATGATGTCTATGAAGTCGGAGACATCCAAGGGCCGCCTGGCCGTGCTGAAGGCTTCAGGATTTGGCTGCATTATGAAATGTCTCACTCATAAACCGGCGGATTCTAGTCCGGAACTATGATCTGGTCCCCGTTCTCCAGCAGGATGTTCTGTCCGGGGTTCCTTCCCCGTACCCAGTCCCGATAATTGAACTCGTGCCGCTTGTGGCCGCGCAATATTACTATCTTCTTCGTATCGGCGTATTCCCGGAACCCGCCGGCGATGGCGAGAGCTTGCGAGACGGTGGTGGGAACGACCAGTTCATACTGGCCGGGACGCCCTACCTCCCCCATTACGAAGTACTTCTTGCTCCTGACCTGGGACACTTGCACCATGACCTCGGGCTCGGTGATGTACTGTGCGAAGGCCTGCTTGAGCGCCTCGGCGAGCTTGTCGGGCGTGACTCCCCCCGCCCGGACATCACTTACCAGGGGCAGCGATATCATACCGTCGGGCCTCACCGCCACCGGACCGCTGAGCTCGGGCTCCCGCCACACCCGTATGAGCAGCACGTCCTCCGGGCCGATCAGATACGTCCTGGGGTCGACGGGCGCGCCCAACGCCTTTCTCAGTTCCTCGTCGTCCATCCGCGCCGGCGCAGCGGGCGCCTGAGCCGCCCGCTTCTCCTGGACCGCCTGCGCTGCCGGCGCCGGCAGCGCAGCAACCAGGAGCAGAATTCCCCCTAGGACTGCAAATGTGCGTCGAAACATGCGCCTTTCCTCGGAGCTGTCCCTATTATCCAGCCTCGGCGCCCGCTCTGCCAGTGATGCAGGCTCTCCCGGCGGCTGACGCCCCTTATTGTACACCAGTGGCTCCTGCTTATCGGGGTTTGACGGCCCCGGCGGACCGGCGGCGGGGGTCAGAAGGTTATGGCCAGGCCGAGCGATGCCTGCTGCTCGCGCACCTGCCCGCGCGAGTTGCGGACGTCACCGAATCGAAGGTGGTAGGGCTTGCCCGTGAACGTGTCCCGGATGTCCACCCGGACCAGGGCGTGGCTGAAGAGTCTCACCTTCATCCCCCAGCCATAGTTCGCGCCGTAGTTGTTGGTCGGCCCTGCCGGCCAGCCTTCGATTTCAGGCTTCCCGCTTCGCCGGGCCTCGAGCCCGACTGTCAGAAACGGCCGGAACCGCTCGTTCTTGGGCATCCAGTAGGCCAGGAAGTTGTAGGAGAGTTGCTGGTTCGTGACCTTCCCTATCCTGGTCTGCCGGGGGGCGGTCGCGGTTTCCTGAAAGACGGTTCTGAGCTTGGCTTCGGTGCGGAGGTAGGTCAGTTCGTGGCCCCAGTAGCCGGGCGTGTTGATGGTGATCCGCCCTCCGTAGCTGTAGCCGTTCCGGAAAGTCGTATCGTCGTCGAACCCGTCGGCCTTGGAGGCAAAGCCCAGTGGGGCCTTGCTGATGCGCGTCCAGCCGGCCAGGGTAGCAAACTCGAACGTCTGTGCGCCGACAGGGGCGAAAGCGAGCAGGAGGGGAAACAACCGACGGCAGAGCCTGTTCATAGGGATCGTAAATCGGCCGCCAGGGCCGGCGAGACAGCCTCCATTCAAACGGAAGCCATGATTATATCGTGGCCGCCCGCCCGCCGTCAGGCTCGGTCCTGCGCCGGTGAAGATGCTCCAGCATAATGTCACCCCTCAACTGGAACGAAACTGCGTCACCT
>JBBITL010000045.1:0-34306 GCA_037440765.1 Solibacteraceae bacterium
CCATTCTGGCGGCAGAACCTGGCCGACTTCGCTCCCCTGCTCTTCCAGGGCGGCAGATAGAACCCGCGCCGGGCCGCTACCGCACCGGGCCGATCTTGTCGGGCGGCCAGTAGACGAACACCGCCTTGCCGTAGATCGCGTCACGGGGAATCGGCCCCCAGGTGCGGCTGTCGCTCGAACTGGAGCGGTGGTCCCCGAGCACATAGTAGCGATCCGCGGGCACCACCAGTTCCGGCTGGGACAAGTTGTCGCGATATTCGGCCGGCACGTAGTCCTCCTGGAGGCGGCCGCCGTTCACGTAGACCGTGCCGCGCTCGATGCGTATCTGGTCGCCGGGCAGCCCGACCACCCTCTTGATGTAGGACTTCCCAGGCTCGTTGTCAAACCAGAACACCACCAGGTCGCCGCGGGCGATCTTCTCGATCCCCATCCGGTAGGTGAACTTGTTGATGAAGATCCGCTCCTGGTTTTCGAGCGCCGGCATCATGCTGGTTCCCTCAACCTGCACCGGCTGGTAGATGAACAGGATCACCAGCGAGGCGATGAGCACCGAGACCGCCAAGTCGCGGGCCCATGCCAGGCGGGAACGAAGGCTCTCAGGTGTCAATGCGCCGCCTCCCACACCAATATAGACTCCCGGCAGCGGCCAATGGGTTCGGCGCCTCCTTCAAACCCGGATGCCCGCCTGCCAGAGCAGGTAGCCCACTGACTGCCGGAAGTACAGCCACCACATCCGGGAGCCTTCCCGCGGCTGGGAGGGCCTGGGTGAACCGTAGACCCGGATCCCCCTTTCCGCCAGCATGCGCTTGGCCCGGAAGATGTGGTAGCCGTCGCTCACCAGGATGCAGGAGGTGAGCCCCATGCGGTGCATGATCTCCGCCGCCGAAGTGGTGCTCTGCACGGTGGTGGCGCCCTCCGGCTCCACCAGGACCGCGTCCGCCGGAACGTTTCTTCCCACCAGGTATGAGCGGCCCACGCCTCCTTCGGTGTAGAACGGGTCGCCGCCGGCGCCGCCAGTGGTCAGGATCCTGGGGGCCAGCCCGCGCCGGTACAGATCCAGCGCGTGGTCCAGCCGGGCCTTGAAGATGGGCGAGGGCCGCCCCCTGTACTCGGCCGCCCCCAGGACCACGATTACTTCGGCAGGCCGGGCCTCGTCGACGGTCGATTGGAGCTGGATCTGCCGGGCCACAGCATAGAGATGCCACCCGCCCGCTATCAGGGCCGCAACCGGCAGGATCCAGGCCAGCGACTTCCTCATGAGGTATGATGCTAGTCGTTCCGGACTTCACCTGACAGTCTACGACACACGCGAATGGTACCGGTACAGAGACTGACCAGCCCCTCCAACAGCCTGCTCAAGGCCGTGCGGAAGGCGGCGGCTCAGGGCTCCTGCACCTCGGACGGGTGCATGGTCGCCGAGACGTTCCACCTGCTTGAGGAAGCTGTCCGCAGCGGCTGTGAGATCGAGAACGTACTGGCTGCCGAGTCGGCTCTCGACAGGGTGCTGGCGGCGCTTAGAGGAGGCCCGAAGTCGCGTGTGGCCGTTGTCCCCGATGCCCTGCTCAGCAGCGTTTCGGCCACCGAGTGCTCCCAGGGCGTCGTGGCCCTTGTACGTCCACCCGCCTGGCGGCTGGACGACCTGTTCCGGGGGTTGCCCCTGGTGGTGGTCCTCGATGGCGTGCAGGATCCGGGCAACGCCGGCGCCGTCATCAGGGCCGCCGAGGCGTTCGGGGCAACTGGCGTGGCGTTCCTCAAGGGCAGCGTTAATCCATACAATCCAAAGGCGATAAGAGCATCTGCCGGTTCCGTATTCCGTTGCCCGGTCAAGGCCGGGCTCGAGCTGAGCAGCGTCGTGGCAGCCGCCCGGGACAGGGGCCTGGCGATCTGGGCCGCCCTGCCATCGGGAGGAGTGGCAGCGCAGGCGGCCGATTTCGCTGGAGGCTCGGCGATTCTGGTTGGCGGGGAAGGCCGCGGACTCGGCACGGGGTTGCCGGAGGGGGCTCTGGCGGTGAGCATCCCGACCTCCGGCGTCGAGTCCCTGAACGCCGCCATGGCCACTGGCATCCTTCTTTATGAGGCCAGGCGGCAGCGAGGGCGCCGGTGAGCCTTTTCGACGTCACTCCCCCGGAGCCTGGCAAGGGCCACGGGTCGCCGCTGGCTGACCGCATGCGCCCACGCAGCCTGGAGGAGTACGTGGGCCAGGAGCACATCCTGGGCCCGGGCAAGCCATTGCGGGTGAAGATCGAGGGCGACGATCTCAGCTCGGCAATCCTGTGGGGGCCTCCCGGCACGGGTAAGACCACCCTCGCCTTGCTTGTGGCCCGGATCACCCGCTGCGACTTCGTGCCCTTCAGCGCGGTGCTGAGCGGCATAAGGGAGATCAAGGAGGTCATGGCGCAGGCCGAGCGGAACCGCCGCCTGGGCCGCCGCACGGTCCTGTTCATCGACGAGATTCACCGCTTCAACAAGGCCCAGCAGGATGCCTTTCTCCCCTATGTGGAGCGGGGCGATGTCACCCTGATCGGCGCCACCACAGAGAACCCTTCCTTCGAGGTGATCTCGGCGCTGCTCTCCCGCACGCAGGTATACGCGCTCAGGGCGCTGGCCGTCCCCGAGGTTGTGACCCTGCTCAAACGAGCCCTGGCGGACCAGGAGCGCGGACTGGGCGCACGCGGCCTGATTGCGCCCGAGGATCTGCTGGAGCAGATCGCCATCTTCGCGGGCGGGGATGCCAGGTCGGCCTACAACACCCTGGAATCGGCGGCCGCGGCCTCGGAGGGGCCGGAGCTATCCAGGCAGGCGGTCGAGGACGCGATTCAGCGCAAGGTGCTCCTTTACGACAAGGCCGGCGAGGAGCACTACAACCTGATCTCGGCGCTGCACAAGTCTGTTCGATCGAGCGATCCCGATGCGGCGCTGTACTGGCTGGCCAGGATGCTCGAAGCTGGCGAGGACCGGCTCTATATCGCCCGGCGTCTCATACGTATGGCAATCGAGGACGTGGGGCTGGCCGATCCGCGCGCCTTGGAGCAGGCGGTGGCGGCCATGCAAACCGTTCATTTCCTGGGAATTCCGGAGGGAGACCAGGCCTTGGCTCAAGCCGCGATTTACCTCTCGATGGCGCAGAAATCCGATGCCGCCTACCAGGCGCTCGGCAGGGCGCAGCAACAGGTTCGGACTGGAATGCCCGAACCGGTGCCTATGCAGCTCAGGAATCCCGTGACCCGCGAGATGAAGGACTGGAAGTATGGGGACGGCTACCAGCACGCTCACCAGTGCGAGGATGCCGTAACGAAAATGCCGTGTCTGCCGCCTGCCTTGATGGGCACAAGGTTCTATCTCCCGACGGATCGGGGCCTTGAGAAGCGGATTGCGGAGCGGCTGGACGAGCTCCGGCGTGTCCGGCGCGGACCGGACTAAGGCGTGTAATGGGCTGGGGTTAGTAAGGTTAGTTTAGTACTCTGGTCCCAGATGAATTGTTACCGCTCTCCTATTGTTGATTACGGATGTATTGCGGATGATATACGGGAGGGGGGGATTTCAGGCCCGTGCTCGCCACATGGCAGAACGTGACCGCTACTCTGGCAGGCGTCTCCGAGCGCCGGGCCAACGACCGCTTCCCGATTGTGCGGGATGTCAAGTATAAGTTGATGGGCGGCCGGGGCGTTCCGGAGAGCGGCGTCGGCCAGACGGTGGACGTGAGCAGCCGCGGAGTGCTTTTCACGGCAGAGAACCCGCTGCCGCCGGGCAAGCGCGTGGAGCTGGCGATCAGCTGGCCGGCTCAATTGGACGGCAAGTGCGCCCTCAAGCTGGTGGCGCGGGGTAAGATCGTGCGCTGCCGGGGCAAACAGGTGGCCGTCGCTATCGACAAGTACGAATTCCGCACTCAGTCCTCCCGCAGCCTTTCGGCCCACTCGTAGCAAGCGGCCCGGCGGGTTTGCACATCACGCCGCCCGCAAGTGCTAGAATACGGCGAAGTGGAAAACCAAGACGCCGGCTCCTTTGAACCTGAGGGCCCGGTGCGTACCCCCATACGGCGGTTCAACTGGCCGAAAGGACTGGAAATCGACACTATATGACATCGCGACGAGTAGCAGTGTTGCTTCTCACGGTTGTAGCCCTGGCGGGCACGGCGCTGGCGCAGACCGAGACCGGCAGTATAGCCGGCACGGTGCTTGACCCGGCGAACGCTGTCGTCCCGAATGCCAAGGTCACGTTGAGGAATCTGGCCACGGGGTTGGTGCAGAGCAGCGAAACCAACGCCGCAGGCCTATACAGCTTCAGCAACCTGAGGCCGAGCACCTTCTCAGTGACGGTGGAAGCCGCCGGTTTCGCCACCTCGGTGAGGCAGGTGGTGGTGAACGTCGGAACCCGGGTGGGCCTGGATGTTCGCCTTGAGGTGGGCAGGACGGAAACGGTGGTGCAGGTCACGGAAGCCGCCGGGCAGATCAACACCGAAACCCAGACCCTCGGGGCGGTAATCAGCAGCCGCGCCATCGAGGAACTGCCTACGCTGACGCGCAACCCGTATAGCCTGGTTGCGACAGCGGGCAATGTCACCGAGGAAGGCGCCTACGGGCGCGGCGCCGGTTTCACCATCAACGGATTGCGCTCCGCGTCGACGAACATCCTGCTGGACGGAGCCGCGAACAACGACGAGTTCACGGCGTCGGTGGGCATGTCCGTCCCCCTGGATTCGGTCCAGGAATTCAGCGTCCTGACCAACAGCTTCACGGCCGAGTTCGGCCGCGCCGCCGGCGGAGTGGTGAACGTCGCCACCAAGGGCGGCACCAACGAGATCCACGGCACAGCCTACGAGTACTTCAGGGCATCGCGGCTGGCCGCCAACACGCCGGACAACAACGCCAACGGAATCGCGCGGCCGGTCTATACCCGAAACCAGTTCGGCTATTCGATCGGCGGGCCGGTGAAAAGAGATAGGGTTTTCTTCTTCCAGAACACGGAGTGGTTCCGCATCCGCAGCATCGCCCCAACCATCGTTTACATCCCTACCCCGCAGTTGATCTCGGCCGCGGCGGCCAACACGCGGGACTTTTTCGCGCAATTGGGCAAGGAGAAGCCGGGGCTGGTCCGGCACAACACGCTGACAAAGGCCGACATGGTGGCAAGGGGAGTGGATCCCTGCGCCGGCGCAGTCGCGGGCGGCCCCTGTCAGTTGCTGCCGGCCGCGACTCCGATGTTCCAGCGCGTCCAGTATTCCAACCCTGAGGACGCCGGCGGCGGCCTGCCGCGCAATGAGATCCAGCTCGTCGGCCGGGTGGATTACAACATCAATTCATCAACCCAGCTGTACGGCCGCTACGCCATCCAGGATGCCAACTATTTCGACGGCACCAACGCTCACAGTCCGTACGCGGGCTACGACACCGGATCGAAGGACCGGAATCAGAGCTACCTGGCGTCGTTGACCCACACGATCAGCCCGGTGCTGGTCAGCCAGTCGAAGGCGGTGTTCAACCGCTTCCTCAATCTCCAGCCCCTGGGCCAGGCGCCCGTCACCCCCGTGCTGTACTTCAACCCGAACACGGCGCAGACCCTTTTCGGCAACAATGTCGCCATGCCGGGCTACCTGCCGTACAGCCCCGGCAACGGCATCCCGTTCGGGGGGCCCCAGAACTTCGTCCAGTTGTACGAGGACATGAGTTGGTCGAAGGGCAAGCACCAGGTCCGCTTCGGCGGCGCCTACACCTATATCCGTGACAACCGGAGTTTCGGCGCCTACCAGGAGCCGGTGGCCGCCCTGAACACGACCTCCGCCTGGGGCCGCGGCATTGACAACCTGCTGCTGGGCCAGGTGCAGCGCTTCCAGGGCGCCGTCTACCCGCAGGGCAAGTACCCGTGCGACTCTCTGGCCGCGCCCACCGCGGCGTGCACCCTGACGCTGCCGGTGGGGCCGCCGGACTTCACCCGCTCCAACCGCTACCACGAGTTCGCCTGGTACGTGCAGGATGCCTTCCGCGTTACTCCCCGGCTCACCCTGAACATGGGCCTGCGCTGGGAGTACTTCGGGGTGCAGCACAACAAGGACCCCAAGAAGGACTCCAACTACTACGACGGGAGCGGCGCCAACATCTGGCAGCAGATCCGTGCCGGCGACGTGTTCCTGGCCAGAGAGAGTCCCGTCGGCGGGTTGTGGAAGAAGCGGTACAGCAACTACGGCCCTCGCCTCGGTTTCGCCTGGGACGTTTTCGGCGACGGCAAGACCAGCTTCCGCGGCGGTTACGGCATCAGCTACGAGCGCAACTTCGGCAACGTCACCTTCAACATGATCCAGAACCCGCCGAACTATGCCGTGGTGTCGCTGACGGCCGGCGTGGACGTCCCCAGAATCGCCATCACCACCGACCCGAGCGGACCGCTGTCGGGCTCGACGGGCACCAAGGCCATGCCTCCGGTCAGCCTGCGGAACGTTGATGCGAACATCAAGCAGGCCTACGCGCAGGTCTGGAGCGCCTCGCTTGAACGCGAAGTCGGCAAGGGCCTGGTGGCGGCGGTGGACTACTCGGCCAGCCGCGGAACGAACCTCTACGGCATCGCCAACTACAACATGGCCGGAAGCGGCAATGTCTTTCTCGGGGATGCGTGCACGAAGGGAGACCCGACCAGTTGCACGTCCAGATTGAGGCGGACCCGCTACACCAACATCAATCGCCGGGACAGCGCAGGGGCGTCCCAATACCACGCCATGAACTTCCGGGTGGACGTCCAGAACATCGCTGACACCGGCCTGACACTCCGCTCCAACTGGACCTGGGGCCACGCCATCGACAACCTCAGCAGCACGTTCAGTGAGAGCGGCAACAACGGGTACAACCTGGGGTTCCTGGATCCGTTCAATCCCGGCCTGGACCGCGGTGACGCGGAGTTCGACAACCGGCACCGCTGGGCGATCTCCGGCATCTGGGACATTCCGGTGGGACGGAACGCCTCGGGCGCGATCAGGCACATTATCGGCGGCTGGCAGATCGCTCCCATCATCACGCTCCGTACGGGCGCGCCGTTCAGCCTGTTCGACAGCACCAACACATGGTACTGGGCAACGCCGCGCATGATGCCCAAAGGTCCGATGCCCAGGACCGGCAACAGCAACGGGCCGCCGGCGGGGACGCCGAACCGTATCGTCTACTATGACTGGTCCAAGTTGCAGCTCGACCACGACTGGGTCAACCCGATCACCGGCACCTCCGAATTCGGCCCCTTCCCGGCGCACATGACGGGACGCGACGTGTTTCGGGGTCCGGGCTCCTGGAACATTGACCTGGGCATGTACAAGACGTTCCGCGTCAATGAGCGGGTGTCGATGCAGTTGCGCGGCGAGATGTATAACATGCCTAACCACCCGAACCTGTACGCGTTGACCGGCGAAGCGGACGCCTGGGCGAGCGACTACATGACGGCGATGCGGGACGACCAGCGCAACGTCCAGCTCGCCGTGAAGATCATCTTCTAGACCCTTTCACGACTTTGACGGAGACTAAAGGGGGCCCCGCGGGGCTCCCTTTTTTTTCGTCTGCCGGGGGCGGCCTATAATTAGGGCATGAGGAAGCGTCTCCTCTACGGCTCGGGCGTAGCCGTGCTGGCGGTGCTGGTGACGCTGGTGGTGTGGCAGGGGTCCTTCTCCTTCGGCGATTACGGGCCGCGTAGCGTGGGCCAGACCTTCACCCTCTGGGCGGTTTCCACTCTCGTCTTCCTGCTTACCCTGACCCTGGGGTTCATCCTGGCGCGCACCGCCGTCAAGCTCTACATTGAACGGCGCAGCAACAAGGAAGGCTCCCGGATCAAGACCAAGATGGTTCTCGGCGCGCTCGCTCTGAGCTTCCTGCCGGTCTTCTTCCTGGTCCTTTGGAGCGTGTCGGTTCTTAACCGGAACCTGGACAAGTGGTTCAGTCTCCCCGCCGTCGGCATAGCGAACGAACTGTCGGCGGTGAGGTCTTCGCTCGAGCGGGAGGTGGGCGAGAAGGCGCGAGTGCAGGCGCAGTGGCTGGCCTCCCTCCCCGTGACCGCCCGCTACCTGGAGACCGGAGTGCGGCCCGCGGGGGTTTATGAGCCGTTGTGCAAGGAGCACGGCATCCGCGAGGCCAGCCTCCTGAGGGAGAGAGGCGAGGCCCTGGTGGTTTGCGCCCCCGAGGAGGCCGCCGCCGATTCCGTCCGGGTCGAGGTCCCGGCGGGCGCCGCAGCGCGGCTCGAATTGGTGGCATCCTTGCCGGTGGACCTGGCGCGGACGCAGGGTGAGATTTCACACTGGCTGAGCGCCTACAATCAACTGAGCCTGGACCGCAAGAGCGCCCGCACATTTTACTTACAACTCCTGTCTCTCCTCACCCTGTTCATACTATTCGTCGCCACCTGGCTGGCGCTGTTCCTGGCGCGCCAGATCAGCGTGCCGATCTCAGCCCTGCTGGAGGCAGCCGGCGAGGTCCGCAAGGGCGAACTGGGACACCGGGTAAGGGTCAAGGCGATCGACGAACTGGCAACGCTGGTGCGCTCCTTCAACGAGATGACCGAAGGTCTGGAAGCCAGCCGCCGCGAGCTGGACAGCAGGAGGCGGTTCACCGAGGCCATCCTGGAGAGCATCCCCACCGGGGTGGTTTCCCTGTCGGCGGACGGCCGGGTACTGCGCGTGAACCAGGCGCTCGGCCATATCCTGCCCCGCGAGATCGTGGCCCGGGCCGAGCGGCTTGAGGACCTTTTCAGCCGGGACGACGCGGCCGAGATCAAGTACCTGATGAAGCGCGCCCGGCGAACCGGCCTCGCCTCCAGCCAGATGGAGTTGAAGCGCGGCGGCCGGACGCTGAACCTGTCGGCGACGGTTTCGGCGCTCGAGACCAAGTTCACCTCCGGCTTCGTGCTGTTGATCGAGGACACCAGCGAGCTGCTGCGGGCTCAGAAGTCGGCCGCCTGGCACGAAGTGGCCCGGCGCATTGCTCACGAGATCAAGAACCCTTTGACGCCCATCGCGCTCTCCGCCGAGAGGATCCTGCGGCAACTGGATCGCGCCGCCACACTACAGGAGGCGGCTCCTAAGCTGCGGGATGCAGCCACGGCCATCGTGGAGGAAGTCGAGTCGCTCAAGACCCTGGTGGACGAGTTCTCCCGGTTCGCCCGCTTCCCGGCGGCCCATCCGGTGCCCGCCGATCTCAACGAGGTCGTCAACAGCGGCCTCGGCGTTTTCCAGGGCCGGCTGGACGGCATCGAAGTGGAGAAGAGCTTCGCGCGGGGGCTGCCGCAAGTGAACCTCGACCGCGAGCAATTCAAGCGCGTGGTGGTGAACCTGATCGACAACGCGGCCGAGGCCATGCAGGATTCGCTCGTCAAGCGCCTGTACGTATCCACGGAGTCGACCGGCGCGGACACGGTCGAGTTGGTGGTGGCCGATACAGGCTGCGGAGTCTCCCCCGAGGACAGGGAGAAGCTGTTCCTGCCCTACTTCTCCACCAAGGGCCGGGGCACCGGCCTTGGGCTGGCCATCGCCAGCCACATAGTGACCGAGCACGGCGCTCATATCCGCGTGGAGGATAACCGCCCGTCCGGAGCGCGGTTCGTGGTGGAGATCCCGGCTCTTGTCGGGAAAGGGAGCGAGCCCAGGCCGGTGGAGGCGCGCGCTTGAACCCCGCCCGAATACTGGTGGTGGACGACGAGCCGGGGATACAGAGGTCCCTGTGCGGCGTCCTCAGGGACGAGGGATACGCCCCTTCGGCGGCGGCCACGGGCGAAGCCTGCCTGGAGGAACTTCCCACGGGTTACGACCTGGTGCTGCTGGATGTCTGGCTCACCGGCATGGACGGGTTGGAGACCCTGGCCAGGATCCAGGAGATCCCTTTCATGGACCGCCCCGCGGTGGTGATGATCTCGGGCCACGGGAGCATCGAAGCAGCCGTCAAAGCCACGAAGCTGGGCGCCTTCGATTTTCTCGAGAAGCCGCTCACCATCGAAAAGGTCACCGTGGTGGTGAAGAACGCGCTGAGCCGCCGCCGGCTGGAACTGGAGAACCTCCGGCTGCGGGAGGCGGACGAGAGCCGGCACCGGATCATCGGCGAAAGCGTGCCCGTGAAGGCGCTGCGCCAGCAGCTTGCGCTGATGGCGGGAACCAACGGGCGGGTGCTGATATATGGGGCCAGCGGCACCGGGAAGGAACTGGTGGCGCACGCGATCCACGCCCTGAGCCCCCGTGCCGCGGAACCGTTCGTGGAAGTCAACTGCGCGGCCATCCCCGAGGAACTGATAGAGAGCGAGATGTTCGGCCACCGTAAGGGCAGCTTCACGGGCGCGCACGAGGACAAGATCGGCAAGTTCCAGAAGGCCAACGGCGGGTCGCTCTTTCTGGACGAGGTCGGGGACATGAGCCTGAAGACTCAGGCCAAGGTGTTGCGCGCTCTGGACGAGCAGCGGTTTGAGCCGGTGGGCGCCGCCCAGTCCGTGCAGGTGGACGTCCGGGTGATCGCCGCCACCAACAAGAACCTCCAGGAGGAGATCGAACGGGGCAATTTCCGCGAGGACCTGTTCTACCGGCTCAACGTGATCCCCTTTCACGTTCCGCCGCTGTGTGAGCGTATCGAGGATATCCCCCTGCTGGCCGACCACTTCCTCAAGGAGTTCACAACGGCCTACGGCAGGAAGACGAAGGAGCTCACGCCGGAGGCCTACCAGGCCCTGCAGTCATACCATTGGCCGGGCAACGTGCGCGAACTTCGCAACCTGATGGAGCGCATCGTGATAATGAACCCGCAGGTGCGCATCGACCTCCGCCACATCCCGCTTCCGCGCGCGCGCCCCGCCGGCGAGCGGCCCGCCGGCGGCTTCGGCTCCTTGCAGGAGGTGCGGGCGGCCGTCGAGCGCGACTACATACTCCGGAAGCTCGATGAGACCAGCGGCAATGTGACGCGAGCCGCGGAGCTGCTGGGGTTGGAGCGCAGCAACCTCTATCGCAAGATGAAGGCTCTGGGCATCGCCCCGAAGGAGTAGGGACCGGGCATGCCCGGCCCGCCACTCAGGCCTGGGCCGCCGGGACAGGGCTCTGGGAGCCATTGCCGCGGGGCCGCAGATCGAGCAGCTTGCGGAGCGCCCCGTCCAGCTTCTCTGCGGCGTCCGGATGCTCCTTAAGGAACAGGCGGGCGTTCTCGCGGCCCTGACCGATGCGCTCCCCCGCCAGGCTGAACCACGATCCGCTCTTCTCCACCAGATTGTGCGCCACGCCCGTGTCCAGCAGGTCGAGCTCCTTTGACAGCCCTTCTCCGTAGATCAGGTCAACCTCGGCCTCCCTGAACGGAGCCGCCACTTTGTTCTTCACGATCTTGAGCCTGACGCGGCTGCCGATGGTTTTGTCGCCGTCCTTGAGCGTGGAGATCTTCCGGACGTCGATGCGCACGCTGCTGTAGAACTTCAGCGCCCGGCCGCCCGTGGTGGTTTCCGGATTGCCGAACATCACTCCGATCTTCTCGCGGACCTGGTTGATGAAGATGAGACAGGTGTTGGCGCGCGCCACCGCCCCTGTGAGCTTGCGCAAGGCCTGTGACATAAGCCGCGCTTGCAGCCCCATGTGGCTTTCGCCCATCTCTCCGTCCAGTTCCGCCTTGGGGACCAGTGCGGCCACCGAATCCACCACCACCACATCCACGGCGCCGGAGCTCACGAAAGCCGCCGTGATTTCCAGGGCCTGCTCGCCGTGGTCCGGCTGGCTTACCAGCAGGTTGTCCACGTCCACGCCGAGTTGTCGCGCGTAGGCGGCGTCCAGCGCATGCTCGGCGTCCACGAAGACCGCGGCGCCGCCGGCCTTCTGCGCCTCGGCAATCACTTGCAGCGCCACGGTGGTCTTGCCGGAGGATTCCGCCCCGAACACCTCGACGACGCGGCCCCGCGGGAAGCCGCCTACGCCGAGCGCCGAGTCCAGCGAGATCGAGCCGCTGGGAATCACATCCACCGGCACGATGGCGCGCGACCCCACGCGCAGAACCGCACCTTTGCCGAACTGCCTGTCCATCTGGAGCAGGGCCACGTCAATGGCGCGCTGCCTCTCTCGGGCGTCCAGCATCACGGGGAGCCTCCTTCGCAGACCATGTGCCCGCCGGGAGCGGAGATTCTCAGAGGATCGCGGGGCCGATCAGCTCTATCCTGTCGCGGTGCTCGCTGTCGCCGGCGGGTAAGGCGAGGAGACGCCTGTCCCACCTCGTAGAATCAGCGACTTGCGGTTCACGTAGGACAGGCCTCCTGGCCTGTCGGGGCCTCTTTCAACAGCCAGGGTCGTCCTCACCTCCTGATGCGGGAGGCTGCCTCCTGATACAACGCGAGAGTCTCCGCAGCCATCCGATCAAAGCGGAAGCGCGCCTCATAGCAGCGCCGCGCCTCTAAGCCAAGCTCTTGCCTGTACTTAGCGTCGCCCAGCAGCCGGGAAAGGGCCGAGGCCAGCGCCAATGGATCACCGGGAGGGACCAGCAGGCCGTTGGCCTGATCGTTGATTGCCTCGGGCACCCCGCCGACCCGGGAGGCAACAACCGGAAGCCCCGCCCGCATCGCCTCCAGCACGCTGCGGGGGAAACTCTCCGCTCGCGTGGAGAGCGCGAATATCTGCGCGCGGGCCAGAACCGGCGCGGGGGCCGGCAGGTAGCCCAGGAAGCGCACCCTGGAGTCCAGACCAAACGCCCTAGCCAGCCGCCGGGCGCTCGACTCGCCAGGGCCGTCGCCTACCAGGTCCATCTCCCACCGCGCCTGAGGCAGGCAGGTCATGGCGCGCAGCAGCGTCTCGTGATCCTTGGGCGCCTCAAACCGTGCCACTGAAACGATACGAACCGGCGACGACGCCGGCCTAGCGCGCATGTCGTATGGCACGTCCTGGACGCCGTTGAAGATCACCCGCAAGCGGTCCGGCTCGCAGATCCGCAGCCGGAGAGCCAGGGTCTTCTCGTGCTCGCAGACGCAAACAACGTCAGCCACGCCCCTGGGTGCGGCTCTCTCCGCCAGCCGGAACGCCAGCCGGGCGGCCGGCGAGAACCGCCGGCCGAACGGCCACCCGTGCGGCGTGTAGAGCGCCGGGACGCCCAGGCGCGCCGCCACCACCCTTCCGATCCAGCCCGCCTTGGCGGTGTGCAAAGAAAGGAGATCCGGCTTGAACTCCTTGACGGCCTCGCCGAGCTCCGCCACGGCCCTAAGGTCCCTGCCCGGACGAACCGCGCGCCGGAGAAAGCGCAGCGACCGCCAGGGCACGCCGGCCGACGTCAGTTGTTCCGTCACGGGACCTTCCCCGCCCAGCAGCACAACCACCGAGTGCCCCACGGCAACCGCCGCGCGGGCCATGTCGCGAACGTGGATGCTGGCTCCGCCGACGGCGTCGGACCTCGTGATGACGTAGGCGATCCTCATGCCGCCCCCTTGCGTGAGACGATCACCAGAAAGGCGAGCTTGCGAAACAGCGCACAGGCGACCGGCGGAACGCCAGGCAAGTCCAGAAGCCTCGCCAGCGGAGCCAGGCGCGGCGTGTCGCGCAGCCGGTACCGTATGTAGTCTTCCTCGCGCAGTTCACTGTTGAAATGGCGGCCGAATGCCCTGAAGATCTCCCGCCGCGGCCGGTAGCGCGTGTGCTGGTCGATCCAGTCCAGTTTGTCGCGGGCCCACTGGCGGCAGGTGGGCGCCTGATCCTTCCAGGTTCCCAATCCTGCCGCCCGGAGCGCCCATGTGTAGCAGAAGCGCAGCCGCGAGCCCCTGGGAAACCAGTGTGCAAAGGGAATGCCGATGTGACCCTCGCGGAAGACGTCCCGCGAGGGGAAGATGCTCAGAACCGTGCCGCCGGGCTTGAGGACGCGGTGGATTTCTTGCAGGGCCGCTTCCAGGTCCTCCACGTGTTCGAGCACCTGGTTGTTGACCACAACATCAAACTCAGCGCTGGCGAACGGAAGCAGGCCTCCGCGCATCTCCTGGAGGATCACACCGAGCCGGCGTGTCTTCTCGGCCTCGGCGCGGGACTGGGATCCGCCGTAGAAAATGTCCGCGCCGGTCATGTCGAGGCCGGCGGCGCGCGCGGCCGCCACCAGTTCCCCGGCGCCGCAGCCGTAATCCAGGATCCTGCCCGCCGCATGCCGTTTCGCGAAGTCGAGCACGAAACGGTTCGTTACGTCCATCGCGACAGCAGCTCCCGGTACAATTCTTCCCACATGCCCAGCGTGACGTTCCGGTCGAAACGGGCCGCCACGGCGGCGCGGCCCGCCAGTCCGATCTTCTCGCGCTCTCCGGCGGGCAGGCTCATCACCTCCCGCATGGCCTCTGCCAGCGCGTCCGCATCGCAGGCGGGGACCATCCGGGCGACGCCGGCTTCAGCCACTCCGCCGGCGTCTGTAGCCACGCAGGGCAGCCCGCTGGCGGCAGCTTCGAGCAGAGCGACGGGCAGGCCCTCCACGACGGAAGCCTGCACGAATCCGTCACAGGCCGACATGAGGTCCGCGATGTCGCCGCGCTCGCCGAGAAAGCGGACATCCCCGCGCGCCTGCGCGCGCAACTCCTCCTCCAGCGGACCCGCGCCGGCGATCAGCAACACTCCCCCGCAACGGCCGAACGCGCCGAGCAGCGTGTCGTACCCCTTCTTCCACAGGAGGCGCCCCACCGCCAGCCAGACGAACTCGCCGTCCAGGCCGAGTGAGCGGCGCACGCACCCGCGCCTGCCGGCGTCCGGCCGGAACTGTGCGGCGTCCACGCCGTTCGGAATCACTCGCAGCCTGGCAGGCGGCGCTGCCCGCGCGCGTGCGTGACGCTCGACTACGGCCTGGGCGACGCCGACCGTCAGATCTCCGAGCGGGTCGGTGAGGCGGTAGCAGAGGTCGCGCCGCCGGGTTCCTGGGGAGCCGCGCGCGCTCTCGGCCACGCTGTGAATCGTCGAGATGAGCACGGGAACAGGACACAACAGGCGCGCCGCGCGGCCCAGGATGTTGCCGTGGAACATGTGGCAGTGGAGAATCTGGGGCCGCAACCGGCGCAGCGCGGCCAGCAGGCGGGCGTATCCGATGGGGCTCCCCACGCCGGGCTTCATTCCGAGCGAGAACACAGGGACGTCCGCCGCCGCCAGTTCCTCCTGGAAGGCGTCCGGCGCCAGCATTGAGATGACGCTCACTTCCCAGCCGCGCCGGCGCAGCCCCGCGGCGAGTTGCGCCACCTGCGTTTCGGCGCCTCCGCGCGCCAGGCTGGTCGACAGCAGGCTGACGCGGCCGGTCACGCGGACCTCCGCGCTACGCGCAGGAACAGGTCGCCATAGGCAGCGACCATGGCCTCCACGCCGAAGGCAGCCGCGCGGGCGCGGGCGGCCTCGCCCATTGCGCGCCTCCGGCCGGCGTCCGTCGCCAGCGAGGCCAGCGCCAGCGCCAAAGAGCCCGTATCGGCAGGCGGCGACAGTAGTCCGAAGACGCCGTTCTCCACCAGTTCGGGGACCCCGCCCACGGCGGTCGCCACCACCGGCAGCCCCGCCGCCATGGCTTCCATCACGCTCAACGGACTGCCCTCCCACCGCGAGGCCAGCGCGAAAACGTCCGAAGCACAGAGCAACTCAGCCACATCGGGGAGCACCCCGAGGAAGTGAACTCGCCCGGCCACGCCCGACTGGACGGCGCATCGGCGCGCGTTGTCCCGCAGGCTGCCGTCGCCAGCCAGCAGCAGGTGGCAGTGAACACCGGCGGAGGCGAATGCTCTAATCAGCGTCTCGGGATCCTTCTGCGGCTCCAGGCGCGCCACCGACGTGATCAGCACGTCGGCTTCGGAGAAGCCATGCGCGCTGCGCCACTTCCCGCGCGCCTCCGGCCGGTGGAAGCGCCGGACGTCAATTCCGTTCGGGATGACTGCCGCCGGCGCCATCCCGCACCTCGCCTGGAAAGAGCGGGCAACCGCAGCCGACACCGCCACCGGCACCACTCCCTTGCGAAAAGCGAACCCGTCCAGCCATGCCGTGAGCTTGTCCGGATCGTTGCCGGAAAGGTTGTGGAGAGTATGCACCACCGCGATGGCACGCGCCGCGCGCCGCGCATACCGCAGGACGTAGGAGTGCGTGTGGACCACGTCCGGAGCGAACTCCCGAAACACGCGCCCCAGCCTCGGCAACACCCGCGCGTCGGGGCCGGGACGCTTCCCCAGATGCCAGGCACGGATTCCGGCTTCCTCCACCAGGGGCGCCAGGCCCGCCGGGTCCGCGTCGTAGAGCGAGACCACGGCGGTGGTGAACTCCGCCCGCGGCAGCCCGCGCGCCAGCGCCACCGCCACGTTCTCGGCGCCGGCCCGCCCGAGCGTCGGAAGCACCTCCAGGACGCGCAGTTTCACGCGCGCTCCGCACGGCGGCCGAAGCAGCGCGCCCATTCGGTCATGAGCAGCCCGGCCAGAAGCCAGCCTGCCTTGCGGTGTTCCCATGACAGGGTCATCACGCCGATGGCCCAGCAAGCCGCCACCACTCCCCACAGAACCCGCTCCGGCCACGGCATCATCCACACGTAGGCCGCCAGGACCCCCAGCCAGAGCGCAAACAGCGCGAATCCGGCTAATCCGCACTCGACCAGAACCGACATGTAGGCGTTGTGGGCCACGTAGCGATGGCCCGGCCGCGCCGGTATCCCCAGGCGCGGGCGCACCGCCTCGGGAAACGCCCCGGCACCCACTCCCGCCACGGGGTTCGCCGCCAGAGCCTTGACGCCCGCCTTCCAGATCTGAGTCCGCCCGTGCAGTATGCCGCCGGCTTCTTCCGGCGGCAAAGTCCGGAGCCTCTGGCGTGAGGCGGAAGGCGCCAGGCATAGCATGCCGCCGAGCAACGCCCCGAACAGAATCACTCCCCACAGCCGCCGGGATGCATCGGACTGCCGCCAGGCGAGCGCAACCAGGCTGAAGGCGCAGAAGCTCACAATGAGCGCCGTGCGCGACGCTGTAAGAAGCACGGCGGCCGCCGCCAGCGCCACCGCCGCGCGCAGGAGCCATGGCGCGAAACCCCGGCTGCGCCCATCCAGGTACAGGGCCAGGGGGATGGCCAGCGCAACCGTCAGGCCAAGGTCGTTCGGATCGAACCCCGGCGCTGCGTAGCGGCGGTAGTAAGTCTCCAGCCCTTGGACGTAGCGCGCGATGGTGAGGACGGACGCCACCACCGCCCCCGCCACATAGGCCCACATGAGCTGAGCCTGGCGCTCCCTGGACCGGCAGGTTTCCCAGACCAGCCACAGCATGGCGGCCAGTTGCGCGAAGGTAAGCGCCCGGTCAGCCGTCCCGGCCGGCGAGACGCTCCACAAGTAGGTCAGGCCGGTCCAGCCGGCGAAGGCCGTTGCCAGCAACAGGGCCAGGTTCGGTCCGCGGACCGACCCGCGCATGCACGCGGCGGCTGCCGCCGCCGCCAGGGCGCAGATTCCGAGGAGCCGCGCGATTGTGCCCACGCCGGGCGCCTCCACGCTCTTCTCCCAGGGAATGGAGAAGACGAACGCGCAGACCAGCGGCCAGACTGCGTGGCGGTCGAGCCGCCCGGCGCACTCGGCCCTGTTCATGCCGCCCCCTCGCGCCCGAGCGCCCGCAACAGGATCAGCAACTGGCCGC
This sequence comes from Solibacteraceae bacterium, assembly GCA_037440765.1. Lineage (GTDB taxonomy): Bacteria > Acidobacteriota > Terriglobia > Bryobacterales > Bryobacteraceae > DTKY01. The sequence continues at coordinate 17,554 of JBBITL010000045.1, forward strand.
CGATCTGGAGACTGGCGGCCAGGGCCACGGACACCGCTGCGCCGGTGAGCCCCATTGATGGGACGAGCAGCCAGCTTGCCGCGGCCGCCGTCGCCGCGACCACAACCAGCAGCGGCAACTGCGCCAGAAACGAGCGCGCGCTGGTAATCACGTAGCCCAGCACAATGGCCAGGTAGACGAGCGTTCCGGCGCCCATCACCACCACCAGCAGCCCGGAGTGCGCCGCGTATTCGGCGCTGTAGGCCAGATGGAGAAAGCCTCGGCCGGCCACCGCCCCGAACAGAACGCCGGCCGCTCCAAGCAGCAAGGTAAGCCCCGCCAGCGTGGCCGTCAGCCGCCGGAACGACGCGAAGTCGCGTCTGCTGTAGTGGCGGGCCAGCCGCGGCGTGGCCGCCTGCCCCAGGGCGTTGGCCACGGTGCCGCCCGCATTCAGCAGGACGGCCACCGCCGCGAAGGCTCCCAGTTCCCGGACGCCCAGGAAGCTCTCCACCGCGTAGCGCGGGACATTGCTCGTGAACGAGATCAGCATCAGGACCAGCCCCAGCGGCAGCGCCGTCCGGAAGATCACCCAGCACGAGCCCGGGCCGGCCAGCGTGAGATCCTGCCCCCTGGAAGCCAGCGGGAGGTCGTGCGCCACCAGCACGAAGGCCCTGCCCGCCGCCAGCGCCGCCACCGCCGGCGCCAGTTTCCCCGTTACGCTCAGGGCCAGCGCCAGCGCTGCCAGCGACACCAGGCCGCGGGCGATCATGGACCGCGCGATCATGCCCATGCGCTCGTCCCGCTGGAAGGCGCCGTAGCACATTTCGCTGATGTTGTCTGCGCCAAGCGAAACGCCCAGAAGCAGGATCACCGCGGCAAGCCCGGCCGAGTCCTCGGTGGCGGCCAGCACCGCAAACGCCGCCAGGGCCAACGCTGTCGCCGCCGCGCGCACCACCAGGTAATCGCCGACACTGTGGCGCCGCTCCATGTCGGTGGCCAGCACGGCTCGCAGGTTCAGATGGGACAGCATGGAGACGGGCGTGGCGAGCGCCAGGGCGAAAGCGTACTGGCCCAGCATCTCGGCGGAGCCGAGCTTGGCGATCAGGCTCAGCACCGCCCACTGGCTGATGCCGAACAGGACATTCCCGGCGAAGGTCCAGGCGAAGCTGCGGCGCAGGGACCCGCGGGGCGCGTTTCGGGCTGCCTCAACGGAGGAGGTGCTGAGCACGTTCTCTCAATGATGGTAGTCCAACTCGCCGGCAGGGATCCGGATTGGCAGACGGTTCTGCGGCGGAGGCAGCGGGCAGGTGAGGTAGGGGCTGAAGGCGCAGGGGGGAGAGTAGGCGCGATTGAAATCAAGGAGCACGGCGCCATCCTTCGGCATGGCGGCATAAAGGAACCGGCCCGCGGCGTAGGTCTCTTTGCCCGCGGTGCTGTCTCTGAAGATGAAGAACAGCCGCTGGCCCTCCAGGACCGGCTCCAGGCGGTATTCCTTTCCCTCGATCTGGAAGGAAGCGTAGCCGGGGCTCTCCTGGTGTTCGGTATCGCCAACCATGTTTTCGATGGCTATGCGGCGGCCCGGAGGATAGGGGACCCATCTGGCCTGGATGCGCCAGGACTCATCCACGGGGAACCAGCGCAGTCCCTTGAACTGCGTCCGGAAGCGGCTGTTCTTGTCCCTGAGGCGGATGCCGAAACGCTGTCCGCGGCCCAAGACCAGCATGGAAAGGTCTCCCAGGGCAATGACCGTCGGCTGGCCCTGCGAATCGGGCCGCATCTCGATCGATCTGACCGGCTTGCCCTCGGCAGTCACCTGGACGCCCGGTTCGGCCGTGAAGGTGATCCTGCCGCCGCGCATGACGAACTTGCCGGCGCGGGCAGGCGCCCTCTCGGGCAGTTCGATGCTGCTCCCGCGGCCGGAGCCGACGGTGTTGTCCCCTTCTCTGAGCCAGAAAAGGCCGACCACGGTGGTCCAGCCGGTGTCCGTGACAAGGCTCGCTTCACGGGCCTTGCGCCACGCCTCGATCTCTTCCTTGTACGGCTGCTGTGCGGTCTGCACAACCGTCGCCATAAGGAGGAAACCGGACAGCAGCAGACACCGGTTCGTCATCGGCCCGAGGCCTCCTTGGCTCGCACGGGCTGGGGCGCGGCTGCCGTGGTGAGTCCGAGCGCCTTGCGCAGATCGGTGTCGATCTGCCGCCGCACGTCGGGGTTGTCCTTGAGGAACTGCCGGGCGTTCTCGCGGCCCTGGCCGATGCGCTCCCCTTTGACGCTGAACCAGGAGCCGCTCTTCTCGATGAGATTGTGCGCCACTCCCAGGTCCAGCAGGTCTCCCTCCCGCGAGATGCCTTCTCCGTAGAGGATGTCGAATTCGGCCTCGCGGAAAGGCGGAGCGACCTTGTTCTTGACGACCTTGATCCTGGTGCGGCTGCCGACCACGGCGTCGCCGTCCTTGATCGCGGCGATGCGCCGGATGTCGGCGCGGACAGTGGCGTAGAACTTGAGCGCGCGGCCGCCGGTGGTGGTTTCCGGGTTGCCGAACATGACGCCGATCTTCTCCCGGATCTGATTGATGAAGATCAGGCAGGTGTTGGACTTGGCGACCACGCCGGTCAGTTTCCTCAAGGCCTGTGACATCAGGCGCGCCTGCACGCCCATGTGCGGGTCGCCCATCTCGCCCTCCAGTTCCGCCTTGGGGACCAGGGCCGCCACCGAGTCGATAACCAGCACGTCGATGGCGTTGCTGGAGATGAGCGCGCTGGTGATTTCGAGCGCCTGCTCGGCGTAGTCGGGCTGAGAAACGAGCAGGTTGTCCACGTCCACGCCCAGCTTGCGCGCATAAATCGGATCCAGGGCGTGCTCGACGTCGATGAACGCCGCCATGCCGCCGGCCTTCTGCGCTTCGGCGACCACCTGCAACGCCACGGTGGTCTTGCCCGAGGACTCCGGCCCGAAGATCTCCGAAATCCTGCCGCGGGGGAAGCCGCCCACGCCCAGGGCGGCGTCGAGCGAGATCGCGCCGGTCGGAATGGCCGCCACCGCCACCGCGGAGTCCCGGGAGCCCAGCCGCTGGACGGAGCCTTTTCCGAACTGCTTCTCGATCTGGCCCAGGGTCAACCCGAGCATCCGCGAACGGTCTTTTTCGTCCATTGTCCTTGCGACCTCAGCGCCGACAGAGGGGTGGACCACGATTATACCAGCAGGGGCGCCGGCCCCCGCGGCCCATGTAACATGGATTCATGCGGTGGTGGGGCCTGCTGGTTCTCGCGGCGGTGCTCGCCGGCGAGGCATACGCGGCGGAGCCGGACATACGATCCTCGTATTACCGGGGCCGGCCTGTCACCTATCAGGTGATAGACGGGATGGCGATCTACCAGGGCGACATCGTCCTGGGCACGGCCGAGGAACTGGAGCAGGCCGCCGCCAAGGGCGAGAAGGCCTCGGTCGTATCCTCTTCCGCCTGGCTGTGGCCGGGCGGCGTGGTGCCGTATACGCTCGACAAGGAACTGACGAACCCCCAGCGCGTAGACGACGCCATTGCCCACTGGAACAGCCGCACGCCCATCCGGCTGATCCCGCGGACCAACCAGCCGAACTGGGTTCACTTCAGGCATACTCCTGGCACTGGAGTCTGCTCCTCCTTCGTGGGGATGGTGGGGCGCGGACAGCAGTCGATCAGCCTGGACACCGGCTGCGGCGTGCGCGCAATCATCCACGAGATCGGCCACGCGGTGGGGCTGTGGCACGAGCAGTCGCGTTTCGACCGGGACAGGTTCGTCGAGGTGCGCTACCAGAACATAGACAAGCGGTACGCCTACAACTTCGACCAGGAACTCGCGGACAGCGCCGACAGCGGGTCGTATGATCTGGGCTCCATCATGCACTACGGCGTTTCCGGATTCTCCCGTAACGGCCGCACCACCCTTGAAACGATTCCACCGGGCATCCCCATTGGCAGGGCGGAGGAACTTTCGGCCGGCGATATCGACGGCGTGCGGCGGCTGTACGGCGAGACGGTCAGGGCCACCACCATCGCCACCAACCCGCCCGGCCTCGAGGTGATCGTGGACGGCGTGCCCTACCGCGCACCGGTCACTTTTGAATGGGAACCGGGAAGCGAGCACACCATCGAGGCTCCGTCCCCGCAGGGTGCGGGCGAAATGCGCCACGTCTTCGGCCGCTGGAGCAACGACGGCGCCCAGCGCCACGTCATTACCGCATCCGACTCGCTGACCGTGTTTACGGCGAGCTTTGTAGCCCAGTACCGGCTCACCCTGCTGGTCTCCCCGCAGGGGGCCGGGTCGGTCCGCGTCTCGCCGCCGGGGGATGACGGCTTCTACGCCAACCGGTCCGATCTGGTGATCGAGGCGGTGCCGGCGGCCGACTACTCCTTCCTGCGCTGGAGCAGTTTCCAGACCGGCAGCGAGAATCCGAAGAGAGTTACGATCTCGAACCCCGGCATTCTTCTGGCGACGTTCACCAACCGGCCGGTGTTCACGGTCACGAGCGACCCTCCCGGCAGAAGGGTGGTGGTGGACGGGACTTCCTACACAGCGCCCATCAGCTTCGACTGGACCCCCGGCAGCACCCACACACTGGGAACAAGTTCGCCGCAGGGCGCCGAGCCAGTCAGGTTTGTTTTCAGCTCATGGGAGGACGGTAAAACCGAGACGCGGACGGTGACCGTACCATCGCAATCCGTAACCTACACGGCGCGCTTCACCACACAGCACCTGGTCACCACGGCCTCGATCCCCTTGGCCGGCGGGAGCCTGGTCAGAACTCCGGCCTCCGGCGACGGCTACTACGACCAGGGCGCGCTGGTCCAGTTCACCGCCACGCCCTACGACAGCTACCGGTTCGACTACTGGACCGGCGACCTCGGCGGCCGCCAGAGCCCGATCAGCCTGGCCATCAGCGACCAGACCATGGTCACAGCCCGATTCGCCACTGCGAGCAACCCCGCCATAGCCGTTGTGAATGCGGCCAGCTACGCCTCCGGCGGCGTGGCGCCGGGCCAGATCGTGACCGTGTTCGGCACGAACCTGGGCCCGGAGACCGCAGAGACCCTCAGACTGGACGGCTCCGGGAAGGTAAGGACCGAACTGGCCGGAACGCGCATCCTGTTCGACGGCGTTCCAGCGCCCCTGGTGGCGGTCCAATCCAGGCAATCCAGCGCCGTGGTGCCCTACTCGGTGGCCGGCAACTCGTCCACGGTGATGCGGGTGGAGCGGCACGGGGTTATAAACCCCCAGGGCCTGACGCTGCCGGTGGTGGCGTCCGCCCCGGGCATCTTCGCCGCCGACATGAGCGGCCGCGGCCCCGGCGCGATCCTCAACGAAGACGGCGTGACCCTGAACTCCCCGCTGGATCCTGCGCCCCGGGGCTCCATCGTGGTTCTTTACGCCACCGGCGGAGGCCAGACGAGTCCGCCGGGGGTTGACGGCGCCGTTCCGGCGAGCGAACTGCCCAAACCATTGCTGCCCGTTTACGTGACGATCGGCGGCGGCGCTGCCGAAGTCCTGTATGCCGGAGCGGCACCCAACTTCGTTTCGGGAGCGCTCCAGATCAACGTCCGCGTACCCCGCAACATCGATCCCGGCGACCACGTGCCCGTAGTGCTGACAATCGGGAGGAACTCAAGTATCCCGGCCGTAACCCTGGCGGTAAGGTAGAGGCTTGCCGGCCGCAAGCCCCTACAGCCTGGGGGCGTAGTATCCGCGCCTGGCGCGGACCACCAGATTGGCCCGGTCCTTCACGACGACCTGGACCTCCTGATAGGAGCCGTCGGTCTTCAGCGGTTCCGGGCTGTACAGGATGCTGTACTGGTGCCTCAGCTCATTGGCGATGTTCTCAAACGACTGTGACAGATCCTCGGCCCTGAACGGAAAGAAAGCCACGCCTCCGGTCTCCGCGGCATAGTACTTCAGGACCCGGTCCCCGGCGGTCTCCGCCTTGGAGATGTTGGTGGAGATCGTGTAGATCACCACGTCCGACTTCTGCGCCATCTCCAGGGCCTGGTCGCGCGTGTAGCGGCTCTGGTTGTCGTCTCCGTCGCTGAGCAGCACGATGGCGCGGCGGAACTTGTGACGGGGCTGGTCCTGCCCCAGTTTGTCCCGGCAGGCTAAGAAGATGGCGTCGTAGAGCGCGGTTCCGCCGCCCGCGCGCAGCTGCCGTATAACACGCGTCAAGTGGTCAAGGTTCCCGGTCAGGTTGGCCTGGATTTCAGGCACGGTGTCAAAGCTGATCACCGCGGCTCTGTCCTGCTCGGGCCGCATCACGCTGTTGAGAAACTCGATGGCCGATTCCTGAATGAACTTCAGGCGTTCACGGATGCTGTTGCTGCTGTCGACCAGGATCGCCAGCCGCAGCGGCAGGTCGCTTTCCGCGGAGAACTGAAGGATCTTCTGCTGGTTGCGTCCCTCCCGCACGACGAAGTCCCGTTCGGTAAGGTTGGTTACGAAGCGGCCGCGCCTGTCGGTCACCGTGAACAGGAGGTTGACGTTGGTGACCTCCAGCACTATCCGCGAGTCGGCGCCCAGCGATTGGTCCTGGGGCTTGGCCGGCGCCGGCGCCTGCCCGAGCATGATCGGGCTGGCCAGGAGCGTGCACGCGAGGAGCGTTTTCATGTCGCCTCTGACTAGATTATAGAAGCCCGTCCAACCACCCCTCAAGGTCCGCCGGAACCGGGGCTTCGACCGTAACGCTGCCGCCGGTTGCGGGGCTCACGAAACTGATGCGGCGGGCGTGCAGGAGGAAGCGGCCGGGCGGCGGCCGTCCTTCCACCCTGGCTGGGGCCCCGTAGACACGGTCTCCCGCCACCGGATGCCCCATGCCCGCCAGGTGCACGCGGATCTGGTGGGTGCGGCCCGTGCCGATGCGCACTTCGAGCAGCGTCAACCCGCCGCAGCGCCGAAGCACCCGGTATTCGGTCAGGGCGTTGCGTCCGCGGCCGAGCCGCGCGGTCATGCGAATGCGCCTGGCCGGGTCGCGCGCGATGGGCTTGTCGATCCTCCCCCAGTCCTGCTTCACAGCGCCGTGAACCAGCGCCAGGTAGACCTTCTCCACTTCCCGCCGGGCGAACTGCCCGGCCAGATGGCGGTGGGCCGCGTCGTTTCTCGCCACCAGGATCACGCCGCTCGTGAAGCGGTCCAGGCGGTGGACGATCCCGGGCCGCTCGCCGCCCCCCAGCCCGGAAAGGGACTCGAAGCGCGCCAGCAGCGCGTTCACCAGCGTTCCTGAGCGGCATCCAGCGCCGGCGTGCACCACCATGCCGGCGGGCTTGTTCACCGCCACCACGTCCCTGTCCTCGTAGAGGATTTCGAGCGGGATCGGCTCCGGCTCGGCGTTGAGCGGAGGCGGCTGGGCGGGCTCCACCTCGATTGACTCGCCCCCCCGAAGCTCATACGAGGGCTTGCCGGCCTTGCCGTCCACCCGCACGCGGCCATTTCTGATCCAGTCCTGGAGCCGGGTGCGGCTGTAGGCAGCCAACCGCTCCTGGAGAAAGCGGTCCAGCCGCCTGCCGGCGTCCGCCGCCTGCGCCTGGAACGTCAGCATGGGTCCCCGCACGCGCCCGCCCGGTGACAGCACCGGACCGCGACCGCAAGAGAGCGGCGGCCTCTGTTCAACATGTGTCTATCATGAATCATTCCGCGCCGGTTCCGCTCCGGAACGCCATCGGGGGTTCTCACGCCAGACCCGCACGGTCTACAGGCCTGACGGCGGACAGCAGGAAGCTGCATGGAATGGGCGCGCGCCGTATCAGGGTGGGCGACCACCGCGTGCTCTATAAGGTGTACCGGCGGCACATCGCTCCCCTCCCGCAGGGCGGAATTGTATATTCAGAGAGTGATCAAGTGCGCGATTGTGCCGGTGGCGGGGTACGGCACGCGGCTGCTTCCAGCAACCAAGTCCCAGCCCAAGGAGATGCTGCCGGTCGCCCGCAAGCCGATCGTGCAGTACGTGGTCGAGGAGCTGGTCTCCAACGCCGTCGAGGAGATCCTGTTCGTTACCGGCCGCAACAAGACCTCCATCGAGAACCACTTCGACCAGGATCCGGAGCTGACGCGCCTGCTCAGCGCAGGCAACAAGCACGACCTGATCGAGGAGCTGAAGTTCGAGGAGCTACAGGCCCAGTTCTACTACACGCGCCAGCGGTTCCAGCGCGGGCTGGGAGACGCCGTCCTGTGCGGGGAGAGCTTCGCCAGCGAACGGCCCTTCGTGGTCGCGCTGGGCGACTCGATTCTCGGGCTGCACGCCAACTCCGGCAGCGTGGCGCGGATGTCGGAGCTGTTCGAGTCCCGGCGGGCGAGTTGCGTCATCGCCGTTGAGGAAGTGCCCCCCGACCAGGTAAGCCACTACGGCATCATCAAGCCGTCCGAGGAACGGGGCGACTCCTTCCGCGTGGCGGGCGTGGTAGAGAAGCCCGCTCCGGGCCATGCCCCCAGCAACCTCGCCATCGCGGGGCGGTACGTCTTCTCGCCCCTGATCTTCGACATGATCCGGCGCGTCAAGCCCGACGCCCGCGGCGAGATCCAGCTTACCGACGCCATCCGGGGAATGTGCGAAGAGGGCAAGCGCGTGCTGGCGTTCAAGCTCCCGCCCGGAGAGAAGCGCTACGACATCGGGAACTTCCCAAGCTACTTCGAGACCTTCTTGGAGTTCGCCCTCGCCGACCCGGTCTACGGCGAAGAGTTCCGGCGCACTATCGAGCGGCTGCTCTCCCGCAATCCGGGGGCGGCATGACCAGGATCCTGGTGACCGGGGGCGCGGGCTACATAGGCGCCCACACGGTAAGAGCGCTCGCCGGCGCCGGCTTCGAGCCGGTCGTCGTGGATAGCCTCTCCAAGGGCCACCGGCGCAACGTGGACACGGCCCGGCTTCACGTGCTGGACCTGGCCGAGACAGACCGGCTGGCAGATCTTCTGGCAGCCGAGCGGGCGGAGGCCGTCATCCACTTCGCGGCTCTCATCGCCGTCGGCGAATCCGTCCGCAAGCCCGAGCTTTACTTCGCCAACAACGTCGGCGGTTCGCTGTCGCTGTTTGCGGCCATGCAGCGGGCCGGCGTCACACGGCTGGTCTTCTCCTCGAGCGCCGCCGTTTACGGCACGCCGGAGCGGATCCCGGTCGCCGAGGACGCTCCTTTCGCTCCGGTAAGCCCCTACGGCGAAACCAAGGCCATGGTGGAACAGGTCCTGAGGTGGCTCGACCGGTGCCGCGGACTGCGCAGCATTTCGCTGCGCTATTTCAACGCCTGCGGCGCCGATCGCGAGGGGTTGCGGGGGGAGGAGCACGATCCCGAGACGCACCTTATACCTCTGCTGCTCCGCGCAGTGCGCACCGGCGAGCCGGTCACGGTTTTCGGCGCCGACTACGCGACCCCCGACGGCACCTGCGTTCGGGACTACGTGCACGTGAGCGACCTGGCCGATGCGCACGTGCTGGCATTGAAGGCGCTGCTGGCGGGAGGCGGTTCGGGCGCCTACAACGTGGGCACTGGCGCCGGCTGCTCCGTGCGGCAGGTGCTGCGGGCGGTGGAGGAAGTGACGGGCCGCGCCGTGCCATTCGTTCCCGGACCCAGGCGCGCGGGCGACCCGCCCTCGCTCGTGGCCGACAGCAGCCGGATAAGGGCAGCCCTGGGCTGGAAGCCGCGCTTCACGGACATTCGTGAGATCGTGGCCACCGCCTGGGCGTTCGAACAGAGACAAACGCGGTGATGCAGCGCCTGCTCGGGCGGCTGGTCGATGTGCGGGAAGGGGAGACACGGGCACTGGCCTGGTCCTGGCTGTTCTTCTTCTCCGTGCTGGCGTCCTACTACGTTATCCGCCCGGTCCGCGATGAGCTGGGGGCGGCCGCGGGCGTGTCGCAACTCCCGTGGCTGTTCGCCATGACGCTGGCGGGGATGACCGCCGCGAATCCATTGTTTTCCGCGCTGGTGGTCCGGCTGGCGCCCGTGCGCTTCGTCTCGATCACCTACCGCTTCTTCGCTCTGAACCTGCTGCTGATCCTGGTTCTGATGAACGCGACCACCGGAACGGCGGGCGTCTGGGTCGGGAGAGCCTTCTGGGTGTGGGCCGCCGTGTTCAATATGTTCGTGGTCTCCGTCTCGTGGGGCTTTCTGGTGGATTTGTTCGACAACGACCAGAGCCGGCGGCTGTTCGGGTTCATCGCCGCGGGCGGCACGCTGGGAGGGATCGCCGGCTCCACCATCACCGCGGCGCTGGTCACGCATGTGGGACGGAGCTACCTGCTGGTGGCTTCGGCCGTGCTGCTGGAGGCGGCGGTCTTCAGCGTCCGCAGGCTGGCGAGGATCTCCGAAGGCTTGTGCGAGCGCCGGGCGCCGCGCCAGGAGGCCGTTGGCGGCGGCGTGCTTTCGGGCCTCGCCAACGCCTTCCGGTCCCCCTATCTGGCAAACATCAGCCTGTACATTCTGGCGCTGGCCGTGCTCTACACCTTCCTCTATTTCCAGCAGGCGGACATCGTGCAGAAGAGCATCGCGGACCGCAATGCACGGACGGCGTTTTTCGCCGGCATGGACCTGGCAGTGAACATCCTGGCGCTGGGAATCCAGCTCCTGCTGACGGGACGGATTCTGAAGCGTTTGGGCGTGGGGCTCACGCTGGCGCTGTTGCCTGCGCTCAGCGTGGCCGCGTTCCTGCTGCTGGGCGCCGCGCCTGTGCTGTGGACGCTGGTCGGGGTGCAGGTGCTCAGGCGGGCGGCCGATTTCGCCCTGTCGCGGCCCGCCCGCGAGGTCCTGTTCACGGTCGTCCCCCGGGAGGACAAGTACAAGGCCAAGAGCTTTATCGACACGTTCATCTATCGCGCGGGCGACCAGATCGGGGCGTGGTCTTACGCCCTGATGGGCTCGCTCGGGCTGGCGGCGGCGGGAATCAGCTTCGTGGCCGCCGCGCTTTCGGCCGCCTGGCTCGCCAACGGCCTCTGGCTCGGCCGCCGGCAGGAGACGCTCGCGCGGCAGCCGTAGGCGCACGCGAGAGTAGCCGCCTCCTGCACCGCCTGCTATCCTCTTCCAGGGAGGCATTAGTGGCACGAACCGAGTCAACCATGCTGGAGCTGGGAACTCCCGCTCCTGCCTTCGATCTGCCCGACGTCGTATCCGGCCGCCGGGTCACGCTTGAGACCTTCGCCGGCAAGAGGGCCTTGCTGGTGATGTTCATCTGCCGCCATTGCCCCTTCGTAAAACATGTCGAAAGGGAACTGGCCCGGTTGGGCGAGGACTACTCGGAGAAGTCCGCCGGAATCGTCGCCATCTCCTCGAACGACGCCGCCTCTTACCCGGAGGACGCCCCGGAGAGCCTCCGGGAAATGGCTGTGGAACTGGGCTTCAAGTTTCCGTTGTGCTTCGACGAGAGCCAGGAGGCCGCCAAAGCCTATGCCTCCTCCTGCACGCCCGACTTCTACCTCTTCGACGAGAACCGGCGGCTGGTCTACCGCGGGCAGCTGGACGGCAGCCGCCCCGGCAACGGCATCCCCGTCTCCGGCCGGGACCTGCGGGCCGCGCTGGAAGCGGTGTTGCTCGGCGAGCCCGTCAGCCGGGACCAGAAGCCCAGCCTCGGCTGCAACATCAAGTGGAAGCCGGGCAACGAGCCGCCGTACTACAGGTAGCCGCCGCGCTGTTACCGCGGCGGGCACGCCGCCGCCTTGCTCGTCCCGCAGGTGTAACAGTCTCCTACAAGTTCTGAGACAATCATGACGATGAGCGCCTACAGCACCGCGATGCCGGAGCTGAGCTGCACAGTTCGCCGCGGGGAACGCGTGCTCGGCTTCCTGGTGATCCACTCCTTCTGCCGCGGGACCTCGCGCGGCGGCATACGCATGGCGCCCGACATCTCAGAGGCCGAAGTGCGCCTGCTCGCCGAGGGCATGACTCTCAAGTTCGGGCTGCTGGGGTTGCCTCAGGGCGGCGCCAAGGCGGGCGTCCGGGCGGATCCGGACGCGCCGGAGGAGGCGCGGTACGCCATCCTGGAGGAGTTCGGGGCGGCACTGGCGCCGTTGCTCCGTAACCGCGTCTACATTCCCGGGTCGGATATGGGGACCACCAATCCGATGGTCAGGCGGATGCTGCTCTCGGCTGGAGCGCAGGTTCGCCGGCGGGAGTTGTGCGGCCGGCGGTCCGGCCACTTCACGGCGCTGAGCGTTCTGTCCGCCGCCAGGCATGCCGCCGGCGCGGCCGGTCTTGCGATCAGCGGGGCCGCGGTTTCCATCGAGGGCTTCGGCAAGGTGGGCTCGTCGCTGGCTCAGCTTTTCACCGGTCTGGGCGCCAGAGTGGTTGCGGTTTCCACATCGAGAGGAGCCATCTACAATGCCAAGGGCCTGGACGTGGCCCGCCTGGTGCGCGCTTACGAAGAGCGCGGCAGCGCTTTTGTCGAGAGCTTTGAGTTCGCCGAACGGTGTTCCTGCCAGGCCCTGTTTGAGGCGCCGGTGGACATACTCTGCCCCTGCGCGCGGCACAACTCAGTCACGGCGGAGAGCGCCGCCAGGATCCGCGCCAGAATCATCTCGCCGGGCTCCAACCACCCGTTCGACCTGGACACGGAGCGAAGGCTGGTGGCCACAGGGATCGTCGCGGTCCCCTACTGGATCGCCAACTGCGGAGGCATTCTCGGCGAGACGCTGGAGTTCGCAGGCTGGGGAGAAAAGGAAATCGCCGGATTCATGCACCGAAAGCTCGGACCTCACGTGCGCCAGGCGATCGAGGAGTCGCAGCGCACCGGGCTGACGCCGAACGAGGTCGCAATGCCCAAGGCGATGGCGCGGGCCGCCGGCAAAGCGGCCGAAGTGTCCGGACAGGGGTTCATGGGGCAGGCCATGCGGGCGGGGTTGGAGTGCCACCGCCGGGGGTGGCTTCCCCGCGGTTGTGTGCGGCTGCTGTCGAGGAGCTACTTTGAAGGGAGCGTGCTGCTGCCTTTCGCGCCAGCAGCGTAGGTTTGGAGCGGGAGACTGGATTCGAACCCGCGCGACGTCGACTGCGGCCGGCCTGGCGCAGTTGGTCCAGCTCGGGGAAACCTTGCACTCCTGGAGCACCGAGATCGCCACCATGTGGCGCTTCACCCGCAACAACGCCATCACCGAGGGTTTCCACACCAAGATGGAGGTCCTACAGCGCCAGGCCTACGGCTTTGGCAACTTCCAAGACTATCGCTTGAGGGTTAAGGTAATGTGTTCCTGACGGTCAGAGGTGGGAACCGCCCCCATTAATGACCAGGAACCTATTTGTTGGTCGGGGCGAGTGGATTTGAACCACCGGCCTCCTGGTCCCGAACCAGGCGCTCTAGCCAGGCTGAGCCACGCCCCGACGTGACGGCAGACATCCAAGAGTATACCACCGGCCATCTCTACCGCGGAGGTAGAATAGATCCCATGAGGCGACACATCCTTCTCGCAGTGCTCATCTTCGCTCTGGTTTCCGCAGTGGCAGCGCAGGCGCCCGACATCTCCGGCAAGTGGACGGCCGCTTTCGACACCCAGATTGGCGTCCAGAAGTATACCTACGAGTTCAAGGCCGACGGCGGGAAGCTCACCGGCAAGGCCACTTCGGAGAACGGCTCGTCCGAAATCCAGGAAGGCAGGGTCAGCGGCGACGAAGTATCCTTCGTCGAAATGCTCAGCTTCCAGGACATGAAGATCCGCATCGAGTACAAGGGCAAGGTGGCCGGCGACGAGATCAAGTTCACCCGCCAGGTGGGCGATTTCGCCACCGAGCAACTGGTAGCCAAGCGCTCGAAGTAGTCAGAATTTGTCCAGCTCGGCGATGAGCGCCGCCAGGCCCTTGCGCCGGTAAAGATCCGTTAGGCGCAACTCCTCGGCCGAAGGCGCCACCACGCGCCACAGCCTCGGTTCGCGCAGCGCTTCGCGGCTGGGTATCCAGACCGACCCGTCGGCGAACTCCACCTGGCTGACGAACCCGGTCACGGCCGCAACCGAAAGGGACCGGTCGGAAGCGGCCGAAAACCGCAGGGAAGCCTCCTGAAGCACGCGGCTCGTCTGGCCCGGCGCCAGGCTCAGATCCGGGTCGGAGGCCGGCACCGAGCCCGCCAGAAAGTCGCGCCCCTCGCCGTCCCGGATGATCCAGCCCACCTCGAAGTAGCGCACCGGGCGCGCCGAGCGGTTGCGGACCTCCAGGCTGGGAGCCCGCGCCTCGTTGCCGGCCACGCGGGCCGTGCCTCCCAGAGGCTCGACCGGCGCGTCGGGCATGTTGAGAAAGGTGAACTGGAGCTGGCGCTCCGGCTCGGACGCCGTGACGCGCCCGCCCCGGGCCAGTTGCACGTCAAGACGCGGCCGCTCGGCCTGCCGCGCCAGGCTCTCCAGAACCTCCTGCCGCAGCGCCTCCTGGCCCTCGGCCGCCAGCACCGACTTGAAATGCCGCCGGTCGCGGCGCGCCTCCAGTTCCCACGCCGTCATCGAACGCCGCGAGTTAAGCCTGTTCGGCCCGTAGAACGACAGGTCCTCGAACAGCGCGCCGTCCAGGCTCACCACCACCAGCGGCCCCGCCGGGAAGGAGGGACGCAGCAGCCGCAGGTTCACCCGCACCGGGAAGGCCTCACCGGAAGCCACGTTCAGGCTCGGCACGGAGACCGAGGCCCGGCCCCCGGCGGTCACCTCCTGCGCCGTCACCAGCAGGGTCACCCCCCGCAGGCGGTGAGGGGCCGAGTTGCGCAGCACCAGGGACGTGCGCAGATCGATCAACACGGCGTTGCCGCGCGCCGTGGTCACCGAATCGCCCATGTCGGCCGACACGAACGCCAGTGGCGAGTCCTTGGGGAAGTCGATCCTGAGCGAGGACCCGGCATCCAGGGCGCGCTGCTGCCCCAGGACCGGCGACAGCCCCAGTAGCAGCAGGACGGCGACTTTACTGAGCATAGACATTGTGAATCGTCACCTGCCCGGTCTCTTCGTCGACGTAAGACGCCCGGAGCGTACCCTGGGCATTGACCAGGTAGTCCACCTCTCCGACGTTCAGGTGCCGCAGGCTCAGCATGCGGTCGCCCTGTTTAAGCTCGATGCCCTCCGGGGTAACCGCAATGACCGTGCCCTCAACCCAGGCAGGCGCATCCGTCGCCGGGCTCGGCCGCCTCAAGTCCAGCACGAACAGGAGCACCGCCACCAGCGGCAGCGCCACCGGAGCCAGAATGACAGCCCGCTGCCACCGCGGCCTGGCCGGCCTTGGAGCAACAGGCCCCACGCATTCACCTGCCGCCATTCCCACGTGGATGTTGGCCTTCATCTCGGAGGCCAGCCGGTTCCAGTCCAACCCTGCCGGCCAGTCCGAGCGGGCTTCTCGCAGCCGGTCCCTGGCCGCCTGAAAAGCCGCGGTCTGCTGGCGGCACCGGGCGCAGCTGGCCAGGTGCCGGCCAACGCGCCAGCGGGACCATGCCCCCAGTTCGCCGCCGGCGTACAGAGCCAGCCTGCTGTCGGCCGGGTGGGTCATCGCGGCCTCCCCTGAAGGTAGCGCCGGAACTTCACCCGCGCGTTGGCGATGTGGGAGCGCACGGTGGCCTTGGAGCAGCCCAACTGCCGGGCTACTTCCTCGGCGGGCAGCCCCTCCACATCTCTCAGCACCAGCGCCAACCGCTCCCGCGGGCTCAGCAGCCGCAGGCCATCCTCCATGTAGGAGCGCTCCTCCGAAGCCAGAACCATGGCCTCGGGGCTTTCGCCCCCCGGGCTGGTGAGCGGCTCGGCCAGCGTGTCGATTGGAGTGTGGGCGGCGCGGCCGTGGCGCCTCAGAAAATCTATGGCCGTGTTGGAGGCGATCCGGGACAGCCAGTGCGCGGCCTTGTCCATGTCCTTGAGCTGCGCCCGGCGCTGGAGCGCCTTGATGAAGGTCTCCTGGGTCAGGTCCTGGGCGTCGGCCACGTTACCCACAATCCGGTAGATCATCAGGAAGACCCGGCGCAAGTTGTCTGAAATGAACCGGTTCTGTCTGTCCTGGTCCTCGCGGACCGCGTGCTCCGACATCCCGCTCATGGTGTCCGGCCAATCGTGGACAGCGGTAGACATGCGCCTACAATGGATGACGGCGAACTCGCTGAAACGTGGAGCCGAATCCCCCGCGGCGCGTCCGTTTGCCTGCCCATCGGTGCCCGCTCGCTTTACGTGGGCCGCCCCTCCAACTAGAATTAGAGGGTCGGCCGCCTGTTTCTCATTATGACTCCTGGCGGCCTTCCTGGTCGGGCGGGCCCGGTCAATCCGTCTAAGCGGCAAAACACAGCTTCGAGGAGCCTTTCATGAAACTGGCAGAGCGTATGTATAGAATCGGTGTTGAGACGGCCTTCGACGTACTGGTTCGCGCCCGCAAGCTGGAGGCGCAGGGAAAGAACGTCATCCACCTGGAGATCGGGGAGCCGGACTTCGACACTCCGCGCCACATCGTAGAGGCGGCCAAGAAGGCGCTGGACGACGGCTGGACGCACTACGGACCCTCGCAGGGGCTGCCTGATCTGCGCGAGTCGATCGCCCGCTACATCAATCGTACCCGGGGCATCCAGGTGGGGCCCGAGCACGTTTCGGTCGTGCCGGGCGGCAAGCCGATGATCTTCTTCCCCATGATGGCGTTGCTTGAAGAGGGCGACGAAGTCATTTACCCTAACCCGGGCTTCCCGATTTACGAGTCCATGATCAACTGCCTGGGGGCCAAGCCGGTGCCCATGCCGCTGGTCGAGGAGCGCGGATTCGTCTTCGACCTCGACCGCCTCAAGGACAGCCTCAACGACCGCACCAAGATGCTGGTCCTCAACTCTCCTCAGAATCCCACCGGCGG
>JBBITL010000045.1:34342-35564 GCA_037440765.1 Solibacteraceae bacterium
CGACCTGGTGATCCTGTCCGACGAGATCTACAGCGAGATCTATTATGGCGAGCCGCCGGTCTCCATCACCTCTTTCCCCGGGATGCTTGAGAAGACTATCATCCTGGACGGGTTTTCCAAGACCTTCGCCATGACCGGCTGGCGCATGGGGTATGGCGTCATGCCCACGTGGCTGGTGGAGGCGGTGGTCAAGCTCATGGTGAACTCCAACTCCTGCACCGCCAGCTTCACGCAGCGCGCCGGCATCGCCGCCCTGGACGGCCCGTGGGACGAAACCCGCAAGATGGTGGCCGAGTTCCACCGCCGGCGGGACGCTTTCTGCGACGGGCTGAACTCCATCCCGGGCTTCCGCTGCGCGCGGCCGCTGGGGGCCTTCTACGCCTTCGCCAACGTCAGGGACACGGGCTGGACCTCCAAGGACCTGGCCGACGCGCTGCTGACCGAGGCCGGGGTGGCCTGCGTGGATGGCGCCTGCTTCGGGGCCTACGGCGAGGGCTACGTCCGCTTCAGCTACGCCAACTCCTTTGACAAACTCATGGATGCCGTCGACCGCATCAGGAAGTTACTGGCCTCCCGCTGAGGGAGCAGCCCGCTCCATCATCGTATCCGTCCGGCGATCACATCTTCCCTGTCTTGAAGTAGGCGGTCATACTCCCGGTTGGTGGTGCATGTGCGCGGGAAGTGCGCGCTGGCCTGAAGCGGCCGCCTTCTTCGGCGCTGCGGGGCCCAGCGAACCGGCCGGCCAGTTTCGCCCTGGTCAGCGGCGAGGCGCGCTCGGCGGATGCCGGCGTCGAACTCCTGCTGTCGGGCGGGCGCCGGTTGCGGATCGCCAAGGGCGTCGATGAGCCGGCTCTGCGATCGGCATTGGCGGCGCTGGAACAGCCGGGCGGCTGAGCTTCCCGGCGGCCGTCAAGGCGTACCTGTGCACGGTGGCCTGTGACATGCGCCGGAGCTTCGACGGCCTGTCGATGATGGCCGGGCACGTCATCCGCTGCAATCCGTTCTCGGGTCATCTGCTGGTGTTCTGCAACAAGCGCAGCGGCCGGCTGAAGATCCTGTACTGGGACCGGGACGGGCGGGTGATCTGGCACAAGCGGCTGGAGGCGGGCGCGTTCCAGTTTCCGTTCGCCCAAACGGGCCGGCGGGAAATCGCGGCCTGGGAGTTGGGCGTGCTGCTGGAAGGCATCGATCTGAGCAAAGGCCGGCGCCGGAAGCGCTGCGC
>JBBITL010000046.1:0-27981 GCA_037440765.1 Solibacteraceae bacterium
GGTCAGCCCGCCCGCGGCGGCTGCGGTCCGGCCTGAATGCCGTCTACAAGCTGGCGCAAGCGAGCCACGCCGCTTTCCACGTTCGTCGTCTGAGCCGAGATCTGCACGCCGGCGGAAGCCAGACTCTCCACGCTACGGGCGACCTGCTGGAAGTGCCGTTCCATCTGCTGGACGGCGCCGGCGATTTCAGCGATGCCGCCGGCCTGCTCCTGGCTGGCGGCGCTTACGCCCTCCACCAGAGCCCTGACCTCGGCGGACGCCGCCGTGATGCCCTGGATGGCTCCGATTACCTCTTCCAGGCGCGCGCGCCCCTCGCGGGACTTGAGCGAGGATTCCTCGACCAGGCTGCTGGTGTTGCGGGCCGCCTCCGCGCAGCGCTGGGCGAGGTTTCGCACTTCGCCGGCAACCACGGCGAAGCCCTCGCCGGATTGTCCTGCGCGGGCGGCCTCCACCGCCGCGTTTAGGGCCAGGATGTTGGTCTGGAAGGCGATCCCGTCGATGACCTTGATGATCCCGGACGTCCTGTTGCCGGAAGCGGCGATCTCCTCCATCGACGTCTGCAAGCTCAGCAAGGTCGTGTTGGCCGTCCGGACCCCCTGGTCGACGCGGCCCATCAGCGCCGCCGACTGACTGGTGTGTTCGGCGTTCCGCTGCGTCGTGGCGGCGAGTCTCTCGGCAGTGGTGCGCACCGCCGTCACGCTGCGGGATTGCTCGGCGGCGCCCTGCTCCAGCGCCCCCCTGGCCTGATCTACCAGGCGCGCGCCCGCCGCAGCCCGCGAGGAGCCCTCATGCAGGATCCCGGTGGTCTTCCGCAGGCTTCGGGTGCTGCGGCGGACTGTGCGGAAAGCCCAGGCGCAGACGACGGCCGCAAGCGCGCCCAGGCCGGCGGCGCCCTGAAGCGTGCGCGATACCCTGGCGTGAACCTTGCGGGACGCATCGGCTTCTGAGCCGCGCTCCATATGCACCGCTCCGGCCGCCGGTCCCGCGGTCCGGGCGGTGTATTGTGCAATCTCCTCGTCGAAGACCCGCTGGAGGTCCTTGACACCGAACATGGTGGATGCCGCCAGCAGCAGGACGACGGCCAGCATGGCGCCGAAACTGACCATCAGCTCTTTGCCGAGAGCCATCCGAAGCTTCATCAACAGGCCATCGGCCGGGGAACTCCGGTCCATTAGGGCTGTCCGCCACCGTGCCCGGGCAGGCGCTGGAGGCTGCTGAAAAAGGCCCCGACAGCCCAAGAGGCCTGTCCCACGTGGACCGCAAGTCGCTGAATCTGCGGTGTGGGACAGGCGTCCTCGCCTGTCTTTCGCGGGCGAAGAGGCCTTCTTCAGCAGCCTGCTAGAATCCAAAGTATGGCCTTCCCAGTTCATCGCATGCGGCGGCTGCGGGCCACCGAGGGGCTGCGCAGCCTCGCCCGGGAGACCCGCCTGGCGCCTTCGCAATTCGTGCTGCCGCTGTTCGTTTGCCCGGGCGAGGGAGTGCGGCGCGAAATCGGCGCCATGCCGGGCAACTTCCAGTTGTCCGTCGACGAACTGGTCAGGGAGTGCGCCGAGGCCAGGTCTTTGGGAATCGGCGGAGTGATCCTGTTCGGCATCCCCGAGACCAAGGACGAAGAAGCCTCCGGAGGCTGCGCGCCAGACGGTATCGTGCAGCGGGCCGTGGCCGCCATCAAGAAGGAGTTTCCCTCGCTCGTGGTGGTCACCGACGTCTGCAACTGCGAGTACACCAGTCACGGCCACTGCGGCAAGGTGACCGGCCAAGACGTGGACAACGACGAAACCCTGGTGTGGCTGGCCAGAGCGGCGGTGTCCCATGCCCGCGCCGGGGCCGACATAGTGGCTCCTTCCGACATGATGGACGGGCGCGTGGCGGCCATCCGGGCGGCGCTCGACGAGAACGGCTTCAACAACACGCCCATACTGTCCTACGCCGCCAAGTTCGCCTCGGTCTTCTATGGCCCGTTCCGCGAAGCGGCCGAGTCGGCGCCGCAGTTCGGCGACCGGAGGAGCTACCAGATGGATCCCGCCAACGGCCGGGAGGCGATGCGCGAGATCGAACTGGACCTGGAGGAAGGCGCCGACATGGTCATGATCAAGCCCGCCATGCCGTACCTCGACCTTATCCGGACCGCTCGCGAGCGCTTCGACGTTCCCCTGGCGGCCTACCAGGTCAGCGGGGAGTTCAGCATGATCGTGGCTGCCGCCCGCAACGGCTGGCTGGACCGCGAGAGGGCCATGATCGAGAGCCTCACCGCCATTCGCCGGGCGGGGGCCGATGTAATCCTGACTTACTTTGCAAAGGATGCGGCGCGGGTGCTGTAAGTCGCGCGCCAGCCCCGCAGGCTAAGCTGCCGCCGAACGGGCCGGATTCTCCGGGCGCCCGGACTTGGCGCCGCGCGGGCGTTTCTTAGCCTCGGCCATCCACTTCGGTGGCCGCCCGCGCCGCTTCCCGCGGCCGGTGGCGAGCCGCTCCAGGCTCAGGATGGCCTCCTCGATTTGCTCCCGCTCCAGGCGCAATTCAGCCAAGATTTTCGCTACATCCATCCGGCGGCTCCCATGGGATTTCGGTCATTATCCTACCACAATACTGCGGCTTTTCAGACGCAAAGAGAATAGTACGCAACGAAACAGCAGTACTGGTCCGGTGTCTCCTTGCGTGGGCCGGTCAAGCCGCCTGGCGGGCGTATGCTAGACTTGAAGACCGGATATGGCCATCAGTAAGGATCTGCTTGACATTTTGGTGTGCCCGCTGTGCAAGGCTCCGGTCGAACTCAAGCAGGACGAGAACGGCCTCAAGTGCAACCAGTGCAAGCGGGTTTACCCGATCAGGGACGATATCCCAGTGATGCTGGTCGAAGAGGCCAGGATCGAAGAGTGACGCCTTCCCCGGGATGGAAAGCGCTCTGGAGAGGACACCTCGCGGCGCGCGTGTGGCCGTTATCCGGCTGCGTTCGCTCGGCGACTGCATCCTGACCACTCCCGCCCTGACCATCCTCCACCAGCACAGGTCCGACCTGGAGGTTGCCGTAGTGGTCGAGGACCGCTTCCGCCCGGTGTTCGAAGGCAACCCGGACGTGGCTCACCTTCTCCCGCCGAGCGTAGCGCTGCTCCGCCGTTGGCGGCCGCACCTGTGTCTGAACCTGCACGGCGGCAACCGCAGCCTCCTTCTGACTGTTCTGTCCGGCGCCCGCATCCGCGCCGGTTTCGGTCACCACAGGGGCCGTTTTGCATACAACCTGCGAATTCCGACTGCTCAGCAGGTCCTGGGGGTCGCCCGGACCACCCACACGGCGGAGCAGTTGGCGTCGGCGATCTTCCACCTGGGCGCGCCGCTGAGCGACGTGCCCAGGGCTAAGCTGTTCGCGGATAGAATGAAAACAGACCGGCCCTATGCGGTACTGCACGCGATGGCCGCGGGGCCGGCGGGGAAGATCTGGCCGGCGGAAGGTTTTCTGGCCGTGGCCCGCTGTCTGGCTGGCGTGCACGGCCTTGAGCCGGTGTTCATCGGCGGCGCCGGTGACGACTTCACGGCGTTTCAGGGATACCGCACGGTGGCTGGCGCATCATTGGCTGAAGTCAAGTCCCTGGTGGCGGGAGCATCCTTGTTCGTAGGCAACGACTCCGGCCCGGCGCACATGGCGGCCGCCTTCGGCGTGCCGGTCGCCGTAGTCTTCGGCCGCAGCAACCCGGAGGTGTGGGGACCCTGGAAGGCCCCCGGCGAGAGAATCGTGGCCCGCGGGTCCATCGAGAGCGTACCCGTGGAAGAGGTGCTGGCCGCGGTGGACCGACTGAGGGTGGCGGCATGAAGGAACTCGCCCGGATCCTCCGCTTTGTCCGCCCCTACGCTCCGTGGCTCGCCCTGTCCATCCTGCTGATGGTGGGAGTGGGCCTCTCGCACGCGCTCATGGCGAAACTGATCGGACCGGTCATAGACCGCGTGCTCAGCACCGTCGCCAGCGAGGACCCCGTCCCGTTGTTCTCGATCCCGTTCACCAGCGCGACACTCTACCTGAACGACATCGTCCCGGCCGGAATTAACAACGTGTGGACGATGATCGCCTTCGGAATCCTGGTTGTATTCCTGTTCCGCGGCCTCGCCGACTACGCCGGGAACTTCCTGGTGAACTACACCGGGCTGTCGGCGGTGACCGACATCCGCCAGACAGTTTTCAACAAGGTGCTGCGGCACGGGGCCGAGTTTTTCGAGGCCCATTCGACCGGGCGCCTGATGTCGTCCATCATGAACGACATCGACAAGATCCAGGTTGCCACGTCCCACATCCTGGCGGACCTGATGCGGCAGGCCTTCATCGCCGTCGCGTTGCTGTGCGTGCTGCTCGACACGGACTGGAAGCTGGCCATCGTCAGCGTGACGCTGCTCCCGTTTGTCCTCATCCCCACGGCGCGCATTGGAAAACGCATCCGCCGGACCACCCGGCGGGCGCAGGACGACATGGCCGAGCTGAACCAGATCCTCCAGGAGGCCCTCAGCGGGCACCAGGTGGTCCGCGCATTCGGCGCTGAGGACTACGAGTCCCGCAGGTTTCATCAAGCCGCCGGCCGCCTCAGGTCAAGCAACCTGCGCTACGTGGCCCAGCAGGCGCTGGCCTCTCCGCTCATCGAGTTCTTCGGCGCGCTGACCATCGTTGGACTGCTCACCTACGCCCGGACGCAAATCAAGGCGGGCCAGATGACGGCGGGCGACTTCACCAGCTTCGTGGTTGCGCTGCTGCTGTTGTACGAGCCGGTCAAGCGCCTGACCGGAATCTATAACATCTTCGAGCAGGCGCTCGGCGCCACGCAGCGCATCTTCGAGTACCTGGACCGTCCCGAGGCGATCCGGCAGCGCCCGGGGGCCGTTCCACTGAAGAGGTTCAAGACGAGCATCGTCTTCGACCGCGCCGGCTTCCATTACCCCTACTCCTTCAACGGCTTCCGCCTGGAGGACATAGACTTCGAGGTGCGGGCCGGCCAGGTGGTGGCGCTGGTGGGGCCGAGCGGCGCGGGAAAGTCCACACTGGTTCAGTTGGTGCCGCGGTTCTATGACGTCACCGCGGGCGCCGTTCGTATCGACGGCCGCGATGTCAGAGACCTCCAGTTGGCGTCGTTGAGGGAGAAGATCAGCATCGTCCCGCAGGACACTTTCCTTTTCAACGATACGGTCGCCAACAACATCCGCTACGGCCGCGAGGATGTCGCCATGAAGGCGGTCCGGGAGGCGGCCCGGAGCGCGCTGTGCGAGGAGTTCATCCTCCAGATGCCGCAGGGCTACGACACCGTCATCGGGGAGCGGGGGCTGAAGCTGAGCGGCGGACAGAGACAGAGAATCGCCATCGCCCGGGCGCTGGTCGAGAACGCGCCCATTCTGATCCTGGACGAGGCCACCAGCCACCTGGACAGCGAATCCGAGGCCCTGGTGCAGAAGGCGCTGGCGACTTTGATGACGGGCCGCACCGCCATCGTCATCGCGCACCGGCTCTCCACCATCCGGCGGGCCGACATGATCGTCGTCCTCGACCAGGGACGCGTCTGCGATACGGGAACACACGACGAGCTCGTCACCCGGGGCGGAATCTACCAGAAGCTCTACGAGCTGCAATTCCTGGAAGCCGGCAGGACCATGGACTTATGAGCATCCGCAGCATGACCGGCTTCGCCCGGGTCCAGAAACACGGCGAGGAGGGCGACCTCACGCTCACCGTCAAGAGCGTCAACCACCGCGGCCTGGACATGCACTTCCACATGCCGGACGAGCTCGGCGGAGTCGAGAACGCGCTGCGCGCCGTCGTCAAGCGCCTGGCAGCGCGCGGCCATTTCCAGGTGCGGGTGACGTTCATCGGAGCGCGGCAGGCCGCCGGGGCCCTGAACCGGGGCCTTCTGGAGGCCTACCTTGCCGCCTTCCGCGAAGCCTCCGAGCGCATGGGACTGGACGGACAGCCCGACCTTAATGCCGCCCTCAGCCTGCCAGGGATGCTCGGCGAGCCCGCCGGCGAGCCGGGCGACGCCACCGCGCAACTGCTGGTGTCCGCCCTGGAGGAGGCCATGGCGGAGCTCAATGCCTTCCGCGAGCGCGAAGGCGCGGCGCTGGCGGCGGACCTGAAGGTGCGGGCAGGGGCAGTCGGTGAGGCAGCCGCGCGGTTGCGTGACCTCCGCGCGCAAGCGATCCCCGCTTTCCAGCGCCGCCTCACAGAGCGGCTGGCGGAACTGCTCAACGGCGCCTCCGTCGACCCCCAGCGGCTGGCTCAGGAAGCGGCCGTGCTGGCCGACCGGAGCGACATCGAGGAGGAACTCACCCGCCTGAAGGTCCACGCCGGCCAGTTGCTGGCGCTGCTTGACGCCGGCGGCGAGGCCGGCAAGAAGCTGGACTTCCTGCTCCAGGAGATGGGGCGCGAGACCAATACGATCCTGTCTAAAATCGTGGGCTTGGGCGACATTGGCCTCGCCATGACCGATGCCGCCCTGGCCGCCAAGGCGGAGATCGAGAAAATCAGGGAGCAATCGCAGAATCTGGAATGAGCATCGTCTTCATCATCTCGGCGCCCTCCGGCTCAGGCAAGTCCACCCTTGTGAGAGGCCTGCTCAAGTCTATTCCATTAGTTTTTTCAGTGTCCTACACCACCAGGCCACCAAGAGGCATTGAGCGCCCCGGCGATAATTACTATTATATTAGTAAAGAGGAATTCCAGGCCCGCATCGCCCGGGACGAGTTCCTGGAGTACGCCGAGGTCTTCGGTCATTATTACGGCACTCACCGGAGCTTCCTTGAGAGGGCTGAGCGGGAAGCAATGGACCTGGTGCTCGACATTGACGTGCAGGGTGCGCGACAATTGAGGAGTCGGATCCCGGATGCTGTAGGCATTTTTATCCTTGCCCCTTCGCGCAGGATTCTGGAACAGCGGTTGCGCGACCGGTCGGAAGACCCGGAAGAGGTCATCCAAAGGCGGTTACGGGAAGCAGCGGAGGAGATTCGCAACTACGCCTCCTACGACTACGTCGTAGTGAACCACGACGTGGAGCCGGCCGTAGACGCGCTGGCCTCGATTGTGAAAGCCGAGCGCGCCAGGCGGATCAGGCAGGACGGGGCAATTCGGCCGATTCTGGCAACGTTTGAAGAAGAAAGCGAATGAGCGCAACGATAGCAGGACTTATGGGTGACACAGCTCAGAGGCACATTAATCCTCACATGATCCCGGACGACGAGGAGAAGAGCACGTACCGGTGGATCATCATCGCCGCCAAGCGCGCCCGCCAGCTTCAGGCCGGGGCGCGTCCGTTCCTGCCCACCACGTCCAAGAAGCCCACCGTGATTGCGATGGAGGAGGTCCGCCGCGGCCTGGTCAAGTGGGAAGACCCGGCCAGCGCTCCGGCCCAGGAGCCCGAGCCGCAAGGAGAGTGACGCGTGCGCGCGCTGGTGGGCGTCGGGGGCGGCATCGCCGCGTACAAGACGGCGGAACTGGTGCGGGCTCTGGCGGAGCGCGGAGTCCAGGTGCAGGTGATCATGACGGCGGCGGCCCAGCAGTTTGTGCGGCCGCTGACGTTTGCCGCGCTCACGGGCCGCAAGGTCATCACTGACATGTTCCCCCCGGCCGGCGCGGGGGGGGCGCTCCCAACCGCCGTGGAGCACATCGGCGCGGCCGAGGACAGCGACTTGCTGGTGGTGGCGCCCGCCACCGCGAATCTGATGGCCAAGTTCGCCCACGGCCTGGCCGATGACTTCCTCTCGACGCTCTACCTGGCCTTCACCAGGCCGGTTGTCCTGGCGCCAGCCATGAACAACAACATGTGGCGCCACCCTGCCACGCAGGCGAACCTGGAGGTATTGCGCGGCCGGGGCCACCTCATCGTCGGCCCGGAGGAGGGCTCGCTGGCCTGCGGCACGGTGGGGCCGGGCCGGATGTCCGAGCCGGACGCCATAGCGGATGCCGCGCTATCGGCGCTCAACCGGCGGCGTGATATGGAAGGAGAGACGGTGCTGGTGACCGCCGGGCCTACCGAGGAGCCGCTGGACCCGGTGCGCTACATCTCCAACCGCTCGACCGGGAAGATGGGCTATGCGCTGGCCGAGGCGGCCTCGGCCCGCGGTGCCCAGGTCATCCTGATTTCCGGTCCGGTTCGCCTTTCCCCGCCTCCGGGCGTGGCCCTGGTCAAGGTGCGCTCCGCGGCCGAGATGCGTGAGGCCGTGCTGAACCGCATGGAGCCCGCAACCATCCTGATCAAGGCGGCCGCGGTCGCCGACTACTACGTCCCCGGGGCTTCTGCCCGCAAGATCAAGAAGACCGCGGCCCGCGTGTCGCTGGAGCTTGACCCCACGCCCGACATCCTGGCCGAGCTGGGCCAGAAGAGGGGCGACCGGCTGCTGGTCGGCTTCGCGGCCGAGACCGAGAACCTGCGCGAGGAGGCGCGGCGCAAGCTGCGCTCGAAGAACTGCGACATGGTGGTGGGCAACCTGGTGGGACAGGCGGGCGCCGGTTTCGAGAGCGACACCAACGAGGTCATCCTGGCCCTGGCCACCGGCGAGATCGTGGAGCTGCCGCCGGCCTCCAAGCGCGACGTGGCCGACCGCATCCTGGATGAGGCGCTGAAGCTGCGCCTGGCCCTGCACGCCGCGCGATGAGTCCGGAGTCGCTGCGGCAATACCTGAGCTTCTACCGGGACCTCGGGATCACGCACGTCTACAGGCGGGGGGAAGTCCGGCCCCCGTCCACAGAACCGCGAGCGTCAGCCAGCGGACACCCCGCCTCCATCGAACCGCCGGCGTCAGCGAGCGGCCCCCCGCAGCTTCTGGCCGCCATCCGCGGCGACCTCGGCGAGTGCCGCCGCTGCCGTCTCCACGAAGGGCGCGCCCGCATAGTCTTCGGCTCGGGCAACGAGCAGGCCAGGCTGGTCTTCGTCGGGGAAGGCCCCGGGGCGGAGGAGGACGAGCAGGGGCTGCCCTTTGTCGGCCGGGCGGGCCAGTTGCTGACGCAGATGATCGAGGGCACGGCGAAGAAGGAGGGCATCCCCCTTCTCCGCAAGGACGTTTACATCTGCAACGTTGTCAAGTGCCGGCCTCCCGGCAACCGCACCCCCCAGCCGGACGAGATGGAGATCTGCGGGCAGTTTCTGGAGAGGCAGTTGCTCGCCATCCGGCCCAAGGCCATCTGCCTGCTGGGAGCGACGGCGGTGAAGGCGCTGCTGGATCGCAAGGAGGGCGTTACCAGGCTGCGCGGCGAGTGGTACCGCTGGCGCGAGATCCCGGTGATGGTGACCTTTCATCCCTCGTATCTGCTGCGCCCCTACAACCAGTCGGCCAAGCGCGAAGCCTGGGAAGACCTGAAGAAGGTGCTGCACTATGTCTACGACTGAGGCCGGCCGCGGCCTGTTCATCACCTTCGAGGGGATCGACGGCAGTGGCAAGACCACCCAGATGCGCATGCTTGCCGCGCGGCTGCGGGAGGCGGGCCGCCAGGTGCTTGAGACTTACGAGCCGGGCGGGACCCCGATCGGCGCCCAGGTCCGCCGCATCCTGCTGGACGCGACGAACCAGGACCTGTGCCCCACTTCGGAACTGCTGCTGTACTTCGCCTCGCGCGCGCAGAACGTCGACGAGCGGATACTGCCGGCGCTGCGGGAAGGGCGGGTCGTTCTGTCGGACCGGTTCACCGACTCCACGCTGGTCTACCAGGGAGTGGGGCGGGGCCTCGGCAAGGATGTGGTGCTGGCGCTGGACCGGATCGCCTGCCGGGGGCTCAGGCCGGACCTCACGCTTCTTATCGATATCGACCTGGAGACGAGTCTCGGGCGGGCGCAGGCCCGCAACCGCTCATTGGCCGAAAATGACCACAGCTTCGCCGAGACCAGAATGGACGACCAGGAGGCCGGCTTCCACCGCCGCGTGCGCCAGGCGTATATCGAGCTCGCCGCGGCCGAACCCGCGCGCATCGTGGTCATCGACGGACGCCGGGACGCGGAAACCGTGGCGAAGTCCGTCTGGGAGGCGGCTGAGGCCCGCCTGAAGAGGCAGCGTGTTTGAGGACTTCCACGGCAACGCCAGGGTCGCGGCCGCGCTCGAGCGGATGGTGGAACAGGACCGCCTTCCGCAGACCCTGCTGCTGGCCGGCCCGGAGGGCGTGGGAAAAGCCACGCTGGCGCGGCGGCTCGGCGCCCGCCTGCTCGGCCGCCAGGACCGCATCGAACAGGACGATCTGAGCCTCCCGTCCAATATGGCGCTGATCGAGGAGCGCGAGAAGTGGCCCTCCGAAAGACGCGCCGAGGAACCTTTGTTTTTCGCTTCGCACCCTGACTTCGTGACTTTTCCGCCCGACGGGCCGCTTCGCCAGATCACCATCCAGCAGATGCGCCTGCTGCGCGACCGCGCCCGGTTCAAGCCGCAGAAGGGCGCCCGCCGCGTCTTTCTGATCGACCGGCTGGACCGCGCCAACGAACAGGCCGCCAATTCCCTGCTGAAGACGCTCGAAGAGCCGCCCGACCATCTCACACTGGTTCTGACGGCCGAGAACGCGCACGACTTGCTGCCCACCATCCGGTCGCGTGCCGTGCCGCTGCACCTGGCTCCCCTGGCGGCAGAGGAGTTGTCCCGGTTTGTGGCCGGGCGCGGCCTGGACCAGCCGGAGCGGCGCGTCGCGCTGGCCTCAGGCAGCCCAGGAGTCGCTGCCGCTCTGGACCTGGCCGAGTACGACCGCCGGCGCAGCGTGATGCTCGCGCTGATCCAGGCCGCGGCCGGCGCCATTGCTTTCCACTCCTGGCTGGACCACGCCGATGCCATCGCCGCGCGCAGGAGCGAGAAGCTCGAGGACTACCTCAAAGTGCTCTACGGACTGCTCGAAGACCTTCTGGCGATCCACCAGGGTGCGGGCACATTCCGAAACCCGGAATTGCGCCCCCAGATGGAGCAAGTGGCCGGCCGCGTGTCGTTCGACTGGATCCGCCGGGCGGTGGCCAGGACCGACGAGCTCCTGATGCTCTCCCGCCGAAACATCCAGAAACTCATCGCCTTAGACGCCTGGGCACTGGCTCTCAGAGCCTAGTGTCCCGAGTCAGAAGTCCGCAGGCCTGCAAGCCCGCTCCCTCACGGTCGCGGTTCCGTGCGACACCTCGAAAGCACAGAACCGCGCGCTAGCGCTTGCGAAGGCGGATGCTGCCGTTGGAGGTGGACAGCTCCAGACGGGGGCCGCCCGAGCCGATGGAGCCTTCCAGGCGGCGCCGGTCGGAGCGGCCGCGGAAGGAGTCCTCAAAATCGTTGGTGATCCGGGCGTTGGAAGTGGAGGCCTCCACGTCCAGGCTGGCGGACTCAGGCAGGTTCACCGTGATAGAGCCGTTGCTGGTCCGCACCACGGCGCCTCCAGAGCTCAGCTTGTCCACGGCAAGCTCCACCGAACCGTTCGAGGTCGTCAGCCGCAGCGGCCGGCCGTTCTCCATGGCCGAGGCGGTTACCCTTATGGAGCCGTTGGATGTTGAGGCTTCCAGGCCGCCCACAACGTTGTCGGCACGCACCGCGCCGTTGGATGTGGTCAGGCGCGCCGGCGCTTCCAGGTTACTGACGTCGATGGCGCCGTTGGAGGTCTGAATCCGCTCCAGCGTGGTCGAGCGCGGCACCCGGATGGTGTACCTCACGCCCATGTTCCCCCAGCGCTCCGACGGGCGTATGGAGCGTACGCGAATGGAGTCGCCCGAAACCGCCACGTCGATCTTCATCGCCTCGACCGCGTTCTGCGTGCCGGCGTACTTGGTGGCCGTGATGTCGGCCTCCTCCCGGTCCCAGCCGGACACGTCCACCGCGCCGTTGAAGGTCTCGACGTACAACCGGCCCCCCGCTTTCATCGGGACGGCCTGGTGAAAGTCCTCCCGGAACCGCGTGGCATCACCGAATTCCGCAATGTCGCACCCCGCCGTCACAAGGAGGCCGGCGAGAAGGGCGCACGCAAGAGCTCTAGGAATCATGGAGCACCTCTTGTGAAATGATACGGGCAGGGCCCGAGAGCGGTTCAGGCTATTTTGCGCCGTCCGCCGGGATCAGGCGGACCAGGCTCAGGTTGACGGTCATCACCCGGTCGTCGGGCGGGCTCTGCCAGGCAGGAGACGCCAGAATCTCGACCGTGTAGCCGGCGGCGGGAGCGAGGTCCGCCTCCAGGACGAACAGCCCGGTCCGCTCCAGGGTCCAGCGCCCGGCGCGGCTGCCGTTCACCAGAACCTCGACGCGGACCGGCTCGCCCTGCCGGAAGCAGCCCTCCGAGGCGTGGCCCCGGATGCGCAGCCGGCAGGCCGAGGCGGCCTGAGGCGTGAGCGTCAGCGAGGCGCGCGGGCCGATCCATCGGTACTTGTTGCCGAAGACTCCTTCGACCTTGTGCCAGCCGTCTCCCAGGGCCTTCTCATGGCCCGGCAGGGAGAAGTCCACGATATCGGCGCGGTCGCCGGGGTAAAGCTCGCGCCGTTCCACCGTGGGGAGCAGATTGTAGACGCCGCCCTCGTTCGGGGCGCGGTACCCGCAGGAGCAGCCGAGCGTATCGTCTTCGGCGCGTTCCAGCGGGCCGCGGCAATCGGGACAGCACAGCAGGTTCTCGAAGCGGCCGGCAGTCCACACGCCCGCCGCCGGCTCGCCGCCGGCGCGGCAGACGGCGGCCAGCGTCCCGCCCAGCAGCCGCGCCACGGTCCACACCGAGCCGCGCCGACGGGCCAGCCGGGCCAGCCCCGCCACCGCTCTCTCACCCCAGCCGCGCTCGGCCGGGAAGATCTCGTAGCGCTGGTCGGCGAAGTGCTCCCGGATCAGCCGGTGCCAGCGTTTCAGATCCATGCTGTGGTTCTGGCGGATGCCGAAACTCTCTTCCTGGGCCGCGCCGATGACGTCCTTGACCAGGTAGCCGAGCAGGCCCCAGTCGTGCAGCTTCCGCTCCCAGGGCTTCATGGCATCGTAATAGGGACAGCGGTAGAGCCGCAGCGAGAGCAGGCGCTTGAGCGGTTCCTCGGCGAACAGGAACACGCCGCCGGGGGCCAGCACCCGCCGGACCTCGGTGAAGACGCTCCCGATGTCCATGAACTGGCTGAGCATCTGGTAGGCCATGACCAGCCTCAGCGAGCCGTCCCGGAAGGGCAGGTTCAGCGCGTCACCGGCGATCCGCACCGGCGCCCGGGAGAGCTTCCAGACGTCCTGGAGCGCCGCGCCGTAGCGCAGGGCGTCAGCCGACAGATCCAGCGCATAGCCATGGGCGTCAAAGCTGTTCGCCAGCATGTAGCTGGTGTGGCCGGCGTTGGCGCCTATCTCGAGGAACGGAGAAAGGGGGCCGATGAATTCGCGGTGCTTGAGGATCAGACCGCGGCGGCGCTGGTTCTCCTCGGCGTAAGTGCGGATGGCGCGGTCCGGCTCCCCGAGCGAGGCGAACTTGTGGAACTCCACCTCCGCCCGCTTGACCGAAAGCGACTGTGCCTCGCCCGTGGGCATCTCAGGAAGCGTACAGAGCCTCCGCCCGGAGGCTCCGCAGATCATCGACCAGGATGTCCGGGCGCGCCCCGGCCAGTTCCTCGCGGCTGCACAGCCCCGTGGCCACTGCCACTGCCAGAACGCCGTTGGCCTGAGCGGCCTGGACGTCGCGCGGCGTGTCGCCGACCAGCGAGATGCGCGTGCCGCGCCCGATCCAGCCCCGCTGGCGGGCCTGCCGGATGGCGAGTCGAAGCAGCGCCGTCCGATCCTTGCCCATGTCGGCGAAGACCCCGATCCGGAAGTGGCGCCGCAGGCCGGCGCGCTCCACCTTCTTCCAGCCGATCCGCGTGAAGTTGCCGCTCACCAGCCCCATCGGGACGCCGGCTCTCTCCAGCCGGCTGAGCAGGCCCCGGACGCCGGGGCAGACCTTGCGCTCCAGGCTGGGGCAGCGGCGCGCATAAGCGGCCTCGGCGCGGCGCTGTATCTCGGGCATGGCGCTCCGGATGAGGGCTGCCGGCGCCCCGGCGTTGCCCAGCATGGCGGCCAGGATCTGCGGGTCCAGCATCCCGTGCATCGGGATGCCGTCCACCGAGGTCTCCAGTCCGGTGACGCGCCTCACGGCCGTTACCAGGGCCTCCCGGTGGTGCGGGCCGGCGCGCCGTATCAGCGTGCCGTCGATATCCCAGAAAACCATGGCCGTCGCCGGGCTTCCCTTCGCAGTCATGCTCTACCACTATAGCGGCACCGGAGGCGAAGGTAGAATGGTAGAGGACATGGTGCAGGTCGTTCAGGCAGGGAATCATCAGTTGATCGCGCTGGAACTGGAGGCGGACCTCGTCGCCAGGATCGCGCGGCATGCGGGCTTTGCATGCAAGGTGAGCGACACGACGCGAGGGCTCACCGTGGAGCTGACGGCGGAATCGCGCCAGGGCCCGCTGCTGCTTTTCGACGCCGCCGACTCGACCAACCTGGGCTGGTTTTCCCGCTGCCAGTTCTACGTGGACGGCCACACCGGGGCCGTGCTTCAGACCCCCATGCGCCTGGGCAACCGGCGCGACGCCCGCGGCAAGCCGCTCTCCAACTCCGTCCGCTTGCAGATCGACAAGGAACTGCCCGCGTCCTTCCGCATGGCCGGCCGGCAGCAGGTCAGCGAACAGGCGGTGTACTCGGTGTTCGCCAACTTCCTGGCCGCCCTGGTTCAGACCGGCGTGGCCGTTTGCGGCGGCACGCTGGTCAAGCCTCTGGCCGGGCGCGCAGAGTAAGCGCCGGGCCTTAGAACCCGCGTACTAAGGTCCTCCATTACGGTCTGGTATTTACAGCGGGCCGGGCCCCGAGTATTCTTGGCGTGTTGATCCATGCTCGGCCATAGGATGGCTTGACGGTGCTTAACCTGCTGACGCAGTTCATCTACTTGCAGTTGCTCGACGTGCTGACGACGCTGGCTTTTCTGGCGGCGGGCGTGCAGGAGATGAACCCCCTGATACGGCTGCTGTCGGCCGGCGCCGGCACTCCGCTCGCCGGACTCCTGATAGCCAAGAGCCTGGCGGCCGCCCTGGGCCTGTTCTGCTGGAAGAGCGGTCGCGGCCGGCTGTTGGCGCGCGTAAACGTGTTCTACGCGGCCGTGGTGGCCTGGAACCTGGTGGCGTTTCTGATCCGGGCGGCAGACACGTTGCCGGCCTGACGAGTCCGCTCGCTCGCGCTGGCGGCTCCCTACAGGCGTCAGGCGCCGCAGGCGGACTTGGCCTCGGCCAGCGCCGCTTCGACTTCGGCGCGGTACTTGCCGAGCAGCTCGGAATTCGCGGCCTCGAAGCGCAGCACCAGCACGGGTTGCGTGTTGGAGGCGCGCACCAGTCCCCAGCCTTCCTCGAACAGCACGCGGGCGCCGTCGATGTCGATCACCTCCCGTATCTTCTTGAAGTGGTCCACCACCCGCCGGACGACGTTGAACTTCAGTTCGTCGGGGCAGTCCACGCGGATCTCGGGGGTGACCACCATCTTCGGCACGTCCTCCAGTTGCGCCGACAGGGGGCGGCCCGACGCGGCGACGATTTCCAGCAGCCGGCAGGCCGCGTAGAGCGCGTCGTCGAAGCCATGGTAGCGGTCGGCGAAGAAGATGTGGCCGCTCATCTCGCCCGCCAGTTCCGCCTTGGTCTCCTTCATCTTGGCCTTGATCAGCGAATGGCCGGTCCGGTACATGATGGCGTTGCCGCCGAGCTTGCGTATCCCGTCGTACATCACCTGGGAGCACTTCACCTCTCCGATGAACGTTGCTCCCGGCTTGCGCGCCAGGATCTCGCGGGCGTAGATCAGCATCAGTTGGTCGCCCCAGACGACGTTGCCGTGCTCGTCGACGGCGCCGATGCGGTCCGAATCGCCGTCGAAGGCGATGCCCAGTTCCGCCTTCCCGTCGCGGACGGCGGCCACCAGGGGGGCCAGGTACTTCTCTACCGTGGGATCGGGGTGGTGGTTGGGGAAGCTGCCGTCCATGTCGAAGAACAGTTCGGTCGCGTCTACGTCCAGGCGGCTCAGGATCTGCCGCATCACCGGGCCGGCCGTG
The DNA here is from genome assembly GCA_037440765.1 of Solibacteraceae bacterium. Classification (GTDB taxonomy): domain Bacteria; phylum Acidobacteriota; class Terriglobia; order Bryobacterales; family Bryobacteraceae; genus DTKY01. The sequence continues at coordinate 15,971 of JBBITL010000046.1, forward strand.
CCGTTGCCGGCGTCGAAGACGGCTTTCACGCGGCGGGAGAGCCGGATGCGGGAGACGACGTCCTCAACGTAGGCGGCCCCGGCTTCGGCGGTCTTGACAGATCCCGCGCCGGAGGCCAAGTCACCGGTGTCTATCAGCTTCCGCAGCTCCTGAATTTCGGCGCCGTGGATGGTGCTGGCGCCGTGCATCACCTTGAAGCCGTTGTACTCGGACGGATTGTGGCTGCCGGTGATCATCACCGCGCCGCCCGCCTTCATGTGAAAGACGGAATGGTACAGCACGGGCGTGGGTACCACGCCGATGTCGGTCACCTGGCAGCCGGCGGCGGCCAGGCCCCTGGCGACCGCGTCCCGCAGCCGGGAGGAACTCAGACGGCAATCCCGGCCGAGGTTGACGGCGGCCGCTCCGCGCCTGCCCAGGTACGTGCCGATGGCGCGACCCAGCAGCTCGACATCCGGGCTGGCCAGGTCCGCCTCGGCTACGCCGCGGATGTCGTACTCACGGAAAATGGTCGGCTTCAACATAGTCTGAACTTAGCACAGCGCCGCTCAGCGGCTGGCGAAGCGGCTGCCGGCGATGAGGAAGCGCAATGGTCGATCGGCCGCGTGCCGCACCCCGATGCGGGGCGTGATCTCTACGTCAAACTCCTGCTCCGCCGGGTCCGGCCGGATGACAAGCCGGCCGCTGGTCAGATCGGCTCCGTTGTGGCGCCGGGTGATGCCCATGGCGCGGGTCAGCTTGCCGGGGCCGGAGGCCAGTTCCTCCAGTCGCCGGGCGCCGGGCCTGCGGCGCCGCATCTGACCCAGGCCCGCCAGCGGCTCCAGCGCCCGGATCAGCACGCAGCCGGGCGAACCCTCCGGCTCGGCCACCACGTTCAGGCATTCGTAAATCCCGTAAATTAGGTAGACGTAAGCGCAGCCGGGTGGTCCGAACAGCACCCCGGTGCGGGGGGTGAGGCCGCGCCAGGCGTGCGCGGCACGATCCTGGCTGCCAAGGTAAGCCTCCACCTCCACGATGCGGCCGGCGCTGCGTCCATGGATGAGAATCTTTCCGAGCAGTTCCCGGGCCACCTCCACCGTGGGGCGCTCGTAAAACGCCCGCGGGAGCGCGGGGCCGCGATGCGCCCCCGCCTCCGTCGCGTCTTTTTTGGCCGCTTCCATTGCAATAACGTCGAAATTCACGGAAAATGACTACCGTAAGGAGATTAGCACTCTCCCCGCGTCAAAGAATGCGTTTGTTTACGGGAGTCGATCTCGCCGTCGAGATGCAAGGGAATCTTTCGCGCCTCGTCGAACGGCTGAGGCCGAGCGCGCCTCTGAAGTGGAGTTCGCCCGGCAGCCTGCACATCACCACCAAGTTCATAGGTGAGTGGCCCGAAGCGCGCCTGGAAGAGCTGACTGCTGTGCTCGGCGGCCTGCCGCTCCCGCCGCCGCTACGGATCACGGTGCAAGGACTGGGATGGTTCCCGAATCCGCGCGAGCCCCGCGTGTTCTGGGCGGGCGTCAAGGCGGACACCGCCCTGGCCGAGTTGGCCCGGGACACGGACCGGTCGCTGGCCCGCATCGGAGTGGCGCGCGAAAGCCGGCCCTTTTCGCCGCACCTGACACTGGCGCGCATCAAGGCGCCCGCTCCTCTTGATCGTCTCAGGGAGGCGATCGCCGGGCTCGATTCCGAGGATTTCGGGTCATTCGTCGCGGACCGTCACCACCTCTACCGGAGCGAGTTGACCGGTTCCGGTTCCGTCTACACGAAGTTGGCGTCGTTTTCGCTGGCTGGCTCATGAACGAGACCCTTGCCGTCGTCATCGCCTACCTGGCCGGCGCCATCCCCTTCGGTTACCTGCTGGTCAAGCTCACCAGCGGCCGCGACGTCCGCGCCGCGGGCAGCGGCAACATCGGCGCCACCAACGTGCTGCGCACCTCGGGGCGCGCGGCGGGCGTCGTCACGCTGCTGCTGGACATAGGGAAGGGTTACTTTGCCGTGTGGGCGGCCGGGCGGCTCACCGAGGGTTCGGAGTTGTGGATGAGCCTGTCGGCGCTCGGCGTCATGGCAGGACATGCCTTCCCGGTCTTTCTGAAATTCAGGGGCGGCAAGGCGGTGGCCAGTTGCGTGGGAGCCTTCCTGCGTCTGACGCCCCTGCCCCTGGCGGCGGTTCTGGCCGTCTTTGTTGTGACCGTTGCGGTGACGCGGTACGTTTCACTGGGCTCCGTGCTGGCGGCCGCGCTCCTGCCCTTGGCTGTGTGGCTGATTTCGCATCCGCCATGGCCGGTGACGCTGTCGGCGTGCGTGGCGGGCGCCTTCATCGTCTGGCGGCACGGCGCCAACATCCGGAGGCTGCGAGCGGGAACCGAGCACGTCTTCTCGTTCGGGGGCAAACGCCCATGACCAACCTGAGCATCATCGGAGCAGGGAGCTGGGGCACTGCCCTGGCGGTGACGCTGGCGAGCAGGTTCTCGAAGGTTCGGGTCTGGGTTTATGAGAAGGATCTCGCGCGGCGGATGTCGAGGCTGCGGGAGAACGACATGTATCTTCCCGGCTTCAACATTCCGCCCAACGTAACCGTCACCACCGAGATGGGCGAGGCCCTGGAACATGCGGACGCGGTTCTCGGGGTTGTGCCTTCGCACCTGGCGCGCGAGCTGTACACGCAGATGCTCCCGCACCTGCGCCCTTCGATGCTGCTGGTGAGCGCCACCAAGGGCCTGGAGGAGGGCAGCCTGCTGCGCATGTCGCAGTTGATCCGGGACGTCGTCAGTGCGCGCTTCAAGCCCGACATCGCGGTGCTTTCCGGGCCGACCTTCGCCCGCGAGGTGGCGCGCGGGGAGCCCGCGGCCGTGGTTGTGGCCTCCGCGAACCTGGATCTGGCAAGGAAGATTCAGACGGCGTTTTCCGGGCCTTCGCTGAGGCTTTACACCAACTCGGACGTGGCCGGAGTGGAGATGGGCGCCGCGCTCAAGAACGTCATAGCCATCGGCGCCGGCGCCTGCCACGGGCTCGGCCTTGGCAACAACACCATGGCCGCTCTGATTACCAGGGGCCTGGCGGAGATGACCCGGCTTTCCACGGCCATGGGCGCCAGGACGCGGACGCTCGCCGGCCTGGCCGGCCTCGGCGACCTGGTTCTCACGTGCACAGGCGACCTCAGCCGCAATCGAACGGTCGGGATGAAGCTGGCCCGCGGCCACCAGCTGAACGAGATCCTGACCTCCACCCACACGGTAGCCGAGGGCGTCAGGACCACCTACGCTGCGGTGGAACTGGCCGCGAGACACTCGGTGGAGATGCCGATCACGCAGCAGATGTTCGAGATGCTCCGCCACGGCAAGGCCCCTAGAGACGCCATCCGCGAGCTGATGGTGCGTGCGCTCAAGAGCGAGTAGGCGGCCGGCCGCGCTCGGTCAGAAATAGTGCGGGTCGATACTCACCGAGTGGATCGACGTAAACGTGCCGCGCGGGCTGAACAGCAAGCCCAGCGCCGACAGCCCTGCGTTGCCGCTGGTCTCCGTGATCTCCATGACGCCATTCCTGCCGAGCGTCGCCGGATACCGGTCCGTCGTTCCGAACGCGGTGTGCTTCAATGGCCCAAGCTGAAAAGTGTCGGCCAGGATCAGGGTCCCGTCGGTATCGAGGAACCGCACCCTGACGGTAGCGGTTCGACTGCCCTGAGCCGGAGGCATGTAGGGGTTCACCAGCGCCACCGATGTCACGTAGCCGTTCCGGTTGTCGAACGGGATGAACAGCTTCACGTCGTTCTCCGGAGCGAACGGCACCACGCCCTCGGCGTACATCCCGCTCCAGTCGGCGATGAAGGATGCCATGCCGGAGATCCAGTTTGTGGTTTCCATGTAGGCCCATCCCTCCGTGGTGTGAGGGTCTAGCCGGGCGGTCTCGATGAACATCGATCCCCCGACGGGGAGGCTTATGGTCCAGACGCTGGAGGCCTGGCCCTGGCCCTTCAAGCTGACGTTCCAGGCGCTGCCGTCGGCCTTGTAGAAATAGAGTTTGCACGTGGCCTGTGAGTTGCCCATGTTCACGAGCCAGATGCGGGTGGTCCATCCGCCTCCATCCGCCACCTGCGGCAGGACGTTATCCCACTGGGTCTGGTAGACCTTCTCGGTGCGGTCTGCCTGCCCTAACAAATGCAGGCAGCCGAGCAACATCACTGCGCAGAATTTTCCCATGGCGCGCTCCTCACGTAAGGCTGGACGGCTGCGCTTCGCCTCCGGTTGCGCCGATTGCGCGCTCGATGGCGCTGGCGATCCGGCCGGCATGCTCCTCGACGAGGCGCCCGTCGGCGCCTTCAATCATCACCCGGGCCAGCAGCTCGGTGCCCGAGTACCGGACCAGGATGCGGCCGGTTTCGCCGAAGGCTCTCTCGGCGGCCTCGATGGCGCCGGCCACTTCCAGCAGCAGGTCCAGAGGGCGCCTCTCGCGCACGCGGACGTTCACCAGCTTCTGCGGGTAGCGCTCCAGGCCGGCTGTCAGTTCGTCGAGGCCCCGCCCGCTGGCCAGCATTACCTCCAGGACGCGCAGCGTGGTCAGCAGGCCGTCCCCGGTGGTCGCGTGGCTGTGGAAGATGACGTGCCCGGACTGCTCTCCGCCGAGCACCGCCCCGATGCGGCGCATCTCCTCGAGCACGTACTTGTCGCCCACCGCCGTGCGCGGCATGCTGATGCCCTCTTTGGCCAGCGCCAGCTCCAGCCCCAGGTTGGACATGACGGTGGAGACCACCGCCGGCCGCCCTTCCGGGCCACTCAGCTCTCCGCGCGCCAGAAGATGGCGCGCCACCAGCAGCATCACGCCGTCGCCGTCCACCAACCGGCCGCTCGAAGACACGAACATCGCCCGGTCCGCGTCGCCGTCCAGGGCCACTCCCAGGTCCGCTCCCCGGCTCCGCACGGCCTCTTGCAGCGATTCGGTGTGCAGCGCGCCGCAGTTCAGGTTGATGTTGCGGCCGTCCGGCGAGCAGTGGATCGCGTGGACCTGCGCTCCCAGGCGGCCAAGCAACTCCGGTCCGAGGCGGGTGGCCGCTCCGTTGGCGCAGTCCATCACAAGCCGCAGTCCGGCCAGCGGAAAGTGGATCGTAGAGGCCAGGAAATCCAGGTAAGCCTGATCCAGCCCGGGGTCTTCTTCGAGCGTCACGGGAGCCGGTTCCACGCCGCCCTCGATCAGGCTGAAGATCCCGGCTTCCAGCTGGTGCTCCTGCTGGTCGGGCAGCTTGTAGCCGGAATGGCCGAAGATCTTGATCCCGTTGTCCTGGTATGGATTGTGAGAGGCGGAGACCATCACGCCGGCCACGAAATCGTCCACCCTGGTCAGGTAGGCGACTCCGGGCGTGGTTACCAGTCCGGCAAACCGCGCCCGCACGCCCTCGGCGGCCAGCCCGCCGGCCAGGTGGCTGCTGATCCAAGGCCCGGACTCGCGCGTGTCGATGCCGATGAGAACCTCGGGAGCCGGCCCCATTTGCCTGGCGAGCCTCCCCAGCGCCACACCGGCCGCGTAAATGGTGGAGGGATCGAGCGGAAACTGCCCCGCCACGCCGCGGATCCCGTCGGTCCCGAAGAGCTCCTTAGCCACCCAGCAGGCTCCGCACCCGTTCGGGCAGCGTGTCCAGAAAGTACTCAGGCGCTCCGACCACGGCGAACCAGAGGAACACGGCCAGCAGAAGTGACAGCAGCTTCCAGCCGAGGTTCTCAAACAGAAGCCTCTTCATGCCTGCCCGGCTCCCTTCCGCTGGCCAGCTCCCGGGGCCGTCTCTTCGTCAGGCTCCTCCAGCAGCAGCATGCTGGTGGCGCGCCGCCCGAAGTGCCTGGCCATGACCTCGGCTACGCGGTGGAGCGTGACGTTCTGCTCGATCTCGCCGAAGGCCGCCACCGAGACCCGCCCGGTCTGCTCGCTCACGACGATCGCCAGGCAGTCGGTTTCTTCCGTGATGCCGATCGCAGCGCGGTGGCGCGTGCCGAGCGTGCGCGCCAGCGCCGGGTTCATGCTGAGCGGGAGGAAACAGGCGGCGGCCGCGATCTTGTCCCGCTGCACGATGACCGCTCCGTCGTGCAGTTCTCCTCCGGGTCTGAAGATCGCCAGCAGCAGGTCCCGGGACAGGCGGGCGTCCAGCGGAACGCCGCTCTCGATGAAGGTTCGCAGCCCCGTATCCCTCTCCAGGACTATCAGCGCGCCGGTGCTCAGCCGGCGCAACCGGCGCAGAGCCAGGAGAATCTCGTCGGCGGACTCCAGCCGCTGCAACCGCCCGCCGAAACCCAGCCAGCGGCGCCGCCCCATTCGGATCAGCGTGCGGCGTATCTCGCTCTGGAAGATAACGATCAGGACCAGGGGGGTGTAGGGCAGGACCATCTCCAGCAGGGAGCGCATCAGGCCGAGGCCGGCCAGCACCGACACCAGGTACAGCCCCATCACTACTCCCACTCCGACCAGCACCCGGGCAGCCCGCCGCCCTCTCACGAGCATGAAGAAGTGGTAGATGAGGAACGCCACCAACAGAATATCCAGCACGGCCGCCGGCCCGAGACGGCCGAGCCCCGGCGCGGTCTGTAACAGGATGAGCGGCATCCGAACCTATATCTTAGCTTATGTCTTAGCCGCTTCCTGACGGCTAGTGTCTCGAGTCAGGAGTTCGCTGAACAAATGCGCCCGCTTGCTGACGCGCGGTTCTGTGCGTTCGAGGCGCTGCACAGAACCGCGACTGTGAGAGAGCGGGCTTGCAGGCCTGCGAACTTCCGACTCGGGAGACTAGGCGGGTGCGGGCTCCAGGACCTTCTTGAACTTGCACTCGCTGTTGGCGCACGCCAGAGTGAGGCCGGCCTTCAGCCGCTTCTCGGTCAGGTAGGGCGCTCCACACTGAGGGCAGGGCTCGGCCACGGGCCTGGCCCAGGCCACGAAGCCGCAGTCGGGGTAGCGGCTGCACCCCCAGAATGTCTTGCCGCGCTTGCTGCGGCGCTCGATGATCTCCCCCTGCTTGCAGGACGGGCAGGTGACGCCGATGGTCTTCTGTCTGACGTACTTGCACTTGGGGTAGTTGCCGCAGGCGGTGAACTCTCCGAAGCGCCCGTGCTTGACCACCAGATTGTGCCCGCACTTGGGGCAGAGTTCCTCCAGAGCTACATCCGGCTTCTTTTCGACGGCGCCCACCGGCTTGGTTGTCTTGCAGTCAGGATATCCCGTGCACGCGAAAAACTGGCCGAAGCGCCCCTTCTTGAGCACCATGGTACGGCCGCAGTTGGGGCAGTACTCCTCGTCGCCCTGCTCGGAGAGGCCCGTTTTGTCCACATCGGTGATGTCCACGGGGAGCTCCCGCGTGTTGGTGCATTCCGGGTATCCGGTGCAGGCGATGAAGCTGCCGTGGCGGCCCCACTTGATGACCATGGGCTTGCCGCACTTGTCGCAGACCACGTCGGTGGGCTTCTCCATCCGCTTGATGTTGGTCATGTGGACTTCGGCCCGGCTGAGGTCGGCGGAGAACTTCTCGTAAAACTCCGCCATGGCCTTGCGCCAGTTGAGCTCGCCCTCTTCGATCCTGTCGAGGGCCTCCTCCATGCGGGCGGTGTAGGTCACGTCGAAGATGTCGTCGAAATTCTCTATCAGGAGATCGGTCACCACCATGCCGAGCTCGGTCGGGAAGAAGCGGCCGCCTTGCTTTCTGACATACTCGCGCTCCTGTATGGTGGACAAAATCGAGGCGTAAGTGGAGGGCCGGCCTACGCCGTCCGCCTCCAGTTCCTTGACCAGGGTGGCCTCGGTGAACCGCGGCGGAGGTTCGGTGAAGTGCTGCTCCGGCGTAAGTGTCTTGAACTTGAGCTTCTCGCCCTCGACTACCGGAGGGAGGCGGTGCTTGAGTTCCTCGTCCTCCTCGTCCTTCTGGTCCTTGCCCTCTTCGTAGACCGCCAGGAAGCCGTCGAACTTCGGCACGCTGCCGGTTTCACGCAACGTGTACAGGTTCCCGTCCCGGCCCTCGGCCTGGACGTCCAGAGTCGTCTGGAAGAACACGGCGGGCGTCATCTGCGACGCCGTGAACCGCATCCAGATGAGACGGTACAGCTTCAGTTCGTCCTCGCTGAGATGCCTGGCGACCGACTCCGGCGTGCGCAGGGCGGATGTCGGCCGGATGGCTTCATGCGCGTCCTGGGCGTCCTTCTTACCCCTGTAGTAGTTGGGCTCCGGCGGAAGATACTGGCTGCCAAAGCGCTCCGCGATCAGGCCGCGCACCTCCTCCAGAGACTCGGCGGAGACGCGCGTGCTGTCGGTGCGCATGTAGGATATAAGGCCGACGGAGCCTTCCTTGCCGAGCTCCACTCCCTCATAGAGCCGCTGGGCTAGCATCATGGTGCGCTTCACGCTGAATCGCAGCTTGCGGCTGGCCTCCTGCTGGAGAGTGGAAGTGATGAACGGGGGTACCGGGTGGCGCTTCTTCTCGCGCGTCTCGACCGACTTCACCGTGTAGGCGGCGCCGCCGAGGACGCCAACCAGGGCCTGCGCGGCGGCCTCATCGGGGATCTCGATCGCCTGGTCGCCCCGCCTTATCAGGCGGGCCACTATAACCGGGGGTTTGGATGCCCCCAGGTGCGCGTCGATGGTCCAGTACTCGCGCTTCTGGAACTCGCGGATCAGCCGCTCGCGCTCTGCAATCAGCCGCAGCGCCACTGTCTGCACCCGGCCGGCGGAAAGCCCACGCCTGACCTTGTCCCACAGAAGCGGGGAGATCTTGTAGCCCACCAGGCGGTCCAGGACGCGGCGGGCCTGCTGGGCGTCCACCAGGCTCTGGCTGAGCTCGACGGGCTTCTCGAAAGCGCGCAGGATTGCGTGCCGGGTGATCTCGTTGAACATCACGCGCCAGAAGCGAGGCTGGCCGTCCTTGCCGGAGCGCAGTTCCTCGGCCAGGTGGGTGCAGATCGCCTCCCCTTCGCGGTCCGGGTCAGCGGCCAGGTAGACGGCCTCCGCGCCCTTTGAAGCCTGCCGCAGCTCCTGCATGAGCTTCTTCTTGCCTTCAATGACCTCGTAGGTGGGCTCGAATCCCCGATCGATGTCCACCGCCAGGACCTTCTTGGGAAGGTCCTTGACGTGGCCGAGAGAAGCCTTCACGATGTACTGCTTTCCCAGATACTTGCCGATCGTTCTCGCCTTTGCCGGCGACTCGACGATCACGAGTGACTTGGGCATATCAATCGAATTGGCGGCGGCGCCCGGCGGGCCGCTCACCACACTTTCACGAAATTTCTTCCCGGCAGTTGCCGGACCAACCCCTGCATCTCGAGCTCGAACAGGCCGGCTATCAGCTCCGACGGCGAGCAGTCCACGAACTGCTCCACCAGCAGGTCAATATGAGTCGCGGCGTCCACCTTCAAGTATTCCAGAAGGCGGCGCCCCAGGGCGGCGCTTGGGCTAAAGGGCAAGGACGGCTGTTCGCCCGCCGCAGTTTCCCTGTTTGTATCCGCTTCCAATGCCATGCGCCTCCTGGCAATGTCGGCGAGCCGGCGCCGGTCCCCGGGCTGTAGTTCGCTGGTGACGTCATTCCAGTCCTGAACCAGCCTGGCTCCCTGCTTAATCAGCAGGTTTGGCCCCCAGCTCATTTTGGAGGTGATGTTCCCGGGCACGGCGAACACCTCTCGCCCCTGGTCGACGGCCAGCTTGGCGGTGATCGCGCTCCCGCTGAACTCGGCGCCTTCCACCACCATCACGCCTGCGCTCATGCCGCTTATGATGCGGTTGCGGATCGGAAAGTTCTGGGGATGGGCCGGCGCTCCCATCGGAAACTCAGAAAGGAGCAGCCCCTTATTGGCCAGCTCGGCCGCCAGCTTCCTGTTTTCTGAAGGATACACCACGTCCACGCCGCAGCCAAACACAGCCACGGTATCGCCCCCGGCCGCCAGGGCCCCCTTGTGCGCCGCCGTGTCGATGCCTCTTGCCATGCCGCTTGCTATCGTAAGACCGGCTCGCGCCAGATCCCCCGCCAGCCGTTCGGCCACCGCCAGGCCGTAAGGCGTGGGCCGCCGCGTCCCCACCACCCCAAGCATCAGCGAGCCGAGCAGTTCCACCCGCCCGCGCGCGAACAGCACCACCGGGGGGTCGAAAATCTCGCGCAGCCGGGCGGGGTAGCGCGGGTCGGACAACGGGACGATCTCCGTCGCCGTTTCCAACGCCCGCTCCTGCTGACCGGCGGCCTCTTCAAACGCGCAGCCGCTCGAGATACTCCGCGCCAGGCTCGGGTTCAGGCCGGCCGCCTCCAGTTCCGAAGGCGAGGCCCGGAACACGGCCTGCGGCGTTCGGAACCTCTCGATCAGTTGTCCTGCCCTCCTGCTGCCGAGGCCGACCACCAGCCTTAGGGCGAGCCAGTGAAGCGCCTCTTCCCGGCTCAAGGTTGAAGCAAGCATGAACGTGCGGAGTTCCTGCGCGGGTGCTGCAAGCTTGAATCTACCAGTGGCGCGGCCCCCATCGCAACTCGGGCACAGGAAACCCCTAAGGCGGCAGGTGCCAGCGGGGCGGGCGAAATCCCACCCATGGTCTGCCGCCAGGCCATCGCGCGCCTCCTGTGGCGGGAATTCCTGCGCGACAATGCAGAATCCTCACTTCATCAGTTCGGCATAAGCGGTCAGGTGTGTCGCCCAGCCGGCCAGCCTTAGTATGCAACAAACACGTTTTATTGGAGTTGCTATCTGACCGGCAGATCCAGCAAGAATGGCAGCCCCCTTGCAAGTTGCCCTTAGGCCTATGCGCATCCGAATTCGGAGGGAGATTCTGGCCTTGGCTTTGTGCCTACCCTCAGCCCTGTTCGGCCAGGATCGCGGCGCCGCGGCCTCCGCGCGCTATGCCGCCAGTTTTTCCGACTTCGGCCAGGTTCACAGGTTCGACGGCTCACTGGGCTACAGCTTCAACAAGCACTTCGAGTTATCCGGCGGGGTGCCGTTCTACCTGGTCAGGCCCGCCGCGGCGCCGGACGGAACCGCGTCTGAACCGGCCCGCGGGATCGGAAACGCGTACCTCAATTTGAGCCTGGCTCTGGATACGTCGCTGCTGCGCTACTGGTCGGTCGCCTCGGTGACGGCGCCCACGGGGGATAAGTCCAGAGGCTTCAGCACCGGCAGGGTGACCGTTGACTGGACCCACGGCGTGGCCAGGGACATTGGAAGGGTGACTCCGTTCGCAAGTCTGGGTGTGGCCAACGCGATCACCGACTCGCCCTTCTGGATTCGCCCCTTCTCCGCTCTTGGCCTCAACGTTCATGTGGAGGGCGGCGCTCAGGTCCGGCTTGCCGGGCCGGTTTCCGGCGGAGCCTCGGCCTACACCGTGCTGCCGGCAGGCCAACAGAAGATCTACAGCAGGGTGGCGCCCGGACAGGCGGTGCAGGGGCCGCCGGGGCGGACGGGCGCCGCTGGCGGGCAGGGTTCAGGGAAGAAGCCGGTGTTCGGGACTTCCGCGGTCGCCACCGGCGGGTCGTCTCTCACCAGGGACGATGGCGCCTCGGCGTGGTTGACGGCGCGGCTCACGCGGACGCTCAGTTTCATCGCCGTATACTCTCGCAGCCGCACATACGCTCTGGACACCGCTTCGGCCGGACTCGGCCTGGATGTACGCTCGTTGATCAAGACCCGTCGTTTGTGAAAGGAGGGAACACTGTATGCAAACCTCGGCAAGACTGTTGTTAATGCTTGGGGCGTGTCTGTGTTTCGTTGCGTCCCCGGCCGTCGCCCAGAGTGGACGCGGAGGGGGCAAGGCCGGCGGGCCGCCTCCCGGCCAGGCAGCGCGAACCGCGCCCGGGCCGGAGCAGCAGGCCGGTTCCGGCAAGGCTCGGCCAGCGGCGCGCGGCCCTCAAGCCGCCCGGAACATGGCCGCCGCTCAGGCTCTGCACAAGAATCCGGAACTGGGCGCCCGGCTTCAGGCTCTGTTGCCGGACGGGGCCAATGTCGCCGACGCTGCCGCCGGCTTTGGCAACCTCGGCCAGTTTGTATCCGCCGTACGCGTGTCAAACAACCTGGGCCTGCCGTTCGACGGCGTCAAGCATG
>JBBITL010000046.1:27991-33449 GCA_037440765.1 Solibacteraceae bacterium
AGCTGATGGCCGGCAGATCCCTGGGCCAGGCGATTCAGAAGCTGAGGCCCGACATGCCCAGGCAGGAGAGGGAGCGGGAGATGCGACGGGCGGAGATTCAGGCCAAGGCGGATTTGGCCGCCCAGGGGGTCACTGAACGGTAAGCGTCAGAGCGTCCCATCTGTTCAGGCGGTGGGCTCGGCGCTGAACCGGGAGGGTGAGCGAAGATCAGGCGGGGAAGCCGCGACGGCGGCGGCGCGGGCCGGTGGGTGCCCGTGGAGCTTCCCCCGCAGGGCCCGGCTGCTGTGCGCCATCCGCCAACTGCGGCACAAAACCCCGCACATCAGCCAGCGGGCGCATTTGTTCAGCGAACTTCTGACTCGGGACACCTGCGAGGCTCCGCCTCAGACCAACAAGCATGCAGATCTGGATTGCGTTGCGGCAACCGGGTTTGGACGTGCCTTCGCGCAAGGGAAGGACACCTGCGGTTTCCTTCCCTTGCATCCCATCCTTCCCTATGTCCCTGCTCACTGAGGCGCAGTTTCGATAAACCCGAACGGCAGGTCACCGCTTGGGTCGATCATGCCAAACTCGCCGCCTGAAACTTGACGCAAGTGCATCAAGTTCTCTCCCTCAAGGGCGCTAGTGCTCGTGGTCGTGAAGGCCGGCGAGGGTCTTGGAGACTTCCTCCTGGATCAGCGGCATCACGTCGGCCATGTAGGCGCTGAACTTCTTGCCGATCGAGCGGCCCTCGGCAGACCCGTAGAACGCCGCCAGGGCGTTGATCTCCCGCACGGTGAAGTGCTTGACGATGGCGTCGAGCGTGATCTTCTCCATCCGCTCGCTTTCGAGCACCTTGGCCAGCGCCTCCCGGAATTCCTCCCGGCGGTCTTCGGGCAGCCGCGCGGCCAGCTGGTCCACGTTCTCCTTGACCATCTCCATGGGCGGCACAGCTTTCAGGTACCTCTGCGCCGCCGCCAGGCGGTTGCGCGGAGTATCGGCCACGGCAGCCGTGGGTTTGGTTTGCGCCACAGCCGGCCAGGCCAGGGCCCAGAGGCAGAGCAACGCCAGCGTTCTCATCTCTGCATTATGACGCCCGGCGCCGCTGGCTGGGGTACGGCTGACCCTGGGGCGAGGCCGGGCCCGGCGCTCGCCCCGCCGGGAGGGAGGCGCACATCACCAGGGGCCGCGACCGGGCTTAGCCGGGCGGGCTGGCAACCCCGGCGCGCAGGGCCCCGAGCCGGTGGCCTGCGATCCATCACTCGTGAAACCGGACGGTTACGTCCACCGTGCGCCGGGCGTCGTCGATTGTGGCTTCGGCCCTTGTCTTCCCCAGGTTATCGAAGACCCCCTTCTCGCGGATGCTCTTCAGGAAAAACTCGGGATAGTCCGGGTCATAGGGGGCGCCGGGCTTGAGCGACCACAGGCGGCGCACCTGGGCCTCCCCGTCCAGAGTCAGCCCCACAACGGCCAGACGGCCGAAGCTGAACTGAGGCCCCGGCGTGACGTGAATCACGACGTCCACCCCGAGCGCCTCGTCGTCGATCTCCCGCTCGACGCTGATCTCCGGCTTCAGGTAGCCGGAGCGGGTGAGCCGCCGCCCGACTCGCTCGACCCCGGCGTCCACCTGCGAGAAGTCCGCCACGCCGCCGGTCTTGATGGCGGCCACCCGCAGCAGTTCCTCCTCAGGGAGTCCTGTGCCGGCCAGGCGCACGCCGCCCAGGGTGTAGACCTGGCCCTCGTCCACCTCCACCAGAACGGCCACCCCGTCGACGGCCTCGGCTTTGGTCGCCGTGACCCGGGGGAAGCGGACGCGGATGCGGCCTCCGGCGTCGTAGAGGCGGCGCGCGCTCGCGTCCAGGATCTGCTGGAAGTCAGCCTCAATGTATGCGGCCCCGACGGCGACACCGGCGACGGCGGCCTGGAGAGCCTCTGTGGAGACGGCGCTGTTGCCGGCAAACTGCACCTGGGCGATGGCCGGAGCGCGGGCGGCCGGGGCGAAGACCACGGCCAGGCGATTGGCCCGGTCGGGCCGCAGCCTGCCGGCGACTTCGATCCTCCGGCCGCGCGCCGCCAGGGCCTGCTCGATGATGCGGGCGTGCTTTTCCAGGAGCGCCGGAGTGGCGGGTATCCAGTCGCGGAAGAGCGGGTCGGAGGCTCTCAGCGCGGAGGCGATCTCCTCGTCCGCCACGTCCAGCCGCTCGAAGCGTACGGGATAGGCTTCGCCGGCCTCGGCCAGTTCCAGTGTGACCGCGATTCCCTTTTTGGAGGGCGCGGGCTTGTAGCGGTAGCCGGCGCCGCCGAAATAGCCGCTCTCCGTGAGGCGCCGCCGCGCTGACTCGAGCTCTTCCTTGCCGGCCAACTGGCCGATCCTGAGGCCGGCATAGTCAAGGATCTCCGCCTGGGAGTAGGCGCCGGGGTCTTCGACCTCCAGGCTTTCAATCTGCCACCGGGCGGGCGGCTGCGGGGCCTGCAACAAGAGAAGCAGCAGGAGGGGAACCACGCTTTCATTGTATGCTGGCCTGAAACCATGCTCCTTGAAGGATTCAACCGGACAGAGCGGGCCGTGTTCGGCCGACTGACTACTCCCTGGAAGATACAGCGGTTTCTGGACGAACTGGCCTATAACAAGGAGCCGGACGGACCCACCTGCCATTCCCCCCGCCGCGTGCTGAAGTCGGGCATGGCGCACTGCATGGAGGGGGCGCTGATGGGCGCCGCCGCGTTGCGCGCGCTGGGCCACCCTCCGCTGCTGGTGGACCTGGAGGCGGTGAGGGATGACGACCACGTGCTGGCCGTCTACCGCAGAGACGGGCACTGGGGAGCGGTGGCCAAGTCCAACTACGCGGGCCTTAGAAGCCGGGAGCCGGTCTATCGCACGCTGCGTGAGCTGGCCCTGTCCTACTTCGAGCACTACTTCAACCTGAAGGGGGAGAAGACGCTGCGGCGCTACTCGCGGCCGGTGAACCTGAAGCGGTTCGACCGGATACGGTGGATGACGTCGGACGAGCAGGTCTGGCAGATTCCGGAGCACCTGGTTGAGATCCCGCACATTGACCTGCTCAGGCCGGCCATGGAGCGCTCGCTCGGCCGCATGGACGCGCGCCTGATGGCGGCGGGCCAGGTGGGCACGGTGCGGTAAGGGCGGCCAGCGCCCGCGCATACAGGCCCCGGCCGCCTCTGACGATAAGCGCATGTGCGGCGACTGCTGGGAGGAGTGTGCCGGGCCGGGTGGCTGCGACCGTCGCTGGCGGACCTGCTGCTGGTTTCGCTGATCGGGTGGCTGTTCGTGGCCGGTCAGGGCTGGACGGTCCTGCTGGCCGACGGGGACACCGGCTGGCACATCCGGACCGGCGAGTGGATCCTCGACTCGCGGTCCATCCCGGAGCGGGACTTGTTCTCCTACTCGCGGCCCGGGGAGCCCTGGTACGCCTGGGAGTGGCTCGCCGATGTTCTGTTTGCGGCCCTTCACCGCTGGTTCGGGCTGGCGGGCGTAGCGGCCCTGGCCGGCTGCACTCTGGCCCTGGGGGCGCTGGTGGTCTTCCAGCAGGCGCTGTGGCGCGGCTCGCAGGTGCTGGCGGCGCTGGCCGCGATGCTGCTCTGCGCCGGCGCCTCCTCCATACACTACCTGGCGCGCCCCCATATATTCACACTGCTGCTGATGCCGGCGGCTTGGTGGATGGTGGAACGCGACCGCCGCCGGCCCGGCCGGGCGGTATGGTGGCTGGTCCCGGTTTCCGCCTGCTGGGTCAACCTGCATAGCGGCTTTTTCGCCCTGCCGGCGTCGCTCGCGCTGCTGGCGGCGGGGCTCGGCGTGGAGGCCCTGATGGGGCGGGCCCCCTGGAGCCGGTGCCGCAGGTATGCGCTGCTCGGGGCGGCGACGCTGGCGGCGTCGCTTGTGAACCCGTACGGGATCGGGCTGCACCGGCACATTGCGGGCTATCTGACCTCGGACTGGATCCGGAACGCCGTGGACGAGTTCCAGTCGCCGCGTTTCCGGGGGGAAAACCTCCTGCACTTCGAACTGCTGCTGGTGGCCGCGCTGATGGTGGCCGGCTGGCTGGCGGCGCAACGCCGTGTGGCGGACGCCCTGCTCATGGTGGCGTGGGCGCACATGGCGCTTTCCAGCGTGCGCCACGTGCCGCTGTTCGTCCTGCTGGCGGCGCCGCTGGTGGCCGCCGAGCTGAGCGGCCTGTGGAAAACCTGGGCGTCGGCGAAGCCTGCCCGCTCCGTGGCGCTCCTGCTGTGGCAGCTCGGCGCCGACCTGGCGCCCGGCTTCCGGCGGCTGAGCGCGTGGAGCGCCGCGGCGGCGGCGGCCGCCATCCTGCTCACCCCCGCTTCGAAGTGGCCACGGGATTTCCCCGAGGAGAAGTTCCCGGTATCCCTGATGAGGGCGGCGCCCGTGCACTGGACCGGGAGCCGCGTTTTTACCACGGACGAGTGGGGCGACTACCTGATCTACCGCCACTGGCCGCGCCTGACAGTGTTCATTGACGGCCGCAGCGACTTCTACGGCCCCGAACTCGGCAGGGAGTACCTGAAGCTGATGGGAGGCCATGCGGGCTGGGAGAAGACCATTGAGAAGTACGACTTCGGCCTGGTTCTGATCCCCGCCGATTGGCCCCTGGCCGGGCTGCTGGACCGCGACCGGGGCTGGCGCAGGGTGGCGTCGGACCGCCAGGCGATTCTGTACGAGCGCGCCCCGGCAGCCGGCTAATCCCGCCGGGCGGCCCGGACGATAGAAGGGAGGCCAGAGAACCAACATGGACCGCCGCTTCCTCACTGTCCTGGGTGTAAGTCTCCTGTTTGCACTCGTGGTATCCAGCATCTTCTATCAAATGACTTCGCGCGCCGGCGGCAGGTCCGGGGGCAGCGCCAGGGCGGAAACGGCGGAACTGGTGGTTGCCGCCCAGCCGCTGGCCGTGGGTGTGCAGATCAAGCCGGGCGACGTGAAGCTGGTGCGGGTGGCCAAGGACCGGATTCCTGCCGGCTCCTTCGGCAAGGTCGAGGAAGTAGTCGGCCGCCCGGTGGTCAGCAGCATCCTGGCCGATGAACCGGTCAACGCCGCGCGGCTGGCCGAGCGAGGCAGCGGCTTCGGGCTGGCGCCCGTGATTCCGCCGGGGATGCGCGCCGTGGCGGTCAAAGTGAACGAAGTGGTGGGCGTGGCCGGCTTCGTGCTTCCCGGCATGCGAGTCGACGTGCTGGTCACGGTGCGGCCGCCGGGCGAGGACGGGGCGCGTATCTCCACCATCCTGCAAAACGTCCCGGTTGTATCGGCGGGCCAGCAGCTCCAGCCGGACGCCAGCGGACGGGCGTCCAATGTGCCGGTGGTGACGCTGCTGGTCAGTCCCGAGCAGGCCGAGATCCTCACTCTGGCGGGCAACGAGGGGCGGATTCAACTGGTGCTGCGGAACTCGGCGGACATGGCGGTGGGCCAGCCTCCCGGCAGAGACCTGTCGGAACTCTACGGGCGGAAGCC
>JBBITL010000047.1:0-4891 GCA_037440765.1 Solibacteraceae bacterium
AATGTCTGTCAGGGAACAGGCGGGGCCCGTAAGCGGCCTCCCTGTCGACTGCTCCCTGCGCGAGAATCTCATGAGCCGGAAGACCGCCCGACGCTACTTCGTCCGGGGACGGGTTCAGGGCGTCGGATATCGGTACTTCGTGGAAAGGGCGGCCGCCGAGCTGGGCCTCACCGGGTACGCCCGAAACCTCGAAGACGGCCGGGTCGAGGTCTACGCCGCCGGCACAGCGAAGCAACTGGCCGAACTGGCCGGCTACCTTCGCAAGGGGCCCCTCTGGTCGGAAGTCAGGGGAGTGGACGAGACTGAGGCGCCCCAGGTCGAATACTTTGGATTTCACATCGAATGACAATGGAACAACTCAAACAGCTCATCCGCGAAGTGCCCGACTTCCCCAGGCCGGGCATCCTGTTCTATGACATCACGACGCTGCTCAAGGACCCCGGCGGGCTCAGAGCCGTGATCGACGCGCTCCGGGACCATTACGCCAAAACCAAGGTTGACCTGGTGCTGGGCGTGGAGGCGCGCGGCTTCATCTTCGCTCCGGCGCTGGCATGCGCCCTGGGAGCGGGCTTCGTCCCGGTGCGCAAGCCGAACAAGCTCCCCGCCCGCGCGGTAAGGGAGGAATACCAGCTCGAATACGGGTCCGACAGCGTTGAGATACACGAGGACGCCATCCGGCCCGGCGAGCGCGTGCTCATCGTGGACGACCTTCTGGCCACGGGCGGCACGGCCGCGGCCGCGGCCCGCCTGGTAGAGAAGCTGGGAGGAAAGGTCGCCGGCCTGGGCTTCGTGGTGGAGCTGGATTTCCTCAAGGGGCGGCAGAAGCTGGCCGGACACGACGTCTTCTCGCTGCTTCAGTACGACAAATGACACCGGAACCCCGGCGCGCGCTGGTGGAGGCCTTCGCCAAGATCAACCTTGGCCTTAAGGTGCTCCACCGGCGGCCGGACGGCTACCACGAGCTGCGCACGGTCTATCAGACCATTTCGCTCGCCGACAGGCTGGAGATCCGGTTTCTCCCTGCCCGGCGCACCCGCCTCCGTCTTGTGAGCGACCCGGAGATCCCCGGCAACCTGGCGCTGAGCGCGGCGCGGGCGGTGCTGAGCGCGATGCGCACAGCCGGCGAAGTCGAATTGCGTCTTCAGAAGCGCATTCCGATGGGGGCCGGCCTTGGCGGAGGTTCCAGCGACGCCGCGGCCGTGCTTCTGGCGCTGCCGGCGCTGGCGGGAAGGAGACTGGGGCTGGACGCACTGATCCGGCTGGCGTCGGAGCTCGGCAGCGACGTGCCGCTGTTTCTGCTGGGCGGGACGACGCTCGGCCTCGGCCGGGGGTCGGAGGTCTATCCGCTTGCGGACCTGCCACGCTCGCGGGGACTGCTGGTGGTGCCCCAGGCGCGCGTCTCTACGGCCGAAGCCTACGCCGCGCTGGGGCGCGGTTTGACAAACGACCTCGCAGGAAATAAACTAAATAGTTTCCAATCTTGTGTTTGGAGCACTGGTGCGGGGGTGCCGGGGGAGGCTTCCCCGGCGTTCGCCGGGAACGATTTCGAAGCTGCCATTTTCCGGCAGCACCCACGGTTGCGGGGGATCAAGACCAGGTTGAGGAAACTGGGAGCGGCGCACGCCCTGCTGACCGGCAGCGGTTCGGCGGTGTACGGGCTGTTCCAGGCCGGCGAGGAGTTGCAAGCGGCGCTCCCGCACTTTCAGAAGGAGCTGACTATTCCGTTTGAGTTCGTGAGCCGGGACCGTTATCGGGCCCTCTGGCGGCGCAGTCTCCGGCCGCACATCGAGGAGGGGCTATGGCCGCCACAGCGCCGCGACGCCAGTTGAAGCCGGACCGCCTCAAGGTGTTCAGCGGAAAGGCCAACCAGCCGCTGGCCGAGGAAATATGCGAGTCGCTCGGCTGCAAGCTCGGCGCGGCCAGCCTGCGGCAATTCTCCGACGGCGAGCTGTGCGTACAGATCCTGGAAAACGTGCGCGGCGTGGATGTCTTTCTGGTCCAGCCGACCTGCACGCCGGTGGCGCGCAACCTGCTGGAACTGCTGCTGATGATCGATGCTCTCAAGCGCGCCTCGGCCGACCGTGTAACCGTGGTTCTGCCCTACTACGGCTACGCGCGCCAGGACCGCAAGGACCGGCCGCGGGTTCCCATCTCCGCCAAGCTCATCGCCGCCATCCTGGAGAGGGCCGGCGCCGACCGGATACTCGCTCTGGACCTCCACGCAGCCCAGATCCAGGGCTTTTTCGACGTCCCGGTCGACCACCTGTTCGCCACGCCCGTGATGATCGACTATTTCAAGCAGCAGGACTTGAAGCCCATGACGGTGGTCTCTCCCGACGCCGGGGGAGCGGAGCGCGCCCGCGCCTTCGCCAAGCGGCTGGGGGCGCCGCTGGCGATCATCGACAAGCGGCGCGACGCGCCCAACGAAGCCGACGTCATGCACATCATAGGCCGCGTCAAGAACCGGAACTGCCTGATGGTCGACGACCTGATCGACACGGCCGGCACCCTGGTCAAGGGCGCTCAGGCGCTGCTGAACCACGGGGCGGCGAGCGTCACCGCCTGCGCCACCCACGCCGTGCTTTCGGGCCCGGCCCTGAAGTTGTTGGCGGAATCAAGAATCAGGGAAGTGGTGATCACCAACTCGATCCCGCTTTCCAGGCAGGCCGCGCGCCTGAAGAAGATCCGCAGCCTGTCGGTGGCGCCGCTTCTGGCCAGCGCCATCCGGTCGATACACGAGGAGACCTCGGTCAGCACTCTGTTTGTATGAGATATCAGCCGGCCCACGCAGCCCACGTCCATCGGACCTGCGTCCCGGCAGGAGGAACTTGAAATGAGGAAGGATGTTACGGTTCCCGTCGAGATCCGGGAATCAAGAGGCAAGAATGAGGCCAGGCGGCTGCGCCGGCGGGCACTGGTGCCCGCGGTGGTCTACGGGTCCGGCCAGCCGACCCTGGCCGTATCGGTCGACCCCGGGCTGATCGTCAGGATCCTGCACAGCAGCGCCGGGCACAACACGATCTTCAACCTGGATGTGCAGAACGGCGAAACCACCCCTGTCATGCTGGTGGACTGGCAGTTGGATCCGGTGCGCGGGAACCTGCTGCACGTGGACATGAAGCGCATCGACCTCACCAAGAAGTTGCGCGTCTCCGTCCCGGTGCATACCGAAGGCGACCCCAAGGGCGTCAAGCAGCAGGGAGGCCTGCTGGAACTGGTCAACCGGGAAATCGAGATCGAGTGCCTGCCGGATGATATTCCGGAGCGCTTCACGCTGGATGTCACCGAGTTGTTGATCGGCCAGGTCCTGCGCGCCTCCGACGTGGCGCTCACCAAAAACATGAAGCTGCTTTCGCACGCCGACGCGGTCATCGCGCACGTCATCGCGCTGCGCGCCGAGGCCGCTCCGGCGGCGGCGGCGGGGGCCGAGGGCGAGGCGGCTGCAGCCGCGGAGCCCGAGGTCATCAAGAAGGGCAAGAAGGAAGAAGAGGCGCCCGCGTCCGAGGAAAAGGGCAAGAAGAAGTGACGCGCTGGTGATGAGCCGCAGCCATGCCGGACCCAGTTATCGCCTCCGCGCCGCTCCGGCTTGTGGTGGGCCTAGGCAACCCCGGCCGCAGGTACGAGCACACGCCCCACAACCTCGGCTTCATGGTGGTGGACGTGCTGGCCGAACGCCATGGAATCCGGATCAGGCGGCGGGAGTGCTCGGCGCTGACCGGCGAGGGTACGGTGGACGGCTGGCCGGTGATTCTGGCCAAGCCGCAGACCTACATGAACGCCAGCGGGCGTTCGGTGGGGCCGCTGCTCAAAAGCCGGGGCCTGGCGCCGGCGGATCTGATTCTGGTCTACGACGAGCTGGACCTGCCCTGGACGGCGGTGCGCATCAGGGCCAGGGGATCCGCCGGAGGGCACCACGGCGTGGAATCGGTCTTGGGCGAGATCGGCGGCAGGGATTTTCCGCGGGTGCGGCTGGGAATAGCCGGATACCGCGTGCAGGATGGAGCGGAGTTTGTGCTCGCGCCGTTCAAGCGGGCGCAGAAGAAGGAACTGGACGAACTGCTGGACTACGCGTCCGCCGCCGTTCGGTCCATCATTTCCGAGGGCGTCGAAAAGGCCATGACGATGTTTAATCGTCGCGCCCGCGGTGACAATACTGAGGAAGAATGAGAGTCTACGAAGAGCTGTTCATCGTCAAACCCGACGCGACCGAGGAGGAGATCGGCCAGGTAGTCGAGCAGGTCCAGAGCGCGATCATCTCCGGCGGCGGCGCCGTCGCCAAGATCGACAAGTGGGGAGTCCGCACGCTTGCCTACCGTGTCAGGAAACAGGGCGAAGGCTACTACGTGCTGATGCAGTTCAACTCCGGCCCGGAGACCGTCAAGGAGATCGAGCGCCGCCTGCGCGTTTCGGACCTGGTGCTGAAGTTCCTGACGGTCCGCATCGACGAGAAGCTGAAGCGCGTTGAAAAGCGCAAGAAGCAGCGCGAAGCCAGGGCGGCCCGCCGGCCGGCGCCGCCGGCCCCCGCGCCGGAGCAACCGGTCAGCGTGCCGGGGACTCCCGAGCCGCAGAGTGAGAAGGAGTGACCATGCCGGAACAAAGAAGAAGACCCATTGCCGCCTCGCAGCGGCCGACCGGCGGAGACAAGGCCATCGCCGGCACCAAGAAGCAGTACTTCCGCCGCCGCAAGGTGTGCCGCTTCTGCGTCGAGAAGATCGACTACATCGACTACAAGGATGTGCGGCTTCTCAGCGCTTTTATCTCCGAACGCGGGAGAATCACGCCCCGCCGCATTACCGGTGTGTGCACGCCCCACCAGCGGCGCCTTTCGGAGGCCGTAAAGCAGGCCCGCAACATCGCGCTGTTGCCGTTCGCGGCCAACGCGTAGTCGAGG
>JBBITL010000047.1:4901-33166 GCA_037440765.1 Solibacteraceae bacterium
CACGGCGCTGTAAGGAGAGAGTCATGGAAGTGATCCTGAGAGAAGACGTCGACAAGCTGGGCGCCCGCGGCCAGATCGTGAAGGTCGCCGACGGGTACGCCCGCAACTTCCTCCTCCCCAAGCGACTGGCGGTCCCGGCCACCGAGGCCAACCGGAAGATCATCGAGCAGGAGCGCCAGGCGCACCTGCGGCGCGAGGCGACCGAGCGCGGCGAAGCACAGGAGCTGGCCAAGCTGCTCGATGGCGTTTCCATCACCATCGCTCAGAAGGCCGGAGAAATGGATCAGTTGTTCGGCTCGGTCACGGCCAGGGACATCGCCGAGGCGCTTGAGGCGCGGAGCTTCACCATCGAGCGGCGCAAGATCCATCTGGACGAACCCATCAGGCAACTCGGCGAGCACACCGTGGCGGTGAGGCTGTTCCGCGATGTTACGGCCGAGATCAAGGTCAACGTAATCCGCGAAGAGGCGTAGCGGTTTCAGCGCGCGGGCGGAGCCTGGAATTCCGCCGCCGGCAGGAACGGGCCGTCGATGCAGCTCAGCGCGCCCGAGGGCGTGGCGCACTTGCCGCAGATGCCCACGCCGCAACTGGTCATGTATTCGACCGACCCGATCAGACGGCCGGCGGGCGCAATCTCTCTCTGTATCTGGAAGCTCCTGCGCACCATCTGCTCCGGGCCGCAGTTGATGAACAGCGGGTTCGCGCCGGCGTCCCGGGCCGCTTCCCATAGAAGGTCGGTCACCGGGCCGTGATGGCCGGCGGTGCCGTCGTCGGTGGCGGCCAGCACCCTGCCCAGCCGCTCGAACCTCTCAAGTTCCACCAGGTGCGCGGCCGTGCGCGCTCCCAGCAGGAAGATCTGCGGGCAGCCACTGAACCGGGCGCCGATCTCCAGAAGCGATGCGATGCCCGTGCCGCCTCCCACGTAAATCACGGCCGACGCCTCCATCCTGGGGATGCCGCTGCCGTAGGGCCCTCGCAGCAGAATCCCGGCGCCGGTCTCCATGCCGTTCAGGTGGCGGCTGAACTGGCCGACTTCGCGCACCACCACGCTCCGCTCGGAGGCCGAGAAGACCGCGAACGGCTTTTCCCCCGCGCCCGGCACCCACAAATAGATGAATTTACCGGCCAGGTCCCCGTCGGCGTACTTCTCAGGGAGTTGCTCCAGGACGAGCTTGAACAGCGTTGCATCGTAGTTCACCCGCCGCTCGATGCGCGTCCGGAAGTAGCCCATCGGGACGGGGCTCTCGCAGGACCGTTCGTATCCCCGCCGGGGCCCGCCGGCGCAGGCGTCGCTTTCCAGCCGCTCCAGGTACTCGCGCATCTGCCAGCTGTCGAGCCCGGTGAGCGCGCTGCCCACTCCGAACAGGTTGGCCCCGGCGCGCGCATACTGCCGCACGTGTTCCGGCGCCGCGATGCCGCCCATGCCGATAATCA
This sequence comes from Solibacteraceae bacterium, assembly GCA_037440765.1. Classification (GTDB taxonomy): domain Bacteria; phylum Acidobacteriota; class Terriglobia; order Bryobacterales; family Bryobacteraceae; genus DTKY01. The sequence goes on from JBBITL010000047.1 coordinate 6,336, forward strand.
CCGGCCCGTCGCCCACCGCCTTGCGGGCCTGCTCCACCACCCTCAGGCCCACGGGGCGTATGCCGTCCCCCGACAGGCCGCCCAGCCGGTTTGAGAGGATCGGATCCTCCTCGTGCGCCGCCATGGCCGGTCCGACCGTGTTGATCAGCGTCAACCCGGCGGCGCCCGCTTCTATGGCGGCCTTGGCCGTCTGGCTGAGCGCCGCCAGCACCGGGGACAGCTTCACGAAGACCGGCAGCCCAGTCTCACGCACCACTGCTTCGGTGATCCTTCCGAGCAGTTCCATGTCCTGGCCGACCTCGGCGCCGAAGCCCTTGGCGTGCGGGCAGGACATATTCAACTCGAAGCCGTCGGCGGCGGGCGTCAGGGTCCGGGCGGCCTCCAGGAAGCTCTCCAGGTCTGAGCCGATGATCGAAACCAGCAGGAACTTGTCCCGGGGGACGCGGATGGAGCGCAGTTCGGCCAGGAACGCCTCCGCCCCGGGGTTGGCCAGCCCCACGGCGTTGATGTAGCAGCCCGGAGCGTAGCGCGCGTAGATCGGCTCCCGGTATCCCGCGCGGGGCGCGGCGCTGATGCTCTTGGTGGTGACCACTCCAACCTGGGCGACTTCAGCGAAGCACCTGGCAATGGTCGAGGCGTGCGTGCAGCGTATGCCGGACGGGATGACAAAGCGCCCGCGGACCAGCTTGCCTCCCAGCGGGTAGGGCTCCTGTAGACGCAATTCAGACATGCCCCAGAATCATAGCAGGGATGTACGGCGGCGCACGGCCGCTCCTAGCGGCGCTGTCAGGTGAAGACCCGCCCGGGAAACCCGGTCAGGTTCCCGATGATCAGCAGAACGAGAGCGAACAGGAACCACAGGAGATTCCGCCTCTGCTGCCTCCGCTTGCGCAGATCGGCCCACACCCGGTCCTCGGACTCGGTCCAGCTTGGCCGCGCGTTCAGTGGCTGCTCCATCGCCGGGTCTCCCTCGGCCTCTGAACCAGCATAGCAGACCCCGCCGCTCCCGGGTACACCTGAGCCTGTCATCGGATGGAAGTTCGTTGAACGAATGCGCCCGCTTGCCGACGCGCGCGGTCCCGTACTTCAGAGGTGCTGCACAGAACCGCGACCGTGAGGGATCGGGCTTGCAGGCCTACGGACTACTGACCTAGAGCGGCAGGCGGGGGCGGGGATCGGGGCCGACCCAGAGCGTCGCGGAGGCGCCCTCCCGGCCGGGCAGGCCGAGAATCGTGGGTTTCAGGATCACCAGCACCTCGCTCATGGCGCGGTCGCGCTGGTTGGAGCGGAGCAGGCTGCCCACCAGCGGAATGCGGGAGAAGCCCGCCAGTCCGCTCACGGTGCGGGCCTCGGAGGAGTTCATCAGGCCGGCGATCACTGCCCACTCGCCGCTCTGAAGCCTGACCGTCGATTGCAGCTTGCGGTTGGCGATTACCGGAAGATCGTCCACCGCCTGCCCGGTGAGCGCCTTGAACTCGGCGTCAATGTGCAGCGTCACGTCACCGGCAGCGCTCGCCCGCGGCGTCAACTGGAGCGAGAAGCCGAGTTCCTCGAAGCTGATCGAGGGCGGGTACAGCAACTGCTGCTCCCCCGCCGAAGCCAGAGTTCTCCCGGTGAGGACCGGGTAGTTGTCGCCGACGTGAACCGTGGCCTGTTGCCCGTCCAGTGACCTGATCTCGGTGCGGAACAGCGTGTGGCCGGAAAATTCATTCATGCGAGCGAACATTTGCGCGTCCGCGACCCCGAGCATCATGAGGCTGCGGCCTCCGCCGAAGACCAGGAAACGCGTGAAGCCCGCCGGGGTGAACGGCGGAGAGTTGAGGGCACGGCCCAGGTTCACGAGCGGGAACAAGCCTTGGAGCGAGGCGCCGTAGGAGGTCGATCCGCTGCGGCCCGTCTCCATGAATTCCAGTTGAATCGACACCACGGGGCGGTGGCCGGCCAGGCTCCGGACGATGCTCTGCGCCGGCCGCACCCGGCTCAGCCTGTCCCGCAGGAGTATCTCTGACCGCCGGGAATCGTAAGCCACCCGCGCCAGTCCCAGCACCTGCTGCACGGCGCGCATAATTTCCTGCGCCTGCTGGTCCGACATCGCCGCCGGCACCGGGACGGTCACCGACACCACCGGCTCCAGTTCGGCTCGTCTCTGCGGCGTATCCCTGGCCACCAGCACAAGCCGCTCCCCCACCGGCACCACGAACGACCCGGTCGCCGCCTCCAGTGCGTACAGCGCTTCCCGGTAGTCGACCCCGCTCATCCGGAAAGAAATGGTGGCGCCGGCCTGGTAGTCGGCGTCAAACACCGCTTCGATCTGGAAGGCCCGTGCAACCTCGGCAAAAAGCGTGCGCGCGTCGCCGCGCAGGTCGAAATTCCTGCGCCCGGAGGCTGCTCGCAGCTCGACCGGCGGCAGAGGCTCGCGTTGAGGGGGAGGCCCGGGGGATGCCTCGGGCTCTCTCGCCGCCGGCGCTGGCTCGGGCAGCAAGGCCATCCGGGCCCGCAGCGCCTCCCGGCGCCGGTGGTATTCCAGGCTATAGGGCGCCTGCGCAACAGCCTGAGAATAAAGAAGATAGGCGCGGGCCACGTCACCGGACCGCTCGGCCTTCTCCGCGTCCTGGACCAGCCGCCGCGCGGCATCTGGCTGGGGGGCCGCGGCCACCCAGGCCACCAGCAGCGCCATGGCGAGAATCGCCCGCATGTACTCAGTTGACGCCCGCCGGCGCCGGAACGTGGAGCGAAATCCGGCCGGCTGCCATGCGCCACCTGCCCCCATCTGAGGTAGATTGACAGTATGAGCGCGGGCAGCTACACCGCGGAGAGGCCGTCGTTCTCCCCGCATATTCCGGATTCGCTGGAGAGGCTAGGCATCTCCGACATCCTGGTTCAGGACCTCGTCCTGAGGCGCGTCTTCATCGAGAGGACGAGCACCCTATCATCTCTGAGCAAGACCCTGAAGCTGTCCCCGTCCGTGGTGGAGACGGTCTTCCGCCAGATGCGCCACCGCCAACTGGTGGAGGTGCTGGGCATGGTGGGTAACGACTACAGCTTCATGCTGTCCGGACCCGGCCGCCAGCTCGCCACCGAGCGGTTCCAGATGTCGCAGTACGCCGGCGCTTGCCCCGTTCCACTGGCGCAGTATATCTCCGGAACCAAGGCCCAGGCAGCCAGGATCAAGGTTAACCGGGAGCGGTTGCGCCACGCCATGTCCGACCTGGTGGTGACCGACACCCTGCTGGACCAGCTCGGGCCGGCCATCATCTCCCAGGCCGCGCTGTTTCTGTACGGCTCCACCGGCAACGGCAAGAGCTCGCTCGCCGAACGGCTGGTCCGCCTCTACGACGACGACGTGCTGATCCCCTACGCGGTCGAGGTGGATGGGCAGATCATACTCCTCTACGACCCGGTGGTGCACCAGCGGGTCGGCGCCGAGCAGGAGGAGCCGGACCACGACCCGCGCTGGGTGCGGTGCCGCCGTCCCTGCATCCTCGCCGGCGGCGAACTGGTCCCCAGCATGCTCGAGTTGCGCATGGACGAGGACTCTGGCACCTACGCCGCGCCCCTCCAGATGAAGGCGAACAACGGCATTCTGGTCATTGACGACTTCGGCCGGCAACTGATCCCGCCGCGCGACCTGCTGAACCGCTGGATCGTGCCGCTGGACCGCCACGTGGACTATCTCATGCTCCGCTACGGCGTGAAGTTCCAGATCCCCTTCGAGCTGATGGTCGTGTTCGCCACCAACCTGGACCCCGCCAGCCTGGCCGACGAGGCGTTCCTGCGCCGCATTCAGAACAAGATCCTGGTGGAGGAGGTGTCGGCCGGGGTTTTCGACGAGATCCTGAGAAGATACGCGCTCGCCAAAGGGATTCCCTACGACCAGGACATGGCGGTTTACCTGCGCGCGCTATGCCTGCGCGACGGGCGGACCGTGCTGCGAGCCTGCTACCCGGGCGACATCTGCCGGATTCTGCTGTCGATCAGCCTGTATGAGACGCGCCAGCCGCGGATGACACGCACCGACCTGGAGCGCGCCGTCAACCTCTACTTTGCCCGCTCCTAGCGGAAGTTCGCTGAGCAACTGCGCCCGCTTGCTGAGGCGCGCGGTTCTGTGCTTTAGAGGCAGGCAGCGGGCTTGCAGGCCTGCGGACTTCTGACTCACCACACTTGCGGGCCGGGGGCGGTGCTCAGTGCCCGCCGTGAGGCGGCACGTAATCGGGCGGCAGGGCCGCCCCTTCGCCGAAGAAATACTCCTCCATCTGCTTCAGGAGGAACTCCTGGTGCTCCCGGCGTCCAAGGTTGAGCCGGTACTCGTTCATTATCATCTTCATCTGGTCGACCCACATCAGCCAGGCCCGCTGGGAGACGTTGTCGAAGATGCGCGCGCCGATCGGATGGTTGTCGAACGGGGGCTCTTGCAGGCCCTCCATCTCCTTCTGAAACTTGACGCAGAAGACCTTGCGGGGGCCGTCGCTCAAAGCCATGCCACTCTCCGATCGGGGGTTTCCTTCAATAAGTTCAGGATACCGCAGCTCAGGCCTTGCGGCCCAAGAACTCGGACAGCTTCATCGGCGGAGTGATGCCGCGCGTGAGCTGGCGCTGCACTGCTTTCTGGTACCGGCGCAGGACGCTCTCCCGCGAGGATTCCCGCAGGTTACAGCTTTGGACGTCCAGCAGCAGTTCCACTTCCCACGGCCGGAAAGTGTTTCTGTTGATCTGGCCCCTCAGCAACTCTCGTAACAGGCGGTTGAACTGAACCAGAGTCTCTTCCGGATCGGGGAAGCCTTCACTCATGACCGCTCGAGTAAATCCAGTCAACAGTATAGTCCTGTTCCTGGAGGAAGCAAATCACCTCGACAGGAGTTGCTCCAGCCGGGAGCCGGGCCGGATTATGGTCTGGCCGCGCTCAGGACCGGTCGAGATGCATCCGATCTCCACGCCCACGCTCTCCTCGAGGAACTCCAGGTATTCCCGCGCCGGCCCCGGCAGGTCCTGGTAGCGGGTGAGGCCGGCCGTCGGGCAGCACCACCCCGGCCGTCTGACGTAGACGGGTTCGGCAGCGGCGAGACCGCGCGTGGTCACCGGCATCTGGTCCGTCACGCGGCCGCCCGAGCCGTAGGCGACCGACACCGGGATCTCCTCCAGGTGATCTAGCACGTCCAGTTTGGTGACGGCCAGGCTGTCGAAGCCGTTCAGCATGGAGCTGTACCTGAGCAGCGTCACGTCGAACCAGCCGCAGCGGCGCGGCCGCCCTGTCACGGCGCCATACTCGTTGCCCACCCGGCGCAGCTCGTCGCCTCTGGCGTCCAGGGCCTCGGTCGGAAAAGGCCCCGCGCCCACCCTGGTGGTGTAGGCCTTGGCCACCCCGACCACGCCTCCCATGCGGCTGGGCGGCACGCCGGTGCCGGTGGAGACTCCGCCCGCCGTCGCGCTGGAGGAGGTGACGAAGGGATAGGTGCCGTGGTCGATGTCCAGCATGGCCCCCTGGGCGCCTTCGAACAGCACCCGTCTGCCGTCCTTGATGGCGCTGTTCAGCAGGGCCGCCGTATCGCAGACCATCGGCCGCAGGCGGTCCGCCAGCCGGCGGTACTCCTCCCGGATGGCCGCGAAGTCTATGGTTCCCTCGACCTGGAAGGCGCGGGCCAGAGTCTGCTTGTCTTCGGCGAGGGCGTCGTAGAGGGCATCGAAGGTCTCCTCCTCCAGCAGGTCGGCGACACGTATGCCCCGGCGGCCGATCTTGTCCTCGTAACACGGCCCGATCCCGCGGGAGGTGGTCCCGATGGCCACCCGGTCCTTGCGGCTCTCGGAGATCTTCTCCACCAGCCGGTGAAAGGGGAAGATCAGGTGGGCGCGGCTGCTGATGGCGAGCTGGCTTGTGACCTCCACGCCGGCCGCCTCCAGCGTCTCGATCTCGGCGATCAGCGCCTGAGGGTCCACCACCAGCCCGTTGCCGATCACCGCCTTCACACCAGGGCGCAGAATGCCCGACGGGATCAGCTTGAGGATGTAGCTCCGCTGGCCGATACGCACAGTGTGGCCCGCGTTGTGGCCACCCTGATAGCGGGCCACTAAGTCGAAATGCTCACTGAACAGATCGACAATCTTACCCTTACCCTCGTCGCCCCACTGCGCGCCCAACACGATCATATTACCCATGGACAGGATCTCAAGCCCACTCATTGTAGCGCACGCCGTGTGCTACGCTGGCCTGGATGCTGCTCTGCGAAGCCTTACTGAACCTGCCTGACGGCGACTTCGCCTCGCTGGTGCGCGGCATTTCCCTGGGCAAGCTCAGGACCTACCAGATGTACGAGACGCTCAAGACCCGCGCGCACCTGGCCAGGCTCAACACCGAGAGCCTGCGCAAGGCCACCCCGCGCTTCCGCGCCCGGTTGGGGGAGGGCGACGAGGACTTCGCCAGGGACCTGGCCCAGGCCATGCTGCTCACCCACATGGACATGATCCTGGCCGTCCTGGATTTCCTGGGCATCCCCAACCAGAACGGCTTCTTCGCCAAGGACCTGAAGGCCTCCCAGTACCTGACCGATGGCTGGCAGAAGCGGGTCCACGCCGAGTTCAGCGGCAAGTTCCCGGAGCCCGCCCTGCTGCTGTACATCAATCATCTGGCGTGGGAGCTGGACAAGTCCGCGAGTTGCTTCACGCCGGTACGGGGCTAGCGGGACAGGCCGGCCAGGAACAGCAACGCTGCCGTTTCGAGGCAGGATCGGGGAGCCGCGGCCAGCGTGCTCAGGGCTTCCTGGTTACCTTGCTTTCGACCGGGGCCTCGTACCTGATCTGCACGTCGCTTCTGAACTGCTTGTAGTCCTCGTAGCGCACGACCATGCGTATGCGCTGCGAGACACCCGACTGGAAGTGCAGGACGTCATCGGCGCGGGTGTAGGTGGGAAACCAGTGCTTCCCGTCGATCTGTTCCCGGTAGGTCTCGAACTTGGGGAACTGGTTGTCCGTGTTCCTCTTCTGCAGACCCGTGCCGCGCCCGTAGGTCTTGACAATCTGGAGATCGCGGTCGTCCACCCAGACCATGCCCGAGAAGTACCGCCGGCCCGCCTCCAGCTTCTTCGGCTTCACCGCGAAGACGTAGCACGGTATCTCGTCCACCTGCTGCTTGCCCAGGTAGCGGACGAAGTAATCCGGAAGTTCGGAGGTGGTCATCACGAACGGCTGCGTGTGCCTGAGATCCTGCTCGTCTTCCGGCGTCATGATGAGGTTCCGCAGCGACTGAACCGGGGCGTAGACGACCTTCTCGATCCGCTTGCCGTCGGCTGAGTAAAGGACGTCCGTCACCATCTCCCATCGCCCGCGCACGTTGCCAAACTCATCCAGTTCGTGAAGCCGCGCGTCCTGCCGGTAGATGTAGTTGTCGCGCGCGCGTGTAAACTCGGTCTCCTTGGCCGCGAACTTCTGGATGATCTCCTGAATCTGCTCTTCGGAAAGGTCCTGGCCCCCGCCCGGGGCGCCGCCCAGCACCAGAACCGCGACAGCAATCCACCCGTTTCTCACCGCACACCTCTCTCCTCAGTGTAGCGCCGCTGTAGAATGACAGTCTCATGAGGAACTGGAAGACTATCGCCAACGGATTCGGGACAGGCGCGTCCGGCGCGGAGGTCGAGCAGATCGCGCCGGCGCTGGAGGCTCTGGAGGCCGTGCTCCGCCCCGCCATCGCGGCCCTCCCGCAGGGAACAGAGCCGGCCGTGGTCTTTGCGCCGCCTCCCGAGGACGTCCGATGACCATGCAGGAAGCCGGGCGCCTGCTGCGCGCAGGCAAGTGCTCCTCGCTGGAGCTGACCCAGGAGTCGCTCGTCCGCATCAGAAGGCTCAACCCGAAACTGAACGCCTTCATCACCGTGACGGCGGACAGCGCCCTGGCCCGCGCCCGCAGCATGGACCGCGAGCTCGCCGAGGGACGCGACCGCGGCCCGCTGCACGGCATCCCCGTGGCGCTTAAGGACGTCTTCGCAACCCGGGGCGTGCTCACCACCTGCGGCTCCCGCATCTTCGCCGATCACGTGCCGGACTACGACGCGGCAGTCGTCGAGAGGCTCGACCAGGCTGGCGCCGTAGTCGCCGGCAAGACCAACATGCACGAGCTGGCCTACGGGATCACCTCGGCCAACCCGCACTACGGCGCCGTGCGCAACCCCTGGGACACGGACCGCGTCGCCGGCGGGTCCAGCGGCGGCTCGGCGGTGGCCGTGGCCGCCGGGATGGTCTTCATGGCCATGGGAAGCGACACCGGCGGATCGATCCGCATCCCCGCCTCCTTCTGTGGCGTGGCCGGCCTGAAGCCCACCTACGGACGGGTGAGCCGTTACGGCGTCCTGCCCCTGGACTTCAGCCTGGACCACATCGGTCCGGTCACCCGCTCGGTGCGCGACGCGGCCCTGGCGCTCGAAGCCGTGGCGGGGCACGACCCGCGCGACCCCGCATCCAGCCGGAATCCGGTGGCTGCCTGCGTCCCCGCCGGGTCCGTCGGCCTGGACGGCCTGCGCGTCGGAATCGAGCAAACGGACTCCTCACCGGTGCTCCAGCGCGCCGCGGAGACCGCCGGGAAGCTGGGAATGCGCCTGGTGCCGGTGACGCTGCCCGGCCTCGAGGAGATCAACGCCGTCGGCCGCCTCCTCCTGCTGGTTGAGGCCGCGGCAGTGCTCGAGAGCAGCATGGCCAGGCGGGCCGATTTCGGTGGCGATGTGCTGGCCCTGCTGGATCAGGGGAGACTCATTCCCGCCACCGATTACGTGAACGCACAGCGCCTCCGGCGCGTGTTGTGCGAGCAGTTCGCCGCAGTCTGGAGAGACGTGGATTGCCTGTTTACCTCGGCAACTCCGATGCCGGCCCCGAAGATCGGACAGCCGGCCGTGGAGCTGAACGGAAGAAGCGTGGATGTCAGGCTGGCGGCGACCCGCTTCACCCGGCCTTTCAACGTGCTCGGGGTTCCGGCCGTATCGATTCCCTGGGGACTGAGTCCGGAGGGCCTGCCGCTCGGCCTTCAGATCGCCGGCAGGAGCTTCGATGAAGCCGGCATCCTGGCCGTCGCCGCCGCGATGGAGGACTCGGCCGGCGTTGACGCCGTACGGTGGCGGGAGTAGTCTGGAGGTGGAGGGTGCGCGCCAATGAAGTCCCCTCGATACCGCCGGTTGATCTGGTTCGGTGCCGCCGTATGGATCCTGGCTGCATCGTCAACCTGGGCCGTGATGCTCTGGCCGAAAGCTGTTTTTGGCCTGGTCGCGCTGCTGACGGTTGCCGGCCTGTTCGTGGGGCTCGGCCTGCGGCCCCCTCAGGCGAAGCGGGAAAGACGCGCGCGCGTTGCCCACTCCTGTCCCTCCGCGGTGGTTATTGAGCGGCCCGGAGCGGCGCCCTTCCGTTACCCCTTGCTCCGGCCGGAAGACGAGGCCGAGGTTGAGAAACTGTATAGGCGATTGAAGGCGGTCGGCAGCCTCGATTCAAAGAACTCCCCGGACGAGACCTAGTTCGTGCCGGGCCGCAAGCGTCTCCTCCTGAAGTGGCTCATCCCGTTGCTCATGGCCGCCGCGATGTGGCTTTCGCATCCGCTGTGGCTGAGCGCGCTCGGCAGTTACCTGGTGCGCGCCGAGGCGCCAGCGCCCGCCGACATCGCCGTGGTCCTGGCCGGCGACTACTCCGGCCGCCGCATACTGGAGGGCGCGCAACTGGTGCGGCACGGGTTCACCGGCAAGGTACTGGTCAGCGGCCCCGAAGGAATGTATGGACGGACCGAGGCGGAACTGGCGATTTCGTTCGCCACCGGCCGCGGGCACCCCGAATCCTGGTTCATCCCGTTCCCGCACGGGGCGCTCTCCACGCGCGAGGAGGCGGCGGCCATCGTCCCCGAATTGCGGAAACGGAACGTCCGGAGTTGCCTGCTGGTGACCAGCAACTTCCACACCCGCCGCGCGGGCGGCCTGTTCCGCGCCGCCGCCCCCGACCTGGAGTTCCGCGTCATCGCGGCTCCCGACGAGCTCTTCCGCCCGGACCGGTGGTGGCGCAGCCGGGAGGGCCAGAAGCGTTTTGTGCTGGAATGGATGAAGACCGTCTCCAACTGGTTCGGCATCTGATCGGATGAGGGAGATCCTGCGTACTCTGCTGCCCTACCTGGCCCGCTACCGGCGTGGCCTGCTTCTCGGCGGCGGCGCGCTGCTGGTCAAGGACCTGATGCAGGCGGCGCTGCCCATCTTCATCGGCCGCGGCGTCGACTCCATGTACGGGGGCGTCTTCAGCCTCTCCGCCGTGCTGTGGTTCTCGGCCGCTGTCGTCTGCTTCTCCGCCGCCAAGGGCGTTTTTCAGTACTGGATGCGGATGATCCTCATCGGCGTGTCCAGGGACATAGAGTACGACCTGCGCAACGATTTCTTCCGGCGCCTGACCACTCTCTCGGCGGATTTCTACGGGCGCGTCCGCACCGGCGACATAATGGCCCGCGCCACCAACGACCTGAACGCCGTGCGCATGATGCTAGGTCCGGGCCTTATGTACTCGGTTGAAACCGGCTTCACTGTCCTGGTGGTCGTCACCATCATGTTCATCGTGGACTGGCCGCTCACGCTGATGGCGCTCGCCCCGGCGCCCTTGATCAGCATCGCGGTGAGTTACTTCGGCCGCAGGATCCACGCCCGCTTCGACCGCATCCAGAAGATGTTCGCCGACATCAGCAGCCGGGTGCAGGAGAGCGTCGCCGGCGTCCGCGTGGTGCGCGCCTACGTGCAGGAGGAGGCCGAACTGCGGCAGTTCGAGGCGCTCAACCGCGAGTTCGTCTCGGAGAACATCAAGCTGGCGCGCCTGTCGGGCGCCTTCATGCCCATGCTCCAGGCGCTGGTGGGCGTGACCCTGCTGGTGGTGCTCTGGGTGGGCGGCGCCAGGCTGCTGGCGGGCCAGATCACGCTGGGCCAGTTCGTGATGTTCAACACCTACCTGATGATCCTGGTCTGGCCCATGGTCGCCTTCGGCTGGGTGGTGAACCTGGCGCAGCGAGGCACGGCGTCGCTCGCCCGCATCAACTCAATCCTGAATGAGCAGCCCTCCATCGGCGAGCCTGCCTCGCCGCAACCGCTGGCCGAGCCGTTCCGGGGGGAGATCGAGTTCCGCGGCGTGGAAGTGGCCTGGCCCGCGGGCAAGGCGCTGGACGGAGTCAGCCTCCGGATTCCCGCCGGCTCGACCGTCGCCGTGGTGGGACACACCGGCAGCGGCAAGAGCACTCTGATGCATCTCATCCCCCGCATCATCGACCCCACCGCGGGCAGCGTCCTGGTCGACGGCGTGGACGTGCGCCTCTATTCCCCCTCCGCCCTGCGCCGCCGCATCGGGTTCGTGCCGCAGGAGACCATCCTGTTCAGCGCCACGCTGGCCGAGAACATAGCCTTCGGCGTCGAGGACGCCACCCCTGCGCAGATCCGCCGGGCCGCCGATCTGGCCGGCCTGGGGCCCGATATAGAGTCCTTCCCCGAAGGCCTGGCCACGGTCATCGGAGAACGTGGCATCACTCTCTCCGGAGGCCAGAAGCAACGGACCGCCATCGCGCGCGCCATTCTCCGCGACCCGGGAATTCTGATTCTGGACGACGCCCTTTCCAGCGTGGACACGGTGACCGAGGACCGCATCCTGACGAGCCTGGCCGGCGTCATGCGCGGCCGGACGACAATCCTGATCTCGCACCGCGTCTCCACGGTGCGACACGCCGGCCGGATCTTCGTCGTGGAGAAGGGCCGGCTGGCCGAGGAGGGCAGCCACGAAGAGCTTCTGGCTCTGGGCGGCTACTACGCGGATCTCTACCAGAAGCAGCTCCTCGAAGAGGAACTGGAGACCATCTGAGCGCCCGCCCAGCCAACTATCCTCAACTGAGCAGCAACGCCCCTGGCGTTATCGAGAGGACTGCTGCGCCCAGGGTCGCCAGTCGCATGCCTCCGGCGCGCGCGAACGCCGCCAGGCAGGCGCCGGCCCAGATCTTCGGAGCGGGCCGTTCCGGCGCGAAGGGCTCCAGGGCGAACTGGACCCGTTCATCGGCCTGAATCGCGCGGCAGACGCGCCTCGCTGGTGTCCCGAGTCAGAAGTTCGCCGAGTACATGCGCCCGCTTGCTGACGCGCGGTTCTGTGCCTTCGAGGTGTTGCACAGAACCGCGACCGCGAGGCAGTTCCCATGGCCCTGCGGGCCGCCCATAGCGACGAAGACGCAAGCCCCGCCCGGAACCCCGACCGTAAGGGAGAGGCCCACGTCCTGCACAACAGGCGCGTCTTCAGCTGAGTTGCCCATGAGCCCGAGGCTCACAACGAAGAATGAAAATGGGCTCCGTCCGCGGCACCTTCGTCGAAGGCCGCGCGCGGATCAAGGTTGTTCCCCCACTGGCGTGTTAACAACCCGCAACTGAGTCTGACCTGGACGCCATAGGCGCAACGAATTGTTTGCCGCGAGCACGCGGGAGAGAGTCTCCGCATCGAGGGCGTCTTCCGCAGCGTGGCCGAGGAGGACAGCGTGGAAGTCGAATACCGGCGGTGTTGTGGGATCGATGCGCATCAAGCCAGCTTTGCGGCCTGCGTATCGATCAAGACAGAGAGTGAGAGCCGAGAAGAAAAGCGGCAGTACGGTAGGAACACAGCGGACATCCTGGCGTTTGCCGACTGGCTACACGGGCTGGGCGTGACTAACGTGGCCATGGAAGCCACGGGGGCTTACTGGAAGCCTTTTTCGTGCCGCCACTTCCGATCCGGCAGTTGAGAGACCTGACACGGAGCCGGGCCGTGCTGGCGTGGGAATGCCAGGGGTGGATCGAGTCACAGCGTGGACCTTGGTCGCCGAGAAAGGTGTAGATATGAGCCAGTTCCCGAGCGCTGCGCATCTGGCATCGTGGGCCTGTTTGTGTCCCGGCAATAACGAGAGCGCCGGCAAGAGAAAGACAGGGCGGACGCGAAGAGGAAGCGTCTGGTTGCGCCGCGGCCTCTCTGAAGCCGCCTGGGCGGCCTCGCGAAAGAAAGGATCGTATTTCAAGGCACAGTATCGCCGCTTAGCCGCACGTCGCGGTACGAAACGAGCTGTCATCGCAGTGGCGCACAGCCTCCTCGTCACCGCCTGCTGCTTGTTGAGGACGGGCTCCGGATTCCAAGACCTCGGAGACCTGTGCTTCGAACGCCTCCGCGCGCGGCAACTCCAGGGTCGCCTCGTGAAGAGACTGGAAGCGCCTGGCTTCGAGGTCAGCCTAACGCTTGCCCAGCCCGCCGGTTGAAGCCACGATTTTCGGGAGAGCGGGCTTGCAGGCCTGCGGACTTCTGACTCGGGACATTAGTATCCCTCCCCATCCAGCCGCACCTTCCCGGCGAAGTGGCGGTAGACGAAGACGAAGTAGCCGAGCGCCAGCAGCATGCCCGGAATGTACCACCACAGCCCCACCCTGAGGCCGTAAGCGCCGGCGGCGCTGTTGTAGATGGTCAGCCCGAGCGCGGGATCAGGCCGCGCGGGCAGCACGTAGGGGAATACGCCGAAGGCCGCGCTGGCGAGCATCCCGGCCAGGTAGGCGCAGGAGCCGAGGAAAGCGAGGCGTTGCCTGCTGGCGCGTCCGCCGCCCAGGATCGCCAGCAGTCCGCCCACGGCCAGAAACGGGAACACGTAACCCCAGGGGTGAGCCGCCAGGTTGGCACCGACCTGCGGCTGCACGCGCAGGGTGAGGACGGTCACGAGCACGGTCAGCGCCGCCACCGCGAACCAGGCGGCGGCGGCGGCCTGCGATGCGCGCCGGCTGACGTCGTTGCCGGTCTTAAGCGCCACCCACAAGGCTCCGTGCTGGACCAGCGCCGCCAGAGCCAGCACGCCGACGCTCACCGTGTACCAGTCCAGGATGCCGAGATCTCCGCTCAGGCCGAAGTCCGTCCACAGGGGCAGGAAGAACTTCCCCGAAGAGTCCAGCGGCACCCCCCGGATCACGTTGCCGAGCGCAGCCCCGTAGAAGACCGCCAGCAGCGCGCCCGAGACCATGAAGCCGGCGTCCCAGACCGGTTTCCAGACGGCGCTGTCTATGTGATTGCGGAACTCGATGGAGACGCCGCGCAGGATCAGCAGCCACAGGACAATCATCAGCGGCAGGTAGAAGCCGCTGAAACTGGAGGCGTAGAGGGCCGGGAAAGCGAGGAACAGTGTGCCGCCCGCCGCCAGCAGCCACACCTCGTTGCCGTCCCAGACCGGCCCGATGGAGCGCAGCACCGCCCGCCGTTCGGGCTCGCTGCGCGCGACCACGAGGTGAATGCTGCCAGCCCCCAGGTCGAAGCCGTCCAGGATCACGTAGCCGGCGATCATCATCGCTACCAGGCAGAACCAGAGCGCTTCCATGGCGGTCTCCCTATCGCTTCACCGCGTACTCCAGCTCCTGGGGCGGGGCGGCGGGTTCGGGGCCGTGATCGATTTCGCGGTAGACCAGGAACAGGAACAGAATGCTGAGAACCGTGTACACGCCCATGAACCCGAGCAGGGTGAACAGGGCGTTGCCGGCTGAGACGTTCATCGAGGCCCCCTCGGCGGTGCGCATAAGTCCGTAGATGACCCACGGCTGGCGGCCGAGCTCGGCTGTCATCCACCCGGCGGTGTTGGCGATGTAGGGGAACGGGAGCATCATCATGAGCACCCACAGCAGAGGACGGTGCCGGAACAGGCGGCCGCGCCGCAGCTTCCAGGCCGCCGCCGCCATGACCGCGATGAACATGGTCCCCAGCCCGACCATAATGTGGTAGCTGTAATACAGCAGCGGGATGTTGTCGGGCCACTGGTCCTCGGGGAATGCGTCGAGCCCCTTAACCTCCGCCATCCAGCGCTGGTAGGTGAGGAAGCTCAGCATGCGCGGGATCACCAGGGGATTGTCCAGCTTCCGGTTGGCGACATCAGGTTGGCCCAAAATGGCCAGCGGGGCGCCCTCCACGGTCTCGAAAAGCCCCTCCATGGCGGCCAGCGTGGCCGGCTGCCAGCGGGCGATGTTCCGGCCCTGGCCCTCGCCCGTCGGGAACAACAGCACCAGCGAGCCCGCCAGCCCGCAAATCACCCCGAGCCTCACGAAGGCCCTGGCGTAGGCTTCGTGCTTGCCGGCCAGCAGGTAGAACGCTCCAATGGCGGCCATCACAAACGACGCTGTGACCACCGACCCCGCCATGTTGTGCAGGTACTGCCACAGTATCCAGGGGTTCAGGATCAGCGCCCAGAAACTGGTCAGCACAATCTGTCCTTCGGGCGTGACGGCGTAGCCCACCGGATGCTGCATCCAGGCGTTGGTGGCGATGATAAAGAAGGCGGACAGCCACGATCCCAGGAAGACCATGAACGCCGCCCACCAGTGGCCCTTGGGCCCCAGCCGCTTCTCACCGAACAAGAACAGCCCCAGGAACGTGGACTCGAGGAAGAACGAGAAGACGCCTTCCATGCCCAGCGTCTGTCCAATGACTCCGCCCGCGACCTTGGAGAACGGCGCCCAGTTGGTGCCGAACTGGAACTCCATCGGGATGCCGGTGACCACGCCCATGGCGAAGTTGATGGCGAAGATCTTGCCCCAGAACCGGGCGCACCGGTTGTAGAACTCCTCGCCCGTGCGCAGCCCCATCGTCTTGAAAACCACGATCAGAAGCGCCAGGCCCATGGTGAGCTGGGGGAAAAGGTAGTGGTAGGTGATGGTAAACGCAAAATGAAAACGGTGCAGCGCGAGTGCGTCCACGAGTGAGATTTTACACCAGCACCCGCAGGCCGGGCCATGGCGGGCCCGGTGGCCTTCATGTAAAATGTCTCTGTCCTGGGGGACGGAGACCGCTCACCCCGGCCGGAGGGGCCCACGATGCCAGGGATGACTCGCAGGAACTACATGCAGGGGGCCGTTGCAGGGCTGGCAGGGGCTGGCGCCGCGCTGACCGCCCTCGCGATCCCGGAGAAGCCGGGCAAGACCGGCTTCAAACTGTCGGAACTGTTCGGCGATCCTCAGAGCACCGACGTCAAAATCGCCAGGCAGATCGGCGTGAAGCATGTAATCACCGGGATGGGCTTCGGCCGCGTGCGCAAGGAAGATTACGTCGAGCAGGCGCGCAAGTCCAAGGACGCCTGGGCCGCGGCGGGCATGACCATCGCCGGCATAGAGGGCCACCCGGTGCCGTTCGAGAACCTGAAGGCCGGCACACCCGGCCAGGACGAGGAGATCGAGAACACGAAGTGGGCCATTGAGGCGCTCGCCCGGGTGGGCGTAGACATGATCTGCTACAACTTCATGGCCGGTCTGGGCTGGACACGCACCAACACGAAGTACGAGCTGCGCGGCGGCGCGCTAAGCAGCGAGTTTGACGCCGCATCGCCGCAGATGCAGACGCTCACCCGCTTCGGGGAAATCAGCGAAGAGAAGATGTGGGCCAACATCACCAGGTTCCTCAAAGAAGTGATGCCGGTGGCCGACAGGTTCAAGGTCAAAATGGCGCTGCACCCGGACGACCCTCCGCTCTCGCCGCTGCGCGGGGTGGCGCGCATCATCACCAGCGCCAGGAATTGCCGCCGCATCATGGACATCGCGCCCAGTCCCATGAACGGGGTGACCTTCTGCCAGGCCAACTTCAAGCTCATGGGCGAGGACATCTACTCGCTGGCCAGGGAGTGGTGTTCCAGCAAGAAGGTCTTCTTCGTGCATTTCCGCGACGTGGAGGGCGTCAAGACCAGGTTCCACGAGACCTTCCACGATAACGGGCCCTCCGACATGGCGCGCATGCTTAAGATTTACAGCGACGCCGGCTTCGACGGACCCATCCGTCCGGACCACGCGCCGGCCATAGCCAGCGACAACGTCGGCCCGGGCGGTTCCACCGGCTACACGATCGGCGGCAAGGTGTTCGCTTTCGGTTACATGAAGGGCATCATGGAGGCGTTGAAACTGCCTCACGCATAACCTGCCGGCTTCGCCGGTCCCGCGATGTGGCGGGACGAGGAGGCACAGATGGCGATCAGCAGAAGGACATTCGCGGCGGCCGCGGGCGCGGCGGCCATGCCGTCGTTTGCTCGGGGGCAGAGGGCGCCGGTGGAGATCGGCGTGGATGCCGGCAGCGTGGGCCAGAACAAGTGGACGCCGGCGCAGTTCCTCGACTACCTGGGCGAGCTGGAGATCCCCGTCGCCAGCCTCTCGCTGCCGCGCGAGATTCTGACCGAAGAGGCAGCGGTCCATCAGGTTCGCGCTCACGCCGACAGACTCGACATCAAGCTGATCTACTCGGGCTCCTGCATCTGTCCCACATCGAAGTCGTTCAACCCCATGAACGGCACTCCCGAGGAGCAGATCGCCCTGGGGCTGAGAGCCTCGCGCATCTTCGGGTGCCGGGCCATGCGGGTGATCGTGGGCGGGGCGCCCGAGCGGGCCGGGATCGAAACGCACATGGAGAGCACCCTGCGCGTGGTGCGCGGGATGCGCCGCCAGATCCTGGATGCGGGCGTGAAGCTGGCCGTGGAGAACCACGGCGGGGACTTCCAGGCCCGTGAACTGAAAGCGCTGGTGGAGGAGGCGGGCACGGACGTTCTGGGCGTCTGTCTGGATTCGGGCAATCCGCTGTGGATGCTGGAAGACCCGCACCTGACGCTCGAGATGCTCGGCCCCTACACCGAGATCAGCCACATCCGGGACACGGCCGTGTGGCGCGTGCCCGAAGGAGTCGCGGCGCGCTGGGTGAACATGGGCGAAGGCAACGTGGACATCGACGGCTGGGTCAGGAAGTTCATCAAGATGCGCCCAGGGCTTCCGCTGGTCTTCGAGAACCTGGTTTCGGCCCAGCCGCGCGTCATCCGCATTTTCGACCCGGTGACATGGAAGGACTTCCAGAGAATGCCGGCCTGGGAACTAAGCCGCTTCCTGGCGCTGGCCGAGAAGGGCAAGCCGGTTCACGCGGTTCCGCTGCCGGCAAACAAGACCAGAGGCCAGCAGCAGTGCGAGGACATCGAAGTCTGCATCCGCTATCTTCGCGCCCTGCTGCGCAGCGCGTAGACACGTAAAAATGGAGGAGATTCTGTGAAGCGAAGAGAACTCATCAAGGCGACGGCCGGCGCCGGCGCGGCGCTGATGTTCGATATCGTCCCGGCGCGGGCGCTGGGCCTTCAGGGAGAGCCGCCCCCCAGCGACATTCTCAACCTGGGCCACATCGGCATCGGCGGGCGGGGCGCGGGGTTCCTGCGGCCGGAAGCCAACCTGGGAAAGATGATGAAGGCTCCCATCGGCCAGGGCGGAGGCGGCGTGCGAATCATGCGGCCGGCCAGGTCCATGGCGTTATGCGACGTGGATGCCAAGCGCCTGGACGCGGCGGCCACAAAGGTGGGAGGCAAGCCGAGAACTTACCGCGACTTCCGGCGCCTGCTGGAAGATAAGGACGTAGACGCGGTCATCATCGCCTCGCCAGATCACTGGCACGCCTTGCAGACCATCATGGCCTGCCAGGCCGGCAAGGACGTCTACGTCGAGAAGCCAGCCGGCAACACCATCGAGGAGTGCCGGGCGATGGTGACGGCGGCCCAGCGCTATGGGCGCGTGGTGCAGGTGGGATCGCAGGGACGCTCGCAGGTGGCCGCCTGGCAGGCGGCCAACTACATCAAGGCCGGGCAGCTTGGCACCGTGCGCAAGGTGACCTGCTGGCACTACGCCAGCCCGATAGGGGACTGGACTCCGGACGCCGCGCCGCCCGACGAACTGGACTACGACATGTGGGTGGGGCCGGCGCCCTGGATCCCTTACAACCCGCGCCGTACTCACACTTCGTTCCGTTGGATGATCGACTTCGGCGGGGGCCAGATTCGCGACCGCGGGGCGCATGTCATGAGCATCGCAAGCTGGATCATGGACACCGATTACACCGGACCGGTGAGTATAGACGCCACCGGCGAGCCGCCTCACGACGGCATGTACGACTCGGGCGTGACCATGAACGTCGTCTACGAGTTCAAGAACCCCGACTGGAGCCTGGTGTGGGCGCAGCCGGGCGAGGTCCCGCCCGAGTTCCCCAAGGCCGCCTACGGCGCCACCTACTGGGGCGACAATGGACGCATCTCGGTGACCCTGGGCGACGGCAGCGGCACCGCGACAGATCAGAAGGCGATCGAATTCTCCAACGGCTGCGATTGCGGCAAGGTGTTCCGCAGTCCTGGCCACAACGAGAACTGGGAAGACTGCATACGCACGCGCGAGAAACCCGTCATGCACATGGAGGCGGGGCACCGCGTGGCCTCGCTGTGCATTCTGGGCAACATCGGCTTCCAGTTGCAGCGCAAGCTGGAGTGGGATCCGGTGAATGAGCGCTTCATCAATGACGAGGAGGCCAACCGCCTCCTGAGCCGGCCCGGGCGGGGCCCCTGGCACCTGTAGGAGGAGTGGAACATGGCCGACGACAAGCAATTTCTGATCGACATTCAAAGCGGCGACGCCAGCGTGCGCTTCGCAGCCTGGCGGCGGGCAGGCGAGGTCTCTCCAGCGGTGATCCCCCAGCTGGGTAGGCAGGCCGGCTCCGACAACCCGGGCCAGGCCAAGGCCGCCAGGGAAGCGTTGGCCACCATGACGCACTCGGTGGGCAAGGACCCGGCCTCCCCCAACCGGGCAGCGGTGGTGAAGGGACTGCTCGGGCTGGCAGGCCCCGGCAACCCGCACACGGTGCGGGTGCACGCACTCCGGATGCTCTCAAACATCGCCCCGGAGGACGCGGCCCCGGCCATCGCCGCCTGGATAGAAACCCCGGAACTGGCCGAGGAGGTGACGTTCTGCCTGGAGCGAATCCCGGGCAACGCCCCCATCAAGGCGCTGCTGGCCGCATACAAGCGAGTCAAAGATGACTTCAAGCCCCGCATACTGGCGGCTCTCGGGCACCGCCGCGCGGCCGAAGCCGTGAGCCTGTGCGTCGAGGCCATGCGCTCGCCCAACGCTGAGATCGCAGTGGCCGGAGTGAAGGCCTTCGGGCGCATCGGGCGCAGGCCGGCGGCCGCCCCGAAGTATCCCGACGCCAAGCCGCTGTCCGCCTGGCAGCGGATCGACCAGCAGGACAGCCTGCTCCGTTACGCGGACGCCCAGGCCAGGGAGGGAAACGCCGCCGAGGCCATCGGCCTGTACAAGGCGGCCCTGGGGCTAGCGGAAGAGCACTGGCAGTGCGCCGCCGTCATTGGCCTGGCCAGGATCGGCACTGCGGAAGCCGCGGCCCTGATCCTGCCGCTGCTGAACCACGCCAACCCGAAGGTGCGAATCACCGCCCGGAACGCCTGGAAGAGCATGGCCGGGACAACCGCCTAGCGTCCCGAGTCAGGAGTTCGCTGAAAAAATGCGCCCGCCCGCTGACGCGCGGTTCTGCGCTTTCGAGGCGCTGCACAAGGCCAGGAGGTCTGTCGCACCGTGGGACGGGCCTCCCCGCCTGTCCGTTAGCTGCGCGCGCCCAGCTTGCGCAGGAATGTCATCATGGGGCACCAGTTGGTGAACGCCGACTGGAACAGGTTCAGCCCCACGAAGGCCGTGAAGTAGTACCAGTTGGGATTCGCCCAGTGCCCCAAGGCCAGGCTCAGCACCACGAAAAACCCTGCGATCATGCGGAGATAGCGGTCAACCGTCATCGAATCACGTTCCTCTAGCTATTGGATGCGGCCGGCGGCCCCAGGTGACGCTTCCGGTTGACGATGTAGTAAACCACCGGGACGGTCATGCGGGACAGGATGAGCGAGGCGATCTCGCCGGCCATCAGAGCGATGGCCAGGCCCTGAAAAATGGGGTCGAACAGGATCACGCCCGCGCCCACCACCACGGCCGCCGCCGTCAGCAGCATGGGCCGGAAACGCACCGCGCCGGCATCAATGACGGCCTCGGCAAGCGGCATGCCCTGCTTCAGGCGCAGCTCGATGAAATCCACCAGGATGATGGAATTGCGGACCACGATGCCGGCCCCGGCGATGAAGCCGATCATGGAGGTCGCCGTGAAAAAGGCGCTCAGCAGGCCGTGCGCCGGCAGGATCCCCACGAGCGAGAACGGGATCGCCACCATGATCACCAGGGGCGTAACGAAGGACTGGAACCAGCCGACCAGCAGCACGTAGATCAGAATCAGCACCGCGGCGAAGGCCAGCCCCAGGTCGCGGAATACCTCATAGGTGATGTGCCACTCGCCGTCCCACTTCATCGCGTAGCGGGTGTCGCTGGAAGGCTGGCGGGCCGTATACTGCTCAACCGAGTAGCCCTCCGGCATGCGGATCTTCCCGATCTGCGGCCCCGTCGCCAGCACCGCGTAGACCGGGCTCTCCATGGCGCCGGCAACGTCGGCGGTCACGTAGGTGACCGGCATCAGGTTCTTGTGGTAGATGTTGCGGCCGGCCACGTCCCGCTCGATTCGCACCAGTTCCCGCAGGGCCACCGGCGCTCCTGTCCGGCCCTGGACTCGCAGGTTCTGGATCCGTTCCAGGTCCGAGCGCGCGGCACGGTCCAGGCGCACGCGTATGGCGACATCCTCCTTTTCCGTGTCGACGTGCAGCAGCCCCGCCACTTCGCCGGCCGAGGCGATGCGCATGGACCGGGCGATGTCATCCTCGGAGACGCCGTGCAGCGCGGCCTTCTCCTTGTCGATCAGAAGCCGGTACCTGGGCTGTTCGTCTTCCACGTACCAGTCGACGTCCACTATCCCGCTGGTCTTCTCAAAGATGTCGCGCACCTGGCGGGCCAGGGCGATCCGGCCCTCCTCATCGGGGCCATAGATTTCCGCGACCAGCGTCTGAAGAACGGGCGGCCCGGGCGGCACCTCGGCTACCTTGATGTTGGCGCCGTAGCGCGCCGCGACCGGCACGAGCGATTCCCGGACTCGCTTGGCGATGGCGTGGCTCTGATCTTCGCGCTCGCCCTTGCCGAGCAGGTTGACCTGGATGTCGGCCACGTTCGATCCGCTCCGCAGGAAGTAGTGCCGCACCAGTCCGTTGAAGTTGTAGGGCGCGGCCGTTCCCACGTAGGTCTGCAGGTTGACCACCTCGGGATGCGTCAGGACCGAGTCTGCCAGGGCGCGCGTTGCCCGCGCGGTCTGTTCGAGCGTTGTCCCCTCCGGCATGTCGATGATGACCTGGAACTCGCTCTTGTTGTCGAAGGGCAGCATCTTAACCTGGACGAAACGGACGTACACGAGCGAGGCGGCCCCCACCAGCAGCAGCGCCACCATCGCCAGGAAGCCCCAGCGCAGCGGCGTCCGCGCAAGCAGCGGCCCCATGGCGCGCCGGTATAGCCTGGTGAGGTAACCCTCCGCTTCGCCGTGGCCGTGCCCCGCGCGCAACTTCAGGATGCGCACCGCGGCCCACGGCGTCACCAGGAACGCCACTATCAGCGAGAAGACCATGGCGGCCGAGGCGCCGATCGGTATGGGACGCATGTAGGGTCCCATCAGCCCCCCCACGAAGGCCATAGGCAGAATGGCCGCGATGACCGCCAGCGTCGCCAGAATGGTCGGATTTCCGACTTCGTCGACCGCTTCGATGGCCACATGCATCAGCGGGCGGCCGGCGTTGGCCGGCAGGCGCGCGTGGCGCACGATGTTCTCCACCACCACGATGGCGTCGTCCACCAGAATGCCGATCGAGAATATCAGCGCGAACAGGGTGATACGGTTCAGCGTGTAGCCGTACAGGTAGAAGACGGTGAGCGTGAGGGCCAGCGTCACGGGAATCGCTATGAACACGATCAGCGACTCGCGGAAGCCCAGCGTGATCCAGATCAGGATGCTCACCGAGATGACGGCTATCATCATGTGGAACAGCAGTTCGTTGGACTTCTCCGCCGCCGTCTCTCCGTAGTCCCGGCTGACCGTCATCTCAACGCCGGACGGAATAACCGTTCCCTTGAGTCCCTCGACGCGATGGAGCACGGCGTGGGCGATGTCGATGGCGTTGGTTCCCTTGCGCTTGGACACCGCCAGCGTGACCGCCGGATAGAACGTCTTCCCGGAGGCGTGTTGCACGTACTGTGAAGGCTCTTCGCCGCCGTCGGAGACCTGGGCAACATCCCGGACGAAGACCGGCCTGCCGTTGGCCACGCCCGCCACGACGCCTTCGACGTCCTCGACAGTTCTGAGGAATTCGCCGGTTTCCAGCAGAAACTCCCGGTTGAGGCTGGCGAAGCTGCCCGATGGCAGCCTCCGGTTGGATGCCCCCAGCGCTCCGTAAACCTGTATGGGGGAGAGCGAATAGGCCGCCAGCTTGCCCTCGTCAAGGGTGACCCGGATCTCGCGCCTCCGCCCGCCGATGATGGTGGCGGCCGAAACGTCGGGGACCTGCTTGACCGAGTCGTGCACCTGGGCCACGATGCGGCGCAGTTCGTAGTCGCTGTAGCGGCTGCTGGAGAAAGTCAGGGCCAGGATGGGCACGTCGTCGATGGAGCGGGGCTTGACCAGGGGCTGCGATGCGCCCGGAGGAATCAGGTCGAAGTTGGCCTGCATCTTCTGGTTCAGCCGGACGATGCTCTGCTCTTCGTTCTGCCCCACGTAGAACCGGACCACAGCCATGGCCATGCCCGGGCTCGAGGTTGAGTAAATATACTCGACGCCCGGGATCTCCCACAGCAGCTTCTCCATGGGCTTGGTGACGCGCTCTTCCACCTCCCGGGCCGATGCGCCGGGCATCTGGACGAAGACGTCGATCATGGGGACGATGATCTGCGGCTCCTCCTCACGGGGCAACTTCCAGACGGCGAACGCCCCAAGGACCAGCGAGGCCATGATCACCAGCGGCGTCAGCTTGGACTGAATCCAGGCCGCCGCGACCCTTCCGGCCAGGCCATAACGCTTCCCCTCGGTCACGGGCGCTCCTCCACGCGGGCGCCGTCGGCCAGCCCGGGCGGCGCCGGGAAGATTATCCTCTCCCCCTCATTCAGGCCCGACAGCACTTCACGGCGGAGCTGGCGTGACTCGCCAGCCGTCACCAGCCGCGAGCGCGCGACCCCGCCCTCCGCCACCAGCACCGAACGCAGTTGACCGCGCATCTGAACCGCGGCATCGGGAACCGCCAGCACTCTTCGCCCGCCGAGCGTGAACACTGCCCGGCCGAACATGCCGGAACGCAGTTGCGGGAGCGCCGGCAGGTCTATCTTGACGATGTTGGTCCTGGAGGCGGCGTCGACGGCCGGGACGATCTCGCTGACCCGCGCCTCCAGGACGCGGCCCAACGCCTCCAGCGTCACGGATACGCCCTGGCCGGGGCGTATCTGGCGGAGCCTGGACTCCTCGACCGCCGTCTCCAGCCGGTAGGCGCCCTCTTGCTCCAGCGTGGCGAGCGGCGCGCCGGGAGCCGCCAGGTTGCCGGGCTCGACGCGCCTTTCAATCACCACGCCGTCAAATGGCGCGGTGATCCGGGCGTACTCCCGCATGATCGCCGCCGCCTTGATCCCTTCGGCCGCCTGGCTGATCTTTGCGGTGACCTGCCTGCGCCTGGCGGCGGCCATTTCGTAACCGGCTGTGGCAACCCTCAGCCGGGCGGTGGCCTCGTCGAGTTCCTGGTTGGAGATGGACTTCTTCTGGTGGAGGTCGCTCATCCTCCGGAAGGTGGCCTGGGCCAGCTCCAGGTTGGCCTTGGCCGTGGCGATGGCGCCATCCACTTCCTGAATCGCGTCCTCGGCCTCGCGGTGCGCGGCTTCGGCCTGCCGCACCTGGGTGTCGAGGTCACGCGAATCGATTTCCACAAGCAGCTGGCCCGAGCGCACGCGGTCGCCGGCCTGGAAGCTTACCTGGCGGACGTAGCCCATGACGCGGCTCGAGATGACGGCCGTGGTCCTGGCGCGCACCGTTCCCACGGCTTCGTAGGTCAGGGGCCACTCCACGGACTCCACGCTCACCAGGCTGACCGGGGTCGCGGGCCCCTCCGGCGTGGATTCCGCATGGCGCGGCTGGCCCCCGCACCCGGCCAGCAGGACGCCGGCGACAACGACAGGCAGAATGGTCATTCTCATAATGGCCGCTCCCTTACGGCCGCGGTTCGGTGCCGGACACGGAACCGCGAGCGTGAGCGAGCGGACTCTAGTTCAGCACATCGGACTCCGCCGTGAGGGTTCCAGCGGCCAGTTCCAGCGCGGCGGCGGCCAGGCGCTGGTCGTGCACGGCGGCCAGCCGGCGAAGGCGGGCGTCGGCCAGCGCGGTCTGGCTGCGGAGCAACTCGGTGACGTTGCTCAATCCGTTTTCGTAGCGGTTCTTGATGATCCGCAGATTCTCCTCGGCTTGGGCCACGCTGGCCTCGGCCACCTCGATACGTTCCTGGCTCGACCTCAGCTCCAGGTATGCCCGGCGGACGTCCAGGCTGACGGCGGCGTTGACCTGTTTCTCCTGGGCTAGGGCCCGCCGGACGGCCTGGCCGGCCTCGGCCACGCGCGCCCTGCCGGCATGCCCGTCGAACAGGTTCCAGCGAAGGAAGGCGCCGGCGAACCAGTTGGCTCCTGCGCGAGTGACGAACCGCTGCCGGTCAGCCTCCCAGGCGAACCTGAAGGAAACCTGCGGCAGCCGGCTGGCACGGGCAATCTCCGACTGCGCTTCCGCGAGCGACGCCGCCAGTTTCACCTGGCGGGCCTCGGGACGGCTCTGGCGGGCGCTCGCCTCCTGCCCCTCCAGGGGGATCTCGGAGGCGGGCGAAGATGTGAGCCCGGTGGTCAACTGGTGCTGCGTGTCCAGCGGCTGGCCGAGCGCCTCGTTCAGCGCCGCGCGGGCGATCTCGACGTCGTAGCCCCGGCGGATTTCCTGCTCTCGCATGGCGGCCAGGTGGACCCGGATGGCCAGCACGTCGGCCTCGGTCGCCATGCCGGCGGCCCTGAGGTTCTCCGCCCGCTCCAGGTCCGCCTTGGCCGAGCGAACCGCTTCCTGGGCCGCGGTCAGGCTCTCCTGGCCGAGTACGCGGCCGTTGTAGGCCCTTACTACGTTGGCGATCACAGCCATGCGCGCGCGCCTCTCGTCTTCGGCCGTGAGTTGCTGGCCCAACTCCGCCGACCGCACTTGCCTCTTCGTGATCCCGGCGTCCCAAATCGACTGGTCGACAACCACTTGGGATTGGAAGTTGTTCACGGCGTCAGGCCGGTTCAGGCTGTCGATGGCGAAGTTCTTTTCGGTGAACTGCTGCTGGGTAAGCAGAGAGCTGAACACGAAGACCGGGTTGTCGCTGCGCTGCCAGGCTTCCGTGTAGCTTACCTTCGGCAGCCGGCCGCTTGCGGCCTGCTCCCGGCGGCTCTCGGCGGCTCTGAGTTGGGCGGCGGCCGCCTCGAGTGAAGGGTGCCCGGCGAGCGCAATACGTACCGCTTCCTTCAGTGACAGCGGGTCTTGCGCCCCGAGCGGCAGGGCCAACAGTACAAGGAGTAGATTCTTCATGGGGTTGCACTTCCAGTTGTCACGTCAATGTAAAGGATGCAGACAGATGGCCGAGGTGACAGGTGTCGCGCCTCAGTTGGAAATGGAGAGAGCGTTCTGCCGTTAAGATGACGGAGAGAACGCGTGAAGAAACCACGAAAGCACTACACCGCCGAAGAGAAGGTCGCCGCTCTGCGGCGCCATTTGTTGGAGCAGGAGCCGGTCTCGAGGCTCTGTGACGAACTGGGACTGCCGCCGACCGCTTTCTACCGCTGGCAGAAGGAGTTCTTCGAGAACGGGGCCGCGGCCTTCCAGACCAAGGCGCGGGCCAACCACCAAGCCGAACAGGAACGGATCGAGTGCCTGGAAAAGAAGATTCAGCGCAAGGACGAGGTCCTGGCCGAGCTGATGGGGGAGCACATCGCCCTAGAAGAAAGTCTTGGGGAACTCTGACCGGGGTCTGGGTGCCGCACGATGTGCGGGACCAGATCGTGGACTTCGTCCGGCGCTGGC
>JBBITL010000048.1:0-32898 GCA_037440765.1 Solibacteraceae bacterium
CAGTTGCCGGAAGCCCAGTTTCTCCAGCATCGTGGCGATGGGCAACAGGCCGCCGCAGGCGGTCAGATTCTTGCCCTCGAAGTCATAAGGCGTGGAGGCCCCGATTTTATCGGGCTCCGGAAGAGCGTCTCGAACCCCTTGTTTGGCAGGCTTGCGGAAGGTATCCTGATTTCGATCGTTCACCATTTGGGTGGCTCCTGAGGATCGGTTCGCGAGGCGGGAACTTCGCGAACCTCCCGTTCTACCGCAGGATTCTCAGGGGTCCCAAATGGTGTCACGCCTCAGCCGCCCCACGTGGCCCCGGCGCGGGTGCATAATTCAGGTGTCATGGAGGCTGCCGCTGGGGCCCATGCCGCCGCCGATGTTGTAGATCTTGAAGCCGCCGCTTTCCCACTGTTCCCGGATCTTGATAAACCCCTCGGCCGTGGCCGTTTGGGGCGTGGCCCCGACGCTCACCCAGTTGATCCCGAACTGCTTGAGGTACCGCATGTGCTCTTCGGTGGGCTGCCCGCCGCTGGTTCCGATCTTGATCCCCGGCGGGATGGTGGGGAGCTTGGCGGAACCGCAGCCCGCCGAGGCCAGCAGGGCGGCGCCCCCCAGGGCCAGCCCGGCGAACTCCCTGCGGTCTGTGACAAACTCGCCTCCATTCGGTGTCATCTCTGCGCTCCTTTCGGTTCACTCAATGGTCTCAGACTGTTCGGGGCCCGGCCGCTGAAGTGAGCATTGCCCGGCCCAGGCCGTATTCCTCCTCCCGCGCCTGGGGAATAGTCAATACTGCCGCGAAGAAAAGGGGGCCCGCCAGAACCGAACAAGAATTAGAATTTACTCTGGGCTTGATTCTTGATGAATGTAAATCTTCAGAAATGTACATCATCATGGATAGAGGAATCGCGTTGTTGACCCGACTCAACCGGCAGTGCGCCCAGATGCGTCCGATCTAGCTGAACACCAAAGATTTGGCTCTTTTTTTCTCTTGAAAACCCGAGGCAGTCTGACCTATACTTCCGTCGTAGAGAAGCTTTCAGGCATGCTCGGGTGACACTTGCCCGGCAGTCTCGGTCGACAGCGGCCGCCAGGGAGGTGAGTGTGCTTTCATTTGCCGGCGCCGGCAAGGGCGGGGAGCGAGAGCCACGGGCTACGGCGGCGTCATCTGGCGAGAAGCAGTTTATTGAAAACAAGGAGGAAGCATGAGATGTAGCAAGCCTATCAATGTCGTGTGCCTTGTCGTGGCTTTGTTCCTGCTGGCGCTTCAGGCGCAGGCGCAGATCACGACCGGCATGGTGACTGGGCGGATCGTAGACTCATCGGGAGCCGTCATTCCCGGTGCGCGAGTGATCCTGGTCAGCGAGGCGCGCGGCACGAGGACCGCCCCGGTCACAACCAACGAAACGGGCGACTACGTGTTCGCTAACATGACACCCGACACGTACACCATCGAGGCCACTGCCACGTCGTTCAAGACCACGCGGCGCACGGGGATCATGGTTACCGGCGGCGATCGTATCGGCGTGCCGCCCCTGATGCTCGAAGTGGGCACAACCGTTGAATCGGTCACCGTGACCGCCGAAGCGGTGCTGATCCAGACACAGAGCGGCGAGCGGTCGTTCGCCGTCGAAACCAAGCAGATTGAGAGCCTGCCGATCGGCCGCGGGAACTTCACGAATCTGATTGCCTTTACCCCCGGCGTGAGAGATGGCGGCGCCAGCCAGGACGGCGCGCGCTTGGGCGGCGCCAGCCAGGACAACATCATGATGGACGGCATCTCGGTCATGGACACGGGCAACAACGGCCTGATGCTGGCGATGAACATCGAGTCGATCGGCGAAGTGAAGGTCCTCACGCAGGGGTATCAGGCGGAGTACGGCCGGTCGAGCGGGTTGCAAATCACGGCGGTCACCAAGAGCGGCTCGAACCAGTACCACGGGTCGGGCTACCTGGTCCGGACGGACTCGGACTGGAATAAGAACTCGTGGGCCAACCAGAAGAACGGCGATCCGAAGACGAAGACGGACCAGGAAATCTACGGTTGGACCATCGGCGGCCCGGTGGTGATCCCCAAGATCATCAACGGCCGCAACAAGCTGTTCTTCTTCTATGCGCACGAGCTCCGGCCGCAGACGACGGGCCGCGGCGTCACCCGGTTTCGCTTCCCCTCGGCGCTGGAGCGCGCCGGCGACTTCTCGCAGAGCCGCGACAACAACGGCGCCCTGCTCCCGGCGTTGAGAGACCACACCACAGGGGCCCCCTTCCCGGGCCAGGTCATTCCGGTCACCAAGTTCTATGCCCCCGGAGTGGCGGTGCTCAACCGCTACCCGCTCCCGACCATGGAGCAAGCGGTGGGGACCAACTACAACTACGAGCTGACCGTCCCGCCGACATTCAAGCAACTGACCCAGCAGCCGGCCGTCCGCATCGACTACCAGGCGACGGACAAGCTGCGGTTCTCGGCCAAGTACTCCGGACAGCGTCAGCGTCCGGTGGTGAGGCCGGGCGCCATTCCGGGCTTCACGGATGTTTACGCGCCGTATCCCTACATCACCAACTACGGCATCACGGTCACCTACATGATCAGCTCGACCACGTTCATTGAGGGAACCTACGGGCAAATCCAGAACGAGCTGGCGGACGGCAACGAAGGCGGAATCCTGGTCAATGCGGAGGCCAATCGCCTGAAGAGTCTGGCCGCCTTCCCCATGCTGTATCCGAACGCCGGTGTGATGAATCAGGAGTACTACGGCTTCAAGGTCATGGAGAAGGAGAAGCCGCCGTTCTGGGACGGCAAGTCGCTGAACCTGCCGCCGGTCTGGGGTTGGGGCAGCCGCATCGGGGCGGGCCCGCCCCAGCAGCGGTATCCCGGCTGGCTGAACATCAACCGGACGCGGGACGTCAACATCAGCCTGACGAAGGTCATGGCGCGACACACGTTCAAGGGCGGCTTCTATCTCAACAACAGCTACAAGGCGCAGAACGTGGGCGCCGGCGGCATCGCCAACCTGACCTTCCAGGGCTTCGTGAACTTCGGCAACGACACCAACAACACCCTCGACACCGGGTTCGGCTACGCCAACGCGGCGACGGGGGTCTTCACACAGTACTTGCAGGCGTCGCGGTTCATCGAAGGCAACCTGATCTACAACAACGTGGAATTCTTCCTCCAGGACAACTGGAAGGTGACCAACCGCCTCACGCTGGACTACGGCATGCGGTTCGTACATCAGCAGCCGCAGTACGACAAGTTCCAGCAGATGTCGAACTTCTTCCCCGGGCAGTGGAAGAAGAGCGATGCTCCGGTGCTGTACATCGCCGGGTGCAGGGACGGCTCGGTGGTGTGCTCGGGCAACATCCGCAACGCGATGGATCCGCGCACCAGGACGATTCTGACGGCGGTGGGCGCGGCGAACACGCAGGCAGCCATCGGTACGCCGATTCCCGGCACGGGCAACCCGCTGAACGGCATCCGGAAGGCGGGCGACGGGATCGCCAAGACGAACTACACGTGGCCGAAGCTGGTGGTGGGGCCGCGGTTCGGGTTCGCGTACGATCTGACGGGGCGCTCGGACTGGGTGATACGCGGCGGCGGCGGGCTGTTCTACGACCGGCCGGACGGCAACACCACGTTCTCGACCCCGGGCAATCCGCCGACCGCGACGGCCATGGACCTCCGCAACGGGCTCTTGGCGACGCTGGGGCAGGGGCTAAGCCCGCAGCCGGTGCCGACGCTGATCATCTTTCAGTACAAGGCTAAGATCCCGGCGTCTATCCAGTGGCAGGGCGGCATCCAGAAGTCGCTGCCGTTGGGGATGGTCGTGGACGCGACGTACGTGGGCAACCGCGGCATCAACCGCCTGGGGGGCACCCAGGGCGGAACGCGTCAGAACCTGAACATGGTGAACATCGGCACGGCGTATTTGCCGGAGTACCAGGACCCGACTCTCGGCACGAGCACGACCCCCGGGGCGGCGGCCTACACATCGAACCTGCTCCGTACTTTCCAGGGCTTCGCCGGAATCGAACAAAACACGACTGATTTCTGGGACGAGTATCACTCGCTGCAATTCAACGTGAACCGGCGGTTCGCCAACGGCTTCTCCTTTGGCGCGAACTACACCTACGGGATCAGCCTCAAGGGCAACACGGGGCTGAGCAGACGGTTCCAGCACACGGCAGACGGGACCATCTCACTGCGTTCCGATCAGGCGGCGTACGAGAAGCTGATGGAAACGCTGGACGTGGTCCCGCATCTGTTCAAGGCCAACGGCATCTGGAACAGCCCGGGCATCCAGGGCAAGGGCGCCGTGGTCCGCGAGCTGACCAGGGATTGGCAGATTGCCGCTGTGGTGTCGGTATCCTCGCAAGGGGCTTACAGCCTCGGCTACAGCTACCAAACCAATGGTTCTAATGTGAACATCACCGGGTCGCCGGATTGGGGCGGCCGGGTGATCCTGCCCGGCGGCTTCGGCGGCGGATGTTCGCCCAACCAGTACGCCCAGTTCGATGCCTCGGTCGTACGTGGGCCGGGCTACGGCAGCGTGGGCATGGAGTCAGGCCGCAATTACATGCGCGGCTGTCTCAACAGGAATATCGACATGTCGTTCGTGCGGCGGATTCGGGTCTCCGGCAGTGAAAGATACCGGCTCGAGCTCCGGGCGGACGTCTTCAACACGTTCAACATCGTGGACATCAACGGCCGTAGCGCATCCGCGCAGTTCAACAACCCGACGAGCATGACGCTGGTAAACAACCAGTTCAATGCCGACGGGAGCCTGAATCAGAGCCGGCTGATACCGCGCAACGCCGGCTTCGGCGCGGCAACCAGCGCCCGGACACTGCGTAACATCCAGCTCCAGGTCCGCTTCCAGTTTTGAGACGGGCGGCGCTGGCGGCAGCCAAGTGCCGCTTCTGAGGCCTCGCTGATGGCCTCACCTTCGAGGGGGCGCGTTCCCATGGGCGCGCCCCCTTTTTTCGCCCCGGCCGTCTTTAACGAAGGTGCGCCATGGCATTTGACACTCCCGAAGGGCGCCCGGTAAGCTGAAAGATCTTCCTCGGACCATTCATGGCTGACCAGCCCCAATCCGAAGAGAAGCCTCAGACTGCGCCCGCTGCTCCAGCCGCTCCCAAGACTCCTCCACCGCCCCCTCAGGCGCCCTCGACGCCCTGGGAAGGCGAGCTCACCCGCGCGCTCCAGGAGCGCTTCGGCGGCCAGATCATGGAGCTCACCGTCCAGCACGGACAGGAATTCCTGGTGGCGAAGCCCGAATCGGCGATCCCCATCCTCGACTACCTTAAGAACGAGGCCGCCTTCGACTACCTGGTGGACGTCACGGCGGTGGATTACCCCCAACGGGCCGAGCGCTTCGACCTGATCTACGTTGTCTACAGCTTCGAGCGCAACCAGCGCATCCGCATCAAGACGCGGATAGCCGGGGGCCACCAGCCTCCGACCGCCACTGGCGTGCACCTCACGGCGGACTGGCTGGAGCGCGAGGTGTTCGACATGTTCGGCATCCGGTTCGCCGGCCACCCGGACATGCGCCGCATCCTGATGCCGGAGGATTGGGATGGATACCCGTTGCGAAAGGACTATTCCATCCTCCAGCAGGACGAAGCCTGGGTGAGGCGGAACCTGGAGATCGAGAGCGCGCAATAGGATGGCTGAGTCCACCTTTCTCGACACAACGGAACTGGTCCTGAATATGGGGCCCCAGCACCCGTCAACGCACGGCGTGCTGCGGGTGGTGCTGAGACTGGACGGCGAAAGGGTGATCGGCACTGACTGCGTAATCGGCTACCTCCACCGCGGCATGGAGAAGCTGGGCGAGAACCGCACCTACGCCATGTACGTGCCCTACGTGGACCGGGCCGATTACGTCGCCGCGGTCTCCAACGGCCTCGGCTACTGCCTGGCGGTCGAGAAACTGCTGAACCTGGAGGCGCCGGCCCGCGCGCAGGCCATCCGCGTCATCCTCACCGAGTTGACCCGGATCTCCAGCCACCTGCTGTGGCTTGGCACCCACTGCCTCGACATCGGCGCCACAACCCCGCTCTTCTACACCTTCCGGGAGCGGGAGTTCATCATGGACATCTTCGAGAAGTACTGCGGCGCCCGGCTCACCACCCACGCCTTCCGCATAGGCGGCCTCCAGTACGAGACTTACGACGGCTTCGAGGACGACTGCCGCCGGTTCTGCGACTGGCTGCCGCCGAAGCTCGACGATTACGACCGGCTGCTGACCGGCAACCGCATCCTGGTGGCGCGCATGAAGGATGTCGGCGTGCTGAACGCCGCCGACTGCAAAGCCTACGGCGTCACCGGCCCCATGCTGCGCGCGGCCGGCGTGAAGTGGGACCTGCGCCGGGCGCAGCCATACAGCGGCTACGAGCAGTACGATTTCGAGATCCCCACCGGCGAAAAGGGGGACACCTTTGACCGGTATCTGGTGCGGATGGCAGAGATGCGCCAGGCGGCCCGCATCATCCGGCAGGCCGTGGACCGGATCCCGGGAGGCCCCATGATGGCGAAGGTCCCCAAGGTGATCAAGCCCCCGGTGGGGGAGGTCTACGTTTCCATCGAGGCGCCCAAAGGGGAGCTTGGCTACTATGTGGTGAGCGACGGATCCACGCAGCCTTACCGCGTGAGGATCCGGCCGCCGTCGTTCGTGAACTTGCAGGCCCTGGACCGCATGGCGCGGGGCTCGCTGATCGCCGACCTGGTGGCTATCATTGGTACCATCGATATAGTGCTGGGCGAGGTGGACCGTTAGCGGATGACACTGCGGAAGTTCTTACGGACCGTCTTTCTGGTCGATCTGCTGGAAGGGCTCGGCGTCACCTTCCGTCACCAGCCCACCAGGCACGTCTGCACCGAGCAGTATCCGGCCGAAAGGCCCAGGATCGCCGAGCGGTTCCGCGGCGCGCCGCGGCTGAACAACCATCCGGAGACCGGCGAGACGTTGTGCATCGCCTGTAATCTGTGCGCCCTGGCCTGCCCCGAAAACCTGATCGTCGTCGGCAGCGAGCGCAACGAGAAGACCCGGCGCAAGGAGTTGACGACTTTTACGTTCGACACGTCGCGGTGCATGTTCTGCGGGTTGTGCGAGGACGCCTGCCCGGTGGACGCGCTGGAGTTGACGCAGGACTTCGAGCTGGCCAGCTACACCCGGGAAGGCGCCATATGGGACCGTCAGATGCTGGAGGAGGGACCGGCGCCGTCCCGGTACAAGTATTGAGCGGTTGCGGGGGCCGGGCATGCCCGGCCCTGGCAGCGAAGTGAGATGACCGACACACTGTTCTTCTACGCGTTCGCCCTGATGACGCTGGCGGGCGCGGTGCTGACCATCACGCGCCGCAGCGCCGTGCACAGCGCTATGTGGCTGATTGTGTCCCTGTCCGGCGTGGCCGGCCTGTACCTGCTACAGAAAGCTGAGTTCCTGTTCGCCGTACAGATTGTGCTCTACGTGGGCGGCATCATGGTCCTGTTCCTGTTCGTAATCATGCTGGTGAACCTGGACCTGGCCGCGCGCGCGCGACAGTTCAACCGGCAGTGGCAACTGGCGCTGGCCTCGGCGCTGGCCGTTGGAGGCGTGCTCTTTTACTTCATCCGCCAGGGCGCCGGCGCCTTCCAACCGGCCAGCCCGCCCGTATCCTCGCCGGTGGTGGAGGGCAACACGGAGCGGCTGGCCGACGAGCTTTTCTCGCAGTACCTGCTGCCGTTCGAACTGGCTTCAATACTGCTGCTGGTGGCGATAGTCGGCTCGGTGGTCATGGCCAAGAAGAGGATCTGATGCTGCACCCGATCACGACGGCTCACTACCTGGTGTTGAGCGCCGCCCTGCTGCTGGTCGGCACCATCGGCGTGCTGGCGCGCCGCAACATCGTGGTTATCCTGATGTCGATCGAGCTGATTCTGAACGCCGTCAACATCAACCTGATCGCCTTCTCCAGCCACCTTCAGCAGGTGACCGGACAGATCTTCGCCATCTTCGTCGTCACGGTGGCGGTGGCCGAGGCGGCGGTGGGCCTGGGCATTCTGATCGCCCTGTTCCGCAACAAGGAGACCGTGCTGGCCGACGAGGTGGACCTGCTGAAGTGGTGAGGGGACAACGATGAGTTTCCTCGATTCCATCTGGCTGATTCCGCTCCTCCCGCTGGCGGGGGCCGCCGCGATGCTGCTGGCGGGCAAGCGGCTCGACCAGCGGGCCAGGGCCGTGATCAGCCTGCTGTGCCCGGCAACGGTGCTGGCGTCGTTTCTGCTGTCGGCCGCCGCCGTTATGGAACTGGCGGGCAAGGCCGGGAAGGCGCACGAGGTAATCCTGTACACCTGGGTGGCCGGGCTGCCGTTCCACACGGCCGACGGGAGCGTGGCCCGGCTCTCCGCCGACTGGGGGTTCCTGCTGGACCCGCTCAGCTCGGTGATGATCCTGGTGGTCACCGGGATCGGCTTTCTCATTCACGTCTACTCGATCGGCTACATGGGGCACGAGGGCGGGTACTACCGCTTCTTCGGATACCTGAACCTGTTCGTGTTCTTCATGCTGATGCTGGTGCTGGCCAACAACTACCTGTTGATGTTTGTGGGCTGGGAAGGCGTGGGGCTGTGCAGCTACCTGCTGATCGGGTTCTACTTCCACAAGAAGTCGGCCGGCGACGCGGCCAGCAAGGCGTTCATCGTCAACCGGATCGGAGACGCGGGCTTCATCATCGGCCTGCTGCTGATGTTCGCCGTCATCGGGTCGGTGAGGTTCCTGGACGTGAACCAGGCGCTCGGAAGCGGCCGGTTCGCGGTGGAGGCCGCGGGCTTCGGCACCCTCAGCCTGATGGCGCTGATGCTGTTTGTGGGCGCCACGGGCAAGAGCGCGCAGTTCCCGCTGTACGTCTGGCTGCCCGACGCCATGGAAGGACCCACGCCGGTCTCGGCCCTCATCCACGCCGCCACCATGGTCACGGCGGGCGTGTACATGGTGGCACGATCAAGCGCCCTGTTCAGCCTGACTCCGGAAACCGGGATGATCGTGGCCGTGACCGGAGCCTTCACCGCCATTCTGGCGGCATCCATAGCGCTGGTGCAGAACGACATCAAGCGCGTGCTGGCCTACAGCACAGTGAGCCAGCTCGGCTACATGTTTATGGCCTGCGGCGTGGGCGCCTACTGGGTGGCGATCTTCCACCTTTATACGCACGCGTTCTTCAAGGCCCTGTTGTTCCTGGGCTCCGGCTCGGTGATCCACGCCATGGGCGGAGAGCAGGACTTGCGGAAGATGGGCGGCCTGAAGAACAGGATCCCGGTCACGCACTGGACCATGTTCGTGGGTTCGCTCGCCATCGCGGGGATACCCGGATTGGCCGGCTTCTTCTCTAAGGACGAGATCCTGTGGAAGGTGTACAGCTATCCCGGGGGCTCCGCAGCGCTGTTCGGTGTGGGGCTGGCGACCGCCGGGATGACCGCCTTCTACATGTGGCGGCTGATGAATCTGGCGTTTTACGGCAAGCCGCGCATGGATGAGCACACCGCGGCGCACGCGCACGAGTCGCCGCGCACGATGACCGTGCCGCTGGTGGTGCTGGCGGCGGGCAGCGTGCTGGCGGGCTGGATAGGCGTGCCCAAGCTGTGGTCGGCGTTCCCGGACCCGTTCCGGACGTTCGAGCACTGGCTGGAGCCGGTGTTCACCCCGGTCGCGGCGCACGGGGCCCCAGCCGCGCACCACGGCCACGGCGTCGAATGGATGCTCATGCTGCTGTCGGTGGCGGTGGCGCTGGGAGGCATCTGGCTGGCCCGGCACCTGTACATACACCGCCCGCATCTGCCCGGCTCGATGGCGCGGTCGGCGGGCGGGCTTTACGCCACGCTTTCAAACAAGTGGTACGTGGACGAGATCTACGGCTATCTTTTCGTCGACGGCCTGGCCAAGGGGGGAGGCAGCGCACTGGCCGGCTTCGACAGCCGCGTGGTGGACGGCGGCGTGAACGGGGCGGGATGGATGACCCGCTTCGGCTCCACCATCTCCATCTGGTGGGACACCTGGATCATCGACGGGCCGGTCCGCCTGCTGTCTTTCATGGTGAAGGCCGCTTCCTATCCGATGCGCGTTCTCCAGACCGGCCTGGTGCAGGCCTACGGGCTGGCGTTCGTGCTCGGCGTGCTGGCGCTGCTGGCCTGGAGCCTGGTGCGATGACATGAGCGACCACCTGCTGAGCATCGTCCTGTTCACGCCGCTGGCCGGCATGCTGGTGCTGCTGCTGCTGCCGGGCTCCAACAGGAACCTGATACGGATCTGGGCCAACATCGCCTCTTTCGCCGGATTCCTCGTCTCCCTGCCGCTGGTGTGGCGCTACAACAAGAGCGGGAGCGGGTTCCAGATGGTGGAGAAGGCCGACTGGATCCCCAGCCTGGGCGTAAAGTACATGCTCGGCATCGACGGCATCAGCCTGCTGCTGGTGATGCTGACCACGCTGGTGGGCTTCCTGGCGATTCTCTCGAGCTGGAGCGCGGTCCAGGACCGGGTGAAGGAATACTACGCCATGTTCCTTCTCCAGCAGACCGGGATGATCGGCGTGTTCATGGCCCTGGACTTCTTCCTGTTCTACGTGTTCTGGGAAGTGGTGCTGGTGCCGATGTACTTCATCATCGGCGTCTGGGGCGGCCCGCGGAAGCTGTACGCGGCTATCAAGTTTTTCCTGTACACCCTGGCCGGCAGCGTGCTGATGCTGCTCGGCATCCTGACGCTGTACTTCCAGCACTTCCAGCAGTTCGGCTTCTACACGTTCGAGATTTCCGAACTGATGAAGCTCTCGCTGCCGCTCGGCCTCCAGCAGTGGGTGTTCTGGGCGTTCTTCGTGGGCTTCGCCATCAAGGTGCCGATGTTCCCCTTCCACACCTGGCTGCCGGACGCGCACGTGGAGGCGCCCACGGCCGGCTCGGTGGTGCTGGCCAGCGTGCTTTTGAAGATGGGGACCTACGGGTTCCTCAGGTTCTCTCTGCCGCTGCTGCCGGACGCCTCCGTCACGCCCGTGATTGTGCAGGCGCTGGCCGCGCTGTCGCTGGTGGGGATCATCTACGGAGCGCTGGTCAGCCTGATGCAGAAGGACTGGAAGAAGCTGGTGGCCTACTCCTCGGTGAGCCATCTGGGTTTCTGCACGCTGGGCATTTTCGCGCTGAACCCCAACGGGATCGCGGGCAGCGTCATACAGCAGGTCAACCACGGCATCTCGACCGGCATGCTGTTTCTGATTGTGGGGGTGATCTACGAGCGCCGCCACACGCGCGAGATCAAGGAATACGGCGGGCTGGCGCACGTCATGCCGGTCTACGCCACGGTGTTCGCCTTCGCCATGCTGAGCTCGGCGGGGCTGCCGCTGCTGAACGGCTTCATCGGCGAGTTCACCATCCTGCAAGGCGCCTTCGAGGCGAACCGCGTCTGGGCCGCCTTCGCCGTCACCGGCATCATCCTGGGCGCGGCGTACCTGCTGTGGCTCTACCAGCGGACCATGCTGGGCGCCGTCACCAACCCCAAGAACCAGGGGCTCCGCGATCTGAACCTGCGGGAACTGGCGGTATTCCTGCCGCTCATAGCCTGGGCCGTCTGGATCGGCGTGTACCCCAAGCCGTACTTTGAGGTGCTGGAGAGGCCCGTGGCCGAGATCGTGGAGCGCGTGCGGCCCGGCTACTACGGGCAAGCGGCCGCTTTGAGCGCGCCATCGGGAGGCCTCCGATGAGCGAGTTCTACACCTCGGTCGACCACTTCGTGCTGGTGCCCGCCATCATGCTGGCGCTGTTCGGCTGCGCCGTGCTGCTGTTCGACTTTTTCATCTTTCCCGAACCCCGGCAGCGCAAGTACCTGGTGCTGTTTGTGGCCCTGGGGCTGGTCTTCACGGGCGGCGCGCTGTGGCGGCAGCAGCATTTCCTGTCGGTGCAGAAGATAGACAGCATCACGGCCTTTGGCGGCTCGCTGACCGTCGACGGTTTCGCGCTGTTTTTCAACTGGATCTTCCTGGCGGCGTCGCTCATCGTGGCGCTGATCTCCTACAAGTACCTGGAGACCGCCGGCGAGCACCACGGGGAGTACTACGGGCTGATTCTGCTGGCCAACTGCGGCATGTTCTTCCTGGCAGCCGGCACCGACCTGATCACGCTGTTCATCGGCCTGGAGCTGATGGCCCTGTGCTTCTACGTGCTGGTGGGCTTCCTGCGGAGCGACAGGCGGTCCAACGAGGCGGCCATGAAGTACCTGCTGCTCGGGTCGTTCTCGAGCGGCTTCCTGGTCTACGGCTTCTCGGTGCTGTACGGAATCTCGGGCTCAACCAAGCTGGCCGCCATCCGCGCGGCGCTGGAGAGCCGGGACGCCTCGGACCCGCTGGTGATTCTGGCGCTCGTCACCACATCGGTCGGATTGCTGTTCAAGATCGCCGCCGTCCCGTTCCACATGTGGGCGCCGGACGCTTACGAGGGCGCGCCCACGACCAGCACGGCCTACCTGGCGGCCGGCTCCAAGGCAGCCTCGTTCGCCTTCCTGCTGCGCCTGTTCACGGGGCCGCTGGCGCCGTCGCGCGAGGTCTGGGAGCCGCTGCTGGCGGTGGTCGCGGTGGCCAGCATGACGGTGGGGAACTTCGCCGCCATTACGCAGTCCAACGTGAAGCGCATGCTGGCCTACAGTTCGATCTCGCACGCGGGGTACATCCTGCTTGGCCTGATCGCGGGCAACGATACCGGTATCCAGGGCGTGTTGGTGTACGTGCTGGTCTACGTCTTCATGACCATGGGCGCCTTCCTGGTGGTGGCGGCCCTGCGGCGCAAGGACGCGCTCGGGGAGGACCTGGAGGACATGGCAGGGCTGGTGCACAAGAGCCCCGGCTATGCGTTGCTGATGCTGATCTTCCTGCTGTCGCTGGCGGGCATTCCGCCGACGGCGGGCTTTATCGGCAAATATTTCATCTTCCTGTCGCTGATCCAGACGGGACACTACGTGCTCGCCGTGATCGCAGCGCTCTACGTGGCGGTGGCGATCTACTACTACTTCCGGATTGTGCGCAGCATGTTCATCAGCCCGCTCAAGGACGCCTCGCCCGCGGCCACGAGCCTGGGCCTGAAGGTGGCTCTGGCGATGACCGGGCTCATGACCCTGGCTGTCGGCATATACCCGGAGCCGTTCCTGACCATGGCGCAGGCGTCGCTGGTGAGGTGAGACCGGCATGGAGATCATCTTCCAACACCCCCTGTTCAAGCCGCTGGTGCTGACGGCAGTGCTGATCTGCGCCTTTCCTCTGCTGGCGGGCTACATCGTGCTGCTGGAGCGGAAGCTGCTCGGCGACTTTCAGGTGCGGCTGGGCCCCATGCGGGTGGGCCCGCACGGACTGTTGCAGCCGCTGGCCGACGCGGTGAAGCTGCTCACCAAGGAGGACACGATTCCGGCTGACGCCGACAGGACCATGTTCTGGATCGGCCCGGTGGTGTCGACCTTCACGGCGCTGACGTCCTTCTGTGTGTTGCCGTTCAGCCACCTGGTGCACGTGGCGGACGTCAACGTAGGCCTGCTGGTTATCGCGGCCATGTCGAGCGTGGGAATCATCGGCATCATCCTGGGCGGCTGGTCGTCCAACAGCCACTACCCGCTGCTCGGGTCTCTGCGCAGCGCGGCGCAGCTTGTGAGTTACGAGGTGGCGCTGGGGCTGGCGCTTATCTCCGGCGTGATGATGGCCGGATCGCTGAGCCTGGTCGAGATCGTGAGGGCGCAGGAGAGCAGGCAGGTCTGGTTCGTATTCTCGAATTTCGGGCTGATGATAGTGCCATTCGTGGTGTACTTCATCTCGGCCACGGCCGAGACCAACCGGTTGCCGTTCGACCTGCCCGAGGCCGAGTCGGAACTGGTGGCGGGCTTCCACACCGAGTACAGCGGCTTCCGCTGGGCGCTCTATTTTCTGGCCGAGTACGCCAACATGTTCGTGGTGTGCTCGGTGGGCGTGGCGCTTTTCTGGGGCGGATGGCTGCGGCCGTTCCCGAACACCGGCTGGCTGGAGCTGCCATTGAACTACGGTTTCCCGCTGCTGTTGTTTTTGGGCTCGGCGGCGCTGTGCGTGCCCATGGCGCACAGGGAACACGTGCCCTGGCGGCGCAATTTCATGTACGTGGTCGCGCTGTGCCTGGCGGCCTGCGCGCTGCCGTTCGCGATCCCGGCCGCCAATCAGCTCATCATCGGCGTGTTCTGGTTCATCTTGAAGGTGGCGCTTTTGTTGTACATCATGATCTGGATGCGCGGCACATTCCCGCGTTTCCGCTACGACCAATTGATGAACATCGGCTGGAAGTACATGATCCCCATCGGTCTGGGCGCGGTCCTGGTCAACGCCGCCGCCGGCATGCTGCTGGCGAAGTGAACCTCTTCAACCACCAAGACACCAAGACATGAAGGAATGAGGATGCTCGGTCGCGCCCGATGATCCAGCGGCGCTTGGCGGGCCGCGCCACATCCATGCGCCCGGCCGCCGGCGCCGCCGCCGACCCCCAGATCCTGGTCCCCAAGGTTAAGTTCGGAAACGCCGAGATCGGCCGGCTGATCGTGGGCTGCAATATGTTCTACGGCTACGCCCACTTCAACCAGATCTACTCGGTCATGATGCGGGAGTGGTTCACGCCCGCCAGGGTGACCGAAACGCTGCACAACTGCACGAAGTTCGGCATCAACACCTTCAACTACTTCCACCCCGGCCGCGGCCTGGCCGACTACGAGAGGTTCCTGAGCGAGGGCGGCAGGATGCACCTCATCGTCCAGGGAAACGTGGACCCGGAGATCCTGGTGAAGACGGTGAAGCCGCTGGCCATCTACCACCACGGCGAGAACACCGACAACGCCTACCGCTCTGGCAAGATGGAAACCGTGAAGGACTACTGCAAGAGGACCCGGCAGACGGGCGTCCTGGTCGGTGTGGGAAGCCACATCCCCGAGGTCCTGGCGCAGGTGGAAGACGAAGGCTGGGATGTCGACTTCTACGCCGGTTGCGTCTACAACCGGCGGCGCACGCCGGAGGAGTTCCGCAAACTGCTTGGCGGGGAACTGCCCGAGATGGCCAGCGAGATTTACCTTCAGGACGATCCGCCGCGTATGTACAAGTTCATGCGCCAGGCCCGCAAGCCTTGTTTCGCATTCAAGATCCTGGCCGCGGGCCGGGTGCGAAGTCCGGAGGCGGCGTTCAAAGAGGCATTTGGCAGCATCAAGCCCATCGATGGCGTCTTTGTGGGCATGTTCCCGCGCGTCAAGGACGAGGCGCGGGAGAACGCCGGAATCGTGAGCAGAATCCTGGCGCAGCCGTGGCCGTCCGCAATGCTGGTAGACTGATTCTAAAGAAGAGCGTGGAAATGAAGCGAAGCATTGGTGTAGCCGCTGTTGCCCTGTTTCTGGTGACGCTGGCCGCGGCCCAGGACGGACTGAAGGAAACCTCAGTCAAGATGAGCGGGAAGGTCGTTACGGTCAGGTACTCAGCGCTCGCCGCCGGCGGCCAGATCTCGGCGACTCCCGCATTCTTGCAGACGGACTCCGACCTGGAAGTCCAGGGACTGGCGGTTCCCAGGGGCAAGTACGCTCTCTACGTTCTGCCGGACGCCGGGGAGTGGCAACTCGTCGTCAGCAGGCAGACGGGGCCGGCCGGGCCGCTCAATCCGAAGATGGAGCTCGGGCGCGTGCCGATGGACATGAAGAAGGCGGCAGTCGCGGCGGGCCACGTGCGGATGTCGCTCACAAGCTTCGGCAACGTCGCCGGCAAGCTGGAGCTGGCCTTGGGCAACACACTTGCTTCGGTGCCCTTCAACCTGGACACGCTGAAGCCTAACGCGGAGTGGTAGGGGGGGGCACGGCGCCCTCCAGCCTGATGTCCCGCGAAGACGAGCCCACGTAAACCGGGCGGGCGCCCCCGGGGACCACCCAGTCGCGCTCGTCCGCGGACCAGTAAGCTAGCCTGCGCGAATCGAGCCTCACGGAGACGCGCGTGCCGCTTCCGGCCGCCAGTTCGACGCGCCGGAAGCCTGCCAGACTCCTGGGGGGCGATGCCGCGTCCGCCGGCCCCAGGTAGACCTGCGCCACCTCCGCGCCGCGCCGTGAGCCGGTGTTGCTCAGCCTGAAGGAGACGTCCACGCCATTGCTGTCGCGCTTCACGGCCAGATCCGAATACTCGAACCGCGTGTAGGAGAGGCCGTGTCCGAACGGGAACAGGGGCTGTATGTTCTCCTGATCGTAC
Source organism: Solibacteraceae bacterium (assembly GCA_037440765.1). GTDB lineage: Bacteria > Acidobacteriota > Terriglobia > Bryobacterales > Bryobacteraceae > DTKY01. The sequence continues at coordinate 16,219 of JBBITL010000048.1, forward strand.
CAGCGGTAGCCCACGGCCAGCCGCTCGGAGAACGTGGCGGGAGGGGCGTTCGGGTCGAGGCCAGTCGTGCCAGGCGGCGCCGGCGGCGTCCAGCGCTCCGGGTGGCCGGCGGCGCGGGCCGGAGCATCTTCCATCCGGACTGGAAACGTGACCGGCAACTTCCCGCCCGGGACGGCTCGGCCAAGAAGGATATCGGCCGTGGCCCATCCCCCCTCCTGGCCCGGGTACCACATCTCCAGGATGGCCGGCACCAGGTCCCCCCACGGCATGGCGACCGGGCCGCCGGTATTAAGGACCACAACCGTTCGCGGGTTCACGGCGGCGACGCGCCGGATCAGGTCGTCCTGGCCATCCGGCAGCGAGAACGAAGCGCCCGTCTCATGCCAGGCGAAGATCACCGCCGTCCTGGCCGCCCTGGCGGCCACAACCGCCTCCCCGGCGAGATCCTTCCCGGCCGAGTACGTGATTCTCGCCCGCGGGGCGAGTCTCCGGAGCGCCTCCAGTGGCGGGATCAGCCGGTGCTTGAAGCCGTAAGCACGCTCGCCCAGGAACCCCGCGGCGAGCTGAGCGGCTGCCGGGCCGATCACGGCGAGCGACGACAGGTCCTCCGCGGTGAGCGGGAGCAGGTTGCCCTCGTTCTTGAGCAGCACCGCGCCCTGCTCGGCGACCATCCGGGCGACTCTGGCGCTGGCCACGATGTCGATCTGCGGCCGGCGGCTCGGGCGTTTCCGCTCCAGCAGGCCGAAGCGGTCCATCTGCCGGAGGATTCTCTCCACGGCCTGGTCGATTGCCGCCGCCGGGACACGGCCGTCGTCGACGGCGGCTTTGAGCTCGTCCGTGAAATGCGGTCCGCTGCGGCCCAGGATGGTCCGGCCCGGCATTTCCAGATCGACTCCGCCGAGGATCGCCAGGGGGCTGCGCAGCGCGCCCCAGTCGGAGGTGACAAACCCCTGGAAGCCCCACCGCCCGCGCAGCACATCGTTCAGCACGAAGGAGTTCTCGCAGGCGGCCGTCCCGTTGATCCGGTTGTAGGCGCACATGACGGAGGCCACCCCCGCGTCGACGGCCATCTCAAACGCGGGCAGGTAGATCTCGTTGAGCGTCCGCTCGTCGACCACCACGCTGTCCGGCCCGTTGTAGGCGGCCATGTGCTTCACCTGCGCCATGACGCCCTGGCTCTGAATGCCGCGGATTTTGGCGGCGGCCAGCGCGCCGTTCAGGAAAGGGTCTTCGCCGAAAGTGGTGTGATTGCGCCGGAACAGCGGGTCACGCACGATGTTGATGTGCGGCGCCAGCAGCACGTCCTGCCCAAGGGCCCTGGCCTCGCGGCCGAGCACCGTGCCGTAAAGGCGGGCCGCTTCCGTGCTGAACGTTGCCGCCAGCGCGACGGGCGCGGGCATAACTGTCGCCTCCAGCCTGACATTCACCCCCGGGGGGCCGTCAGCCAGCCGCAGCGGGGGGATGCCCAGGCGCGGCAATCCGGGCCAGTAGCCCGCCTGGCCCTGTCCGGCCGGATCGCGCGCGCCGTGAAGCAGGGAGATCTTCTCCTCCAGGCTCATCTGGCGGAGGAGCGCGGATACGTCCGCCGCCCCGGCCGGCCCGGCCAGGCACAGCAGCAGCACGGGCAGGCTGCCCCGGGCGCTCATGTCAGCCGCCGGTAGGCATCCGGGTCGTCCACGTCCTCCAGGACGCCGGGGTCGTCGACATCCACGCAGGCCGCCGCGGCAATGTGCCGGTGGATCACATCCCGCGCCTGCGCCCCGGCCGGCAGCGCCAGCAGTTCCGGTATCAGCTCGCGCGCCACGCAAACCGGGTGGCCGCGCCTGCCCTGGTGGCGGGGGATAACCAGCAGTTCCTCCGGCCTGCGCTCAGCGAACCGCCGTGCGACTGACGCCACCGTGGACGCCAGCACGGCGGGGTAATCCACGGGTGTGAAGATCACGCCCCGGGCCTCAGCGGGCGCCGCGCCGAGGCCGCACTGCAAGGAACTCAACTGGCCGCGTTCGGGCTCGGGGTTGACGATGAACGCGGCCTGGCCGCCGCGCTTCAGCCCGCTGCGGATACGCTCCGGCTGGCGGCCCAGAATCACGATCACGGGAGAACACCAGGCGGCCAGCACTCCGATGAGCCTGTCGAGGAACGTCTCTCCGCCGTATGTCAGCAGCGCCTTGGGCGTTCCCATGCGGCTGGACTCGCCCGCTGCGAGGATGATCCCGGCGAGCATCATGTCACCCCTTCGGCGTGTTGATCGACTTGGAAATCCGCTTCCAGGCCGGCGGAGCGTTGCGGCGCACGGCGATCATCTCGGCCACCACCGACACGGCGATCTCCTCCGGCGTCACCGCGCCTATGTCCAGGCCCATGGGGGCGTGCAGACGTTCGAGGGCCTCCGGAGGGACGCCTTCCAGCTCCAGTTCCCTTACCAGCTCGGTCACCTTCTTCCGGCTTCCTATCATGGCCACGTATGCCGCGGGGGTCTGAAGCGCCAGGCGAAGCACGCGCAGATCGTCCTTGTGCCCGCGCGTGGCGATGATCAGATAGCTGGAAGCATTGGTCGTCAGCCTGGGGAAGACCTCCTCGTACTCGGCCGCGTGCACGGCCTCCGCCTCCGGGAACCGTTCGCGGTTCGCGAAAGCGGCCCGGTCGTCCACGATTACGGTGGAGAAGCCGGCCAGGGCCGCCACCTGCGACAGGCTTCTGGCGATGTGCCCCGCGCCGAAGATCACGGCGGCCGGCTGCGGCAACACCGGCTCTACAAAGACCTCCAGCTCGCCTCCGCAGATCAGGCCGCTCTCCGCCGCGCCATCTCCGCTCAGCTCGAAACTCAGCATCTTCGGTCTCCCCGTCTCCATCACTTCGCGGGCTGCCGCCAGAACCTGCGCCTCGACGCAGCCGCCCCCCACGGTGCCCGCCATCGAGCCGTCTTCGCGCACCAGCAGCTTGGCAGTCTGGTAGCTCGGCACCGAACCCTGCGCGCTCACAATCGTCGCCAGGGCGCAGCGCCGGCCGGCCTGGCGCAGTCGAGCCACTTCCGCGAAAATGTCCATCGAGGGCCATTGTAGCGCCGGGTGCGGCGCTCTTTGGTGTACGATCTTGGATAATCAGAACCTGGAGGCCCCGATGCAGCCACAAGACTCGAACCCCACCCGCCGGGACGTGCTGGCGCTGGCCGGAGCCGGGCTCTTCGTGTTTGCCCGCGTGGAAGCGCCCGCGGCGTTTCAGGAGCCCGAGCAACTGCCCACCCGGATGTCCTACCCCACCGACTTCAACGCCTACATCCGCGTGGGAGGGGACGGCCGCGTGACGGGCTTCGTGGGCAAGGTCGAGCTGGGGCAGGGCGCGGAGAGCTCGCTGGCGCAGTTGCTGGCCGAGGAACTGGATGTCGCCTACGATTCCGTCGACATGGTGATGGGCGACACCGACCTCTGTCCCTGGGACATGGGCACCTTCGGTTCCCTCAACATCTGGCAATTCGGGCCGGTGCTGCGGGCGGCGGGCGCCGAGGCCCGGGCCGTTCTGCTGCAGATGGCCGCCGAGCAGCTCCAGGCGCCGGCCGGCCGGCTTCGGGTGAAGAACGGCGTCATCACGGACCCCTCCGCTCCGGGCAGGCAGGTGACTTACGCGAAGCTGGTCGAAGGCAAGCGGATCGAGCGCCGCCTGGAGAAGGTGCCCGTCAAGCCCGTGACGGCCTTCAGCACCATCGGCGGCTCTCCGCGGCGCAAGGACGCCATAGGGAAGGTCACGGGCAGAGCCGCTTACGCCGGGGACATACGCCTGCCGGGGATGCTGCACGCGCGCATCCTCAGACCTCCGGCGCACGGCGCCGCGCTCAAGGCCGCCGACACCGGTGCGGCGGAGAAGGTCCCCGGAGTCAGGGTGGTGCGCGACGGCGGACTGGTGGCCGTGCTGCACGAACGGCGCGACCTGGCCGACCAGGCGCTGCAACTGGTCAAGGCGCAGTTCGTTCCGGCCCGGCCGGGCCCCGACGACAAGAGCATCTTCGACCACATCGTCAAACACGCCCCGCAGCCCCGCCTGGTGCACCAGAGCGGCAGCATCGCGGACGGAGAAAAGACGGCCGCCTCCATCATCGACGCAACCTACCTGAACAGCTACGTCGCTCACGCGACTGTAGAGACTCACTCGGCGACCGCCTTCATTGAGAACGGGAAGGCGACCGTGTGGGCCTCCACACAGGCGCCGTTCACCGTCCGTCAGCAGGTGGCGCAGGCGCTGGGGCTGACGCAGCAGAACGTGCGCGTCATCACGCCCTACGTCGGGGGCGGGTTCGGCGGCAAGACCTCCGCTCCACAGGGTGTCGAGGCGGCGCGCCTGGCCCGGATCACGGGCCGGCCCGTGCAGGTGGTCTGGAGCCGCGACGAGGAGTTCTTCTACGACTCGTTCCGGCCAGCCGCGGTTATCAAGGTCCGCTCGGGCCTCACCGCGGCGGGACGGATCGCCCTGTGGGAATTCCAGGTCGTCGGCGCCGGCGACCGGGAGGCCCGTCAGTTCTACGACATCCCGCACCAGCGCACGACCTCGGCCGGCGGCTGGATGGGCGGCAATCCTCCGGGCATGCACCCCTTCGATGTCGGACCGTGGCGTGCCCCGTCGGTCAACTCCAACACCTTCGCGCGCGAGTCGCACATCGATATTCTCGCCAGCCGTGCGGGAGCGGACCCGGTGGAGTTCCGCCTGAACCACCTGACCGACAAGCGCATGCGCCGCGTGCTTGAAACCGCCGCCGGGAAGTTCGGGTGGAAACCAGCGCGGACGCCGAGCGGGCGCGGGGTGGGCGTGGCCTGCGGCATCTATTCCGGCACGCACGTCGCAACCATGGCCGAGGTGGCGGTGGACAGGACCAGCGGGCATGTGCGGGTCCGGCGCTTGACCTGCGTCGAGGATCAGGGCGTGGTGGTCAATCCGGACGGCAGCCGGCAGCAGATGGAAGGCTCCATAATCATGGGCCTGGGCTACACCCTCAGCGAGGAGGTGCGTTTCAAGGATGGCGAGGTCCTGGAACGCAACTTCGACAGTTACTCCATCCCGCGCTTCTCCTGGTTGCCCAGGATCGCGACCGTCCTGATAGACAACCCCGATCTCCCGGCGCAAAGCTGCGGGGAACCACCCATCATCACGGTGGGAGCCGTGGTCGCCAACGCCATCTTCGACGCCGTGGGCGCCCGCCTGTTCCAGTTGCCCATGACCCCGGAGCGGGTCCAGGCCGCGCTGCCGGCTTGAAGTTGAGGGTGGACAGCAGTTTGACACGACATACGTGCGCACACATTGTGTGCACATGAACGTGACCCTCTCCATCGACGAGCAGATCCTCGAGGAGGCCCGGCGCAGGGCTGAGGCCGTGGGGACCAGCGTGAACCAGTCGGTGCGTGAGTATCTTCAGCAGTTTGCCGGGAGGAGCACACTGGAGACGGACGCCGCCGAATTCGTGAGCCTGTCCCGAGCAGCGCAGGGCCACTCTGCAGGCTGGCGCTTCGACCGGGAGGAACTGCACGAGCGGCGATGAACGGCCTCGTCTACTTCGACACGAACGTGTTGTTGTACGCCGATGACCTCTCATCTGCGCAGAAACAGGAGACGGCGATCCGGCTGATTTCCAGCCATCTGCAAGGCGGTACGGCCGTGGTGTCCCTACAGGTGCTTCAGGGGTGCTTCGCCGCCGCCACCCGGAAGCTGGGTGTGGCTGCCGGGATCGCGCAGAAGAAGGTGGAGTTGTTTGCCCGAGCCAGGGTTGTGCGCTTGGATGCGCGCGACGTAGTAGCCGGGATTGAACTGCACCGGCTGACAGGCGTCCCCTTCTGGGATGCCCTGATCGTTCACGCCGCGCGCTCGGCCGGCGCAGCGGTGCTCTACAGCGAGGATCTCCAGCCCGGGGCAGTGCTCGCGGGAGTCCGGGTGATCAATCCGTTCGCCGGGTGAGCGGCGGGGTCACCGGTTCGGCTGCCTGGGCTGGATGCCGCCGCCGCGGCCGCCGCCACCGGAGCCAGCGCCGCGTGAGGGGAACGGCACGAAGGTGCTGCCCTGCCCGCCGGGCCCCATGCCTCGGCCCTCAGCGCCGCCGGCGCCGCGGCCAGGGCGCCGGCCGGTGGCGTCGCCGAATCCGGCGGGGCCTGGCGGAACGGGCTGCTGGGGCGCGGCTTGCATCTGGTTCGCTGCCGCCACGTCCAGACGGGCATCGTATAGAAACTCCCATTCGTTGTACCTGGTCCGGTCGTTGTAGACCTTGATGCTCTCGGCTACCAGCTTGCTCGCCACACCGGCTATTCCAGCGACTGCTGCCGGCTGCGGGCTTCCGGTGGCGACCTGTATCGCCGCCAGACCCCGCGGATTGGGAGTCGTCAGCATCCTTCGGATGATCTCGAGGGCCGGGTTCGCGGCGCCTGCCGGCTGGCCCGCGGCGGCCTGGGCCCCCGGCACGGGCTGGATCTGGAAGGCCGTCGGGGTCTGGCCCATGCCCACCTGCACGGGCGGTTGCCCGAACGGCGCCGGCGGCGCGCCCGGAAGGGAAGGTATCCCCGGCGGCGCGCCCGTAATGACCGGAATGCCCGGCGCTCCCCCCACCACCGGCACGATGGAGGTGCCCGCCTGCTGGGTTTGCTCGATCACCTGCCCCGGGGCAGCTCCGGTTGGATAGCCCGGCGCTGCCGGCAACATCTCGTCCTCAACTACCTCGGCGGTCTGCTGGTCAGGGTCGGGGGGCAGCGTCATGTCGCTGGGGCGCCGCTGCTGCCACAACGCGACCCCGGCTTCCGCCGCGCCGGCTTCCGCGGTCTCTCCTTGCTTGGCCGCCTGGCCGGGCGGCCTGTGCACAAGCGAGTCCAGGAATACCCCGTTGGGGAGCCCGCGGATCAGCCTCCATTCGTCCTGTCCCGTCATCGGGTCCTTGTAGCGCCGGCGAAGGAAGCGGATGTTGTTGGTGCTCTCCAGCGCCTCCATGTGCGGGGGGTAGACGCGGAACCGCCGGAAGTACAACTGGATGGCGCGCTGGTACTGTTCGCCCCGGTCAATGAGCAACTGCTCACGGCTGCGCTGGGCCTGGAAGACCACGCGAGGCAGTTCCATGTAGAGCGATATGGCGACAAGGCCCGCCATCAGGAACACGAAAAGCATGGCGAAGCCCGCTTCGCGGCGCCGGCCGGGACGCTGCATCGTCATCCCACGGGAGGCTCAAGGGGCAAAGTCTGCTCGGCCTTGAACTCCACGTCCTCCACTACTACCGAGTTTACGCCTATTCGCGCGATCCGGTACCGTTTCTTGAGCACGTCGCCCTCTGAGCCGACCAGGATCTGGTCCCCGTCGAGGAAGAAGCCGCGCCGGACGGTTTGCGTGGAGGTGGTTGCGTAGCCGAAGAACTTCAACGGGATCGGCGGCGCAGCGGGTTTGCGTTCCGGCTCAGGCGGCGGAGGCGGCAGCGGCACCGTCTGCACCCTGGCCGCCGGGATCACTTTGGGCTCCGGGGGCGCCGGCGGGGCCCCGAACTCAAACAGGCTGCGGTTGCCCCCGTGGAGGGTGACGTCTTGGAGCCTGGCGAGCAGGTCCAGGCGGAGCGTGGGGTCGATCGAGCTCAGGTCCACCTGCTCGTCCGGGTGCGCCTGCCGCAGGGAGGGCTTGAAGTCCTGCGAAGAGGACTGCTGGGCCCGGGTGCTGACCTCGGGGCGCGGCACAGGCCGTCCCGGCGCGGCGACCTGTTCAATGCCGGGCGTCTGCGGCTTCCGCGCCGGCGCGGTGTTCGATGGCTGAGCGGGCGGGCCGGAGAAAAAGCCGGTGTAGAGGAAGTAGGCCGCCGCCGCCAGCAGCACGCCCAGCGCCGCCAGTCTCTTGGGTTCCGCGCCCAGCTTCACGGTGTGGCCGCCTCCCCGCGGACGAAAACGTTGATCCTCATGGTGACGGTCAGCAGGCCCTGCGACTGCTGAGGCGCCGCCTGAAGCCGCTCGATAATGAGAAACCTGGGGGAACGGTCAATGGCGTTGACAAACTGAATCAGGTCCCGGTAGGCGCCCTCGTAGCTCCCGGTGATCGTCACCATGGTCAGGGTTTCGCTACCCTCGACCGGCTCGGCGCTGAAGGAATGTTCCCTGGCTCTGATGCCTGACTTCTCGGCGAGCGCCCGCAGTTCCTCAAGCACGGTGGAATAAGCCGTCTGGCCGTCCAGAAAGTACCTGCCGAAGAACTGCTTGGATTCGGCGCGCGTCTTCTCCACGGTTTCGATCAGCTTCCGCAGCCGTCCGGCGGCTTCCTCGCGCCCGCGGGCTTCGCCGCTGAGCCGGGCCAGTTGCTGCTGGAGTTCCTCGGGAGATCCACCCCACGGGCGGAACACAGCGGCGGCGGCCAGCAGGTTGGCCGCCAGCAGGATACCCAGCGCGATCCGGGCCGCAAGGCGCGGGTCCTTGGCGATCCGTCCCCAGAGTCGCCGGGGCGAGGCGGCCGTCCTGGAGTTCGAAATCGCCATCACAGCCTCTGCCCGTAGCTGACCGTGACCCGGGAGCGGTACAAAGGCTCGGCCTGAGTCGGGGGTTGAGTGTTATGAACCTCGGTCGATCCGAACAGCGGTGAACCCTCCATGCGCCTCAACATCTCGATCACCGGCGGCAGCGACTGCGCGCCTACCACCATGTCCAGCAGGACCTCGTTGCGGGCGTTCACCTGCGGGCGGATCGAGATCAGACGCACGTTGTAGGGCATGACGCCCTCCAGGTCCGAGAACATCCTGGTCCAGCTTGTGCCCTTGCGGTATAGCAAGGCATTGATGAACACCACCTGGCCGAGCACCTCGGCGTTCTCCGGCCGTCGCAGGGCGCTCTCCAGGCCCGCCTGCTCTGCGCTGAGCGCTGCTATGTCTCTGGAGAGCGCACCGATTCGCTGCCGCGTATCGGCCGCCGTACCGCGTTCCAGCAGAGCGAGCCAGACGAGCATGGCCAGCGTGACGCTCAGCGCCAGGCCCACGGCCACGGACGCCGCCACCATCGGCCGGTCGCGCCGGAACGGCTCGCTCGCAAGATTGATACCGATTCGCATGGTCTCCTCTCCGGACCGCTCCCTTACGGTCGCGGTTCGGTGAAGGGCACGGAACCGCGAGCGTGAGCGAGCGGACTAGGTTTCTCTCAACATCTCCAGGTACCCCAACAGTCCCGCATTCAACTCCCCGGGCTGCCCGAAGCGCGAAGCCAGCGGCTCGGCCGGCACGCCCAGTTCGGATTGAAGCCACTGGCGAGTGCCCTCGGTGCTCGCGCCGAACCCGCAGATGTACAGCGTGTCAGGCGAGGCGGAGATCTGGTCCTCGGCGTAGGCGATGGTGGGGAACAAGTGTCCGGCGATCTCCTGGGCCGTGAAATCGGACAGTTCGATCGACCGGACCAGCTTCAGGATTCCGTGGTTCATCACCGACAGGCTCAGAATCTTCCCTGTCAGCTTCGCCAGCACCTTCAGCCCCGTGCCGGGGACCAGTTCGAGCGCCGCCAGCGTGGAGGTGGTCACGCAGCCGATGTGAAAGCCGGCCAGGCGGAAAGGCGCCTCGTAACGGGCCACAATCTCCAGCGGCGCCACGGCCACCGCCACATCCACGCGCTTTCCCGCCTCGCTGTCCCTTTGCGGGTGGAAGCTCAGCGCCGCCGATTCCACGTCGAACGGCACGCTGCGCTTCAGCCGGAAGCGCACCAGGGACGCCTGCTCGCGGGCGTCTGCGGGAAAGTCGTCGAAATCCAGCAGCGTGACGCGCACGGCATTGTCCGGCAGCACCAGGGCGGCGCGGCGCCGCTTGCGGCCGCCGTCGCCGGCCGCCACGGCCCGCACCTGGTGGAGCAGCGCCTCAGGCCGAAGAACGTTGTCGCGCAACGGCGACACCGAGATCACCTCGCGCTCCAGCGCCGCGAAGAAGATCCTGGGCTGGCGCGCAACCTCGGCGACAGCGATGCCCGCCTCCGAAATTTCGAAGACAAAGGCCGGCGGCGGATCCTTCAGCAGGCCGATCAGCGATCCCAGTCGAGCCATCCTGTCCATCTATCCTTCGATAAACGTGACCTTGTTAAGTTCTCTCAGCGTGGTCACGCCGGTTCTCACCTTCTCCAGGCCGGATTCCCTCAGGAACGCCATGCCCTCTTCCCTGGCCACGCGCTTGATCTCCGACGTGGGCCGCTTGTCCAGGATCATCTCGCGGATGCGCTCGGTCAGATCCAGCAGTTCGCAGATCGCCGTGCGCCCGCGAAAGCCGGTTCCGCCGCACTCGAAACAGCCCGAGCCCTCGTAGAACGTGGTCCGGCGCCACTCTTCGGCGCCCAGGCCGCTGTCCTGGAGGTAGGAATCCGGGTAGACCACCGGGCGCTTGCAGTGCGCGCAGATCACCCGCACCAGCCGCTGCGCCAGGATGCAGTTCAGAGCCGAGACGAAGTTGTAAGGCTCCACCCCCATGTTCAGGAAGCGTCCCAGCACGTCCAGCACGTTGTTGGCGTGGACGGTGGTGAAGACCAGGTGGCCCGTCAGCGCGGCGTTGATGGCGATCTGCGCCGTTTCCTGGTCGCGGATCTCGCCCACCATGATCTTGTCCGGATCGTGGCGCAGGATGGAGCGCAGGCCGCGGGCGAAGGTCAGTCCCTTCTTCTCGTTGACCGGAATCTGCGTGATGCCTTTGATCTGGTACTCGACCGGGTCCTCCACCGTGATGATCTTGTCCTCGTCGTTCTTGATCTCGCTCAGCGCGGCGTAAAGCGTGGTGGTTTTGCCGGAGCCAGTGGGGCCGGTCACCAGCACCATCCCGTAGGGCTCCTTGATGTAGCGGCGGAACTTGGCCAGTTCGGACTCCGAGAAGCCCACCACGTCGAGTGTGAGCCGGGCGAACTTCTCGCTCATCGACTCCTTGTCCAGCACGCGCAGCACGGCGTCCTCGCCGAACACGGTGGGCATGATGGAGACGCGGAAATCGATCAGGCGGCCCTTGTAGCGGACGCGAAAGCGGCCGTCCTGCGGGATGCGCCGCTCGGCGATATCGAGTTCGCTCATCACCTTGATGCGGCTGATGATCGTCGAATGCCAGTCCTTCGCGATCGGCGGCATGGCGTAATGCAGCACGCCGTCGATGCGGTACTTGATCACCACTTCCTGGTCGCGCGTTTCGATGTGGATGTCCGATGCGCGCCGCTCCAGCGCGTTGAAGATCGTCGTGTCCACGAGCTTGATGACCGGCGCAATGTCGGCGTCTTCGCTGGTCAGCTTGTCGATGGAAAGCGTCTCGTCCGGGTTCTCTTCCTCGCCGACGACGTCGAGCGTGAACCCCTCGGTGACCTCCTCCAGCACGCGCTGCGACTGCTCGGTCTTCTTCAGCAGGTCGGCGATCTGCGTCAGCGTGGCCACCTTCACGCGCAGCTTCTTGTGCAGCAGGATGGAAAGCTCGTCGATCAGATTCAGGTGGCGCGGGTCCGCCAGCGCGATCCACAATGTTCCGTTCTGCGCCTCCAGCGGCACGAAATTGTATCGGAACATCAGGTCCACGGGGATGGACTTGAATAGCTCGTGGTCGATCTTGGTCGCCTTCAGATCGACAAACTCGCAGCGGTAGCGCACCGCCAGCGCCTGAGCCTGTGCGGCTTCCTGCATGGGGTTCTGGGAGCGAAGTGGGGGCGTGGCCATGGCTTCTACCGGTCCTTAGTTGAACGTGTCCGCGAGCGAAAAGATCGGAAGGTACAGCGCCAGCAGGACGAAGGCGACGAACAGGCCCATGAAGATCATGATCGCCGGCTCGATCAGCGACAACGCCGCCTGCATGCGCGTGTTTACGTCGTCCTCATAGAATTCGGCCACGCTCGAAAGCATCGCCGGCAGCGCGCCCGTCGATTCGCCCACTTCGATCATATCGATGGCCAGCGGCGGCACGATGTTCGTGGCCGCGAAGGCTGACGACAGCGGCTGCCCTTCGCGCACCATCTGGCGCGAACGCTCGAGCGCCTGCCGCAACAGCGGACTGCCGATCGATTCCGACGCCGTCTCCAGCCCGTGCACCAGCGGGATGCCGCCCGCCAGCAGCGTCGACAGCAGCCGCGCAATCTGGGCCACCTGATACTTCGTCCAGATCTCCCTCAAGACCGGTATCCGCATTTTCAGGCGGTCCGCCAGAATTTTGCCGGCTTCGGTCCGCAGGTAGAGCCGCGCGCCCACAATGCCCCCGATCAGCGCCAGCACCCCGATGACGATGTATTCCTGCGCGCCCGTGCCGAACGCGATGAGATAGCGCGTCAGCACCGGCAGTTCGGCGTTCGTGGTCTGGTAGAGCGACGCGAAGCGCGGCACCACGAACGTCACCAGGAACACTACCAGCAGCGCCACCAGCACGATCAGAATCGACGGGTACAACAGCGATAGCAGGATCTTCTTCCGCACGGCGAGCGCCAGCCGCTGGTAGTTGACGTAGCGCTCCAGCACCTCGCCCAGCGCGCCGCTCTTCTCGCCAGCCATCACGGAAGTCACGTAGATCGGCGGGAAAATGCCCTGGCGGCGGAACGCCTCCGACAGCAGCGTGCCGCGCTTCACCTCGTCGCGGACCTCGGTGATCACCGGGCTCATGCGGCGGTCTGTGAGCCGCTCGGCGAGCAGGTCCAGCGCTTTCAGAATCGGCAGCCCGGCGCGAAACAGCGTATTGAACTGCTGGTTGAAGATCAGGAACTTCTCCATGTCCAGCTTTTTGCGGCGCTTTCCGCCCATGCCCGGCGCCAGCGCGCCCAGGCCCTGGCGGGCGCGGATCGAATAGACAAGATAGCCCTGCTGCGCGAGGCGGTCGCGCAGTTCCTGTTCGCTCGCGGCTTCCATCACCTGCTGCCGGATCTCACCGCGGGCGTTCGCGAATTTCAGGGCGTACTCGGGCATTGGCGCCTATCAGACATGACGCGCCGCCGGGCGCAAACGTGGAGGGGAAACTCTCACGGCTCCTCCACCTCCATGACGGCGACGCCCGGAGGGGGATCGAAGTGGAACTGCGCGTCGTCAATCGCGGGGTTGATGCGCTCGCCCGTAAAGCGGAACTCCGTCAGCGACCCGTCCACGCCCGCCACGACGAGCCGCTCAATGATCCCCGCCGGCGTCACGTCGAACTCCACGCGCGTGTAGGGCGCGTTCGCGTTCCGGGGAAACGCGCGCACCATCGTCAGGCCCTCGCGCCGTTCCCATTCGAAACGCTGGAAGTCGCGCTGGAAATCGAGCCGCCCCAGCAGGAACGCGAGCGGGGCGCGGTAGTCGCCGGTCTCCTTCAGGCGCGCCTTCTCCGCCGTCCCGCTCAACGGCGAGTAGAAGTAGACCCACTTGCCGTCGCATACGAACAGCTTCCCCGCCGGCTGCGTGTAACTCCAGCGCATGCGCCCCGGCTTGCGCAGCGCGAGCCGCCCGGATTCCACGATCCGCCGCCCCTGCGCCGTCTGGCGCTGCTCGAAGCCCGCCTCGAGCGTGCGCGCACGGTTGTACCGTTGCTCGACGGACTTGAGAATCTGGCCTAGTTCCTGCGCCAAGCCGGGGACGGCGGCGAAAAGAGAGAAAAGGACGAGAAGGCTACGCACTCCATTTCATTAGACAACGCGCCGCGGACAGAGTTCATATAGTGAGGTCATCATGTTGAAGTCCGTCCCTGCCGTCCGCCGCCGCGATCTGCTTGGACTCGCCGCCGCGCTGCCGCGCGGCGCGGCGCAGCCGCCCGCCAAGCCGCGCCTGAATATCCTGTTCGCCATCTCCGACAGGCATCAGCAGCAACGACTACGCCGCCAACTTCGGCGACTTCCTCGCCAGGCGCGGCAAGGGCCAACCCTTCGCCTTCTGGTACGGCTGCCAGGAACCGCACCGCGCGTACGTCGCCGGCGCTGGCCTGAAGTCCGGCAAGAAGCCGGCCGATGTCGTGGTTCCTCCATTCTTCCCTGACACCGAAGAGATCCGCAGCGGCATCCTCGGCTACTACGTCGAAATCGAGCACTTCGATCTGCACCTGGGCCGGATGCTCAAGCGCCTCGAACAGCTCGGCGAGTTGGATAACACACTTGTTATGGTCACCGCCGGCAACGGCATGCCCTTCCCGCGCGCCAAGGCTGCGATGTTCGAGTACGGCATTCATCAGCCTCTGGCTGTCGCCTGCCCGCGCTTGTTCCGGGGCGGCCGCGTGGTGGCGGACCTCGTGAGTTTCACCGATTTCGCTCCCACGTTTCTTGAGGCGGCGGGACTCACTGCGCCCGCGGACATGACCGGCCGCAGTCTGATGAACGTCCTCACATCGAACAGGTCCGGCCGCGTTGACCCGGCCCGGACACACGCCTTGTCGGGCCGCGAACGCCACTCCCTTGCGCGCTTCGACAACCTGGGCTATCCCGCGCGGGCATTGCGCACGCACGAGTTCCTCTACATCCGCAACTTCGCACCGGACCGCTGGCCCGCCGGCGGCCCGCCCGCCTATCACGACATCGATGCTTCGCCCACGAAGACTCAGATGATCGAACTGGCCAGGACCGCGCAGGGCCGCCGGTTCTTCGAGTTGACCTTCGTGAAGCAGCCCGCCGTACTGCTCTACGACATCCGCAAGGATCCCGGCTGCCTCAACAATCTGGCGGACTCACCACAATTCGCCGCCAGGAAGAAGGAACTCGCCGGAAAGCTCGATGCGGAACTGAAGGCGCAGAAGGACCCGCGCCTGCTCGGCCATGGCGATATCTGGGAAAGCTGCCCGCGCCACTCCCCCATGCGCCCCGAGCTTGGCGGCTTCGCCGAGCGCGGCCAATACAACCCGAAGTACCAGAAGCGCTGAGCGCTAAGGCCGCACGCTGACTTTGTCCTCGGTGGGGAAATCGGCCGGGACTTTCTGCGTCACTTTGCCCGTCGCCGCCCATTCCGTTCCGCGCTGCATGGTGACGATGAAGCCGACGCACTTCATCGCGGGCACGTCGTGCCCCAGCGTGGTGTGGAACACGCGTCCCTTGCCGTATTCGATCGTGAACAGAATCGGCTCGTGCTCGCCCGTGCCCTTCATCTCGACCGTGGAGAACGCGGTGGCCAGCAGCGTCAGCCGCTCGGCGGGGCCGCGCAGCCGGTCGTAGAGTTCATCCATCGCGTGCTTCCACTTCAGCGGCAGGCCCCTGGTGATGGGGTGTTTCGGCTCGCGGATTTCGACCACGAATTCGTGCCGCGGGCCGTGGCTGCCGCCGCGCCCCGGCGAATCGTCGCGGATCACCTTGCCGTCCCGCCACCGAATGTAAGGGCCGTCTTTCTCATTGCGTCCGGCCCATCCGCCGAGGCCGATGATCTTGTTGAACTCGACCCACTTCGGAAACGCGTTGTCCGACGCGTGGAAGCTCACCACGCCGCCGCCGCCGCGCACATATTTCTCGAAAGCAAGCTGCGTGGCTTCCGGCCAGTCGCCTGCGTTCTTCGGCCCGAAATCGTTGTAGTTGAGCACGATCACGTCGTAGGCCGCGAAGTTGGGCGCGAAGGAGGCCAGCGATTCGTTGTCGGGCGGCGCGGTCACCACTTCGACGGTGAACAGGCCCGTTTCCTCCAGGATCTGTTTCAGGACCGGCGTGGTGGCGCGCCAGTCATGGTTGTTGCGGCCGTCTAGAATCATGGCCTTCTTCGGGGCGGCGGCGGCAAGCGCGGCCGTGAAACATAGCAGCAGGGCGGTCCGGCGAACGATCATTGCTCACTCCTGTGCTCATAGTGTATGCGAGAACCCCGGGCGTTCGCGGCCCGGCCCCGGCGGCGATAAGCTATGGGGAACCGCCATGCGACCTTTGGCGTTGCTGCTGATCCTCGCCGCCTCCGCCCACGCGCAACTCCGCGCCGGCGCGGCGGCCGTCGATATCACGCCCCCGCCGGGCGCGCCCATGCCCGGCTATTATTACAATCGCGGCGGCGATGGCGTTCATGACCCGCTGCATGCCAAGGCGATGGTGCTCGAGCACGCAGGCGCAAGAGCGGCTCTGGTTTCCTGCGACCTCATCAGCGATGTCGCGTGGGCCGGCCTGCCCGGCGAGATCTTTACCGAGCCCGGCCAGGCTATCAAGCTCGCCTCGCCCTTCCGGCATACGATCGTTGTGGGCCTCGCCAACGCCTCGCCCGGCTATATCCCGCACCGCAAGGCCTACGCCGAAGGCGCTTACGAAGTCGTCAGCGCGCGCTGTGCCGAGGGCTCGGGCGAACTGCTCGCCGGCAAGGCCGTGGAACTGCTACTGAAACTGCACGCCGCCGCGGATGCGCGCGTGGCGCTGGCAAGGGAGGAAAAGCCATGAACCGTCTCGACCGCCGCGAAGCGCTCGCCCTGCTTGGCGCCACCACACTGAACGCGCAGGCGCCCGCCCCCTCGGGAATGCCGCCCGACCTGCCGCGCACGCTCGCTCCTTCGCAATCCGGCACGGGCACGCTGTTCGCCGAGATGGAGCAGCTCGCGCGCCGCGCGGATTTCCCCGATTCCTTCCTCAACCCGCGATGGACGTCGATCGAAGACCACCGCCGCGAGGGCCGCCGCATCGCGCTTGAAGCGCTCGGCTCGGAACCGCCACGCGTCGAGCCGCGCGCCGAGATCGTTCACCGGGAGGAGACAGCGGACTTCATCCGCGAGAAGATCGTCTTCTCCACCGCCCCCGAGTTGCGCGTGCCCGCCTATCTCCACCTGCCAAGGCGCCGCACGGGCCGCGTGCCCGCCATCGTCGACCT
>JBBITL010000049.1:0-12338 GCA_037440765.1 Solibacteraceae bacterium
TGCCCGTCACAACCATCGACACGCTGGTGGGAGAGCTGGGATTGGGGCGGGTTGACTACGTGAAGATGGACATCGAAGGCTCCGAGCGGGAAGCGCTGAAAGGAGCACGGGAGACCCTCCGCAAGTTCAGGCCCAGACTGATGCTGGACATGTACCACCGGCCGGACGATCCTGCCGTATTGCCGGCTCTGATTGGAGCCGCCCACTCCGCGTACGTCCCGGTATGCGGTCCCTGTGAGATGAACAACGGTCAGCTTGTTCCCCACGTGATGTTCTTCCGGTGACCGGTCGCAGGCCCTGGCCGGGCGCCGAATCCCCGCAGCAGGTGGACGCGATGAACCAGTGCGCCGATTCCGAAGTCTCTTGACCAATCCGATCCCTGCCGGTCGTGGTCCTGGCGCCCGTCACCGGTTTGCGTCAGAGTGCGTGTGAAAACCTGCCCCGGCGGGTGCAATGAAGCAGCGGTGATGCTTGGAACGGAATCTCGGGGTGTTGGCGGGCGTGTCGGTGGCGCAGGGTTCGCCGGGGTGCTACGGTAACCTCGTGGCGGGGGCGCCGGTTCGCGTTCAGGCCGGCCGGCGCACGCCCGTTCCAGCATGTGGACGAAGGGATCGATCCGCGCCGGCGGTTTCTCCCGCGCGCCAACCACTCGGGCGCCATGCGGCAGTCCCCTCTAGACAACCCCCATGCGGTCCGCACACGGGCCGGACCTCCCAACGGGAGTGCTGGGTTAACCTCCGCTCCTATATCGTTCATTCTAAAGCAGCGGTGAACCACTAACCTTAGTAAACAGTCAAGTGTTACCCATTTACGGTCTTGCTAGCGGGGCCTTCAGACCTTACAGTGGCTCATCAGCATGGAGAAACGCCGCGATTCCAGGCTTGAATTGAACCGTGTGTGCAAGCTGACTTCCCCACGGTTCGGCAGTCAGCCCATGACAGGCATCACCGAGAGCATGAGTCGTGGCGACGTGACGGTGCTGCTGGAGGACGGGTGCCTCGGCGCGGAACTGCCCTTTGTCGGCGACCCGATGATCGTCGAAATCGATCTGCCGGCGAACCATGCGTTTGGCCGGAAGTGCATGCAGTGCCAGACGACGGTGATGCGCGTAAGCAGCAGCGAAACCGGCGCGCCGCGCCTTTCGTTGCGGATCCACAAGATGAGATTCCAGAGCTGCGGCGATGAATTTGCCACCGAAGACGGGCCCGAGGAGGGCGCCCGCCAGTTGTTGATGTGACCATGACCATGCCCAGAACCGGTTCGCGTCTATGAGCCCGCACCGCCCCCATCCCGCCGCCCGCCTCCTGCCGTCGCTGACGGACGTGGTGTTTCTTACGCCCCTGGCGCTCCTGTTCCTGCGCATGGACGGCGCCAAGCGGATGCTCTCGGACGGCGACACGGGCTGGCACATCCGGGCGGGGGAGTGGATGCTTCAGAATGGCAGCGTTCCGCGGACGGATATCTTCTCTTACACCAAATCCGGCGAGCCCTGGTTTGCCTGGGAGTGGCTCTGGGACGTGGGCGCGGCCTGGCTCCACCAGCGCGGCGGCATGGAGGCGGTGGTGCTGGCGAGCATCCTGGTGCTTTCGCTGACTTACACCCTGCTGTTCCGGCTGGTCCAAAGGGAGTGCCCCAACCTGCTGGTGGCCTTCGCGCTCACCTTCGCAGCCACGGCCGGCTCCACGGTGCACTGGCTGGCCCGGCCGCATCTGTTCACGTTGCTGTTTATGGTGATCTTCTTCGCGGTTCTGGAAAGCGCCCGCCGCGGCCGCACGCGGCGGCTGCTGTTCTTGCCGGCGCTGATGATTGTCTGGACCAACCTGCACGGCGGTTTCTTTGTCGGTGTCGTGCTGATCGGCTGCTACGCGGCCGGGGAACTGGCGCTGTGGCTTGTGGAGAAGGAACCGGAGGACCGGCGACTGGCTTTGCGGCGCAGCCGGCCCTTCCTGTGGACGGCGGCGGCTTCGGCGCTCGCCACCCTGGTGAATCCGTACTTCTACCAGGTGCACCTTCACATGTACGCCTATCTGACCGCCGACCATCTGCGCTTCATAAACGAGTTCCAGCCAACCCACTTCCAGAGCAACCTGACCATGTGGTACGCGCCGCTCATGTTTCTGGGAGTGGTGGCCGCCGCCTGGGCCCTATATCAGAAGCGCTTTGCGCACGCCCTCATCCTGATCGGCTGGCTGCACCTGGCCCTGTTTGCAGTCAGGAACCTGCCCATCTATCTGCTGATCGCAGCGCCGCTGGTGGGCGGCATGCTGCGCGACTTCATCGCAGCTCTGGCGAACGCCCCGCTGGCCGCCTGGGTGGGCCGGAGCATCCGGGCTTTCCAGAACCTCTCCGAGGAGTTCGGGCGAACCGACGGGCTGTCGCGGGTGCACGCCGTGAGCATCCTCGGCTTCCTGGTGACGGCGGCGGTGTTCTACGCCCCGGCGCCTCCGTTCAAGTTCCGGGCCGAGTACGATCCCAAGGAATACCCGGCCGGGGCGTTGGCGATGCTCCGGGGCGGCGAGACGTTTCAAAACATATTTACGGACGACGAGTGGGGGGACTACCTGATCTACCACCTTCACCCGCAGACCAAGGTGTTCATCGACGGCAGGTCTGACATGTACGGCGACGCGTTTATCCGCGAGTACCTGGACTTGCTGGCCGCCAAGCACGAATGGGAGAAGACGCTGAACCGGTACAGGGTGGACACCGTTCTGCTTCGCATCGACACACCGCTGACCGCGGCGTTGAAGGAATCCAGCCGCTGGCGACCGGTCTACGACGACGGGATGGCGATCGTGTTCCGCAGTCAGGCCGCGCTGGCGCAGCAGCAAGCGCCAACCGGCGAACAAGTTTCCGCCCGGGGGCCGGGCGGTGAAATTCGTGATCGCAAGATCACGAGGGTTAACCCACGTGGTTCAAGGACCACAAGCTTTAAGACAACGAGGAGTGAATCTCTATGATGTGGAACTTTCTGAAAGACGAACAAGGCCAGGACCTGATCGAGTACACCCTGCTCCTGGCTTTCGTAGCCCTTGCCTCCGCCGCGCTGTTCATCGCCGCCGGCGGCTCCGTGAGCGGGATTTGGAACACGGCCAGTAGCCAGTTGACCGCGGCGAACACAACTGCTTCCTAGGCAGATTGAGGGGGCGCGACACCGGTGCATCAGCAGCCGCCGGCGGGCCAACAAGTTTCTGCCCGGTTGCCGGGCAGAGAGAATCGTGATCGCGAGATCACGAGGGTTAACCCGCGTGGTTTTCGGACCACACGATTCAAGACAACGAGGAGTGAATCTCTATGATGTGGAACTTTCTGAAAGACGAACAAGGCCAGGACCTGATCGAGTACACCCTGCTCCTGGCTTTCGTAGCCCTTGCCTCCGCCGCGCTGTTCATCGCCGCCGGCGGCTCCGTGAGCGGGATTTGGAACACGGCCAGTAGCCAGTTGACCGCGGCGAACACATCAGCTTCCTAGGCAGATTGAGGGGGCGCGGCAGCCCGCGCCCCCCGTGAATACGTCGTCCGCTCGCTTACGCTCGCGGTTCAGTGCGCCGCGGTGCACAGAACCGCGGCCGTGAGGGAGCGGCCGCGGTAGGTAGTGATGCTGGCGGTCACAGCAGGAATCGGACTCGGCGAGTTGGCGAGTCCGGGGCCGTGAAGAAGAGGTGCTTATGAATAAACGACTGTTGTCGGTTCTGGCATTCGCGCTGGTGGTTTCGCTTGGCGCCACCTTCGTTGTCTACAGGCTGGTGATCTCCCAGGTGAACACCACGGCCAAGCCTGCGACTGCGCAGATCATGGTTGCAACGCGGAACCTGCCGGTGGGGACCATGATCGGCGAGACCGACCTGAAGGTTGGCGAGTGGAGCGGTCCTGTGCCGGCGGCGGCCGTCCTGAAGAAGGAAGATGCGCTCGGCCGGGGCGTGGTGTCGAGCATTTACGAAGGCGAGCCGCTGGTGGACTCGCGCCTGGCGGCCAAGGGCGCGGGCGCGGGACTGTCGGCCACCATCCCGCCCGGAATGCGGGCGGTAGCCATCCGCGTCAACGAAGTGGTGGGCCTGGCGGGGTTCGTGGTGCCGGGCCAGCGGGTCGACATCCTGGTGATGGGAACGCCGCCGGGCGGGTCCGCCCAGGTAGGGACGATCACCAAGACCATCCTCCAGAACATCGAGGTTTTGAGCGCCGGGCAGAACATACAGAAGGACGCGGAGGGCAAACCGGTCACCGTACAGGTGGTCAACGTCCTGGTGACCCCCGAGCAGGCCGAGGTCCTCAGCCTGATCAGCAACGATATGCGGATCCAGTTGATCCTGCGGAACCCACTGGACACCCAGGAGACCAAGACTCCCGGCATGTCGGCCGCCGGCGTTTTTTCCGGCGCGGCCTACAAGGCGCCCGCTGAGCCGGCGCCACGCGCAGCGCCCAGGCCGAAACCGGTGGTGGTCGAGGCCAGACCGGCAGAGCGGGTGTCCGCACCGGTGGTCGTGGAGATCATCCAGGGCGTCAAGCGGAATGAAGTGAAGTTTCAGGAGCAGAGAGAGAATCCGGCGGGCGCGGAGGTAAGACAGTGACTCGCACGATTTGGCGGACCGTGAAGCGCACCCTCATGGCGGCCGCTGTAATCTCGTCCGCAGTCCAGGCACAGGACTCGGCGGCCCCCAGGGATCTGTTCGTCACGGCGGGCAAGAGCCTGGTGGTGGACAGCCCGGTGAATATCCAGCGGGTGGCAGTGGCCAATCCCAGCATGGCCGAAGCGCTCGCGGTGACGCCGCGGGAAGTCCTGGTCAACGGACTGGCCCCGGGCGAGACCAGCCTCATCATCTGGCAGCAGGGCGGCAACCGTCTCATCTTCGATTTGAACGTGCGCTCCAGCACCTCCCCGGTGGAGGCCGTGCGGCGCGAACTGGCCAAGGAACTCCCGGGGCAGGACGTTGCGGTGACCTTGGAGAACAACACCGTCTTCCTGCGGGGCACAGTGAAGGACCTGGTCAGCGCCGAGCGCGCCATGAGCATCACCAGTACGCTCGGCAAGACCGTCAACCTCCTCCAGGTGCAGGTTCCGCCCGTCGATTCGCAGGTGCTGCTGAAGGTGCGGTTCGCCAATGTGGACCGCGCGGCCACGCTCGAGTTGGGGGTCAACTTTGCCAGCACCGGCGCCGGCGGCGCCATCGGGAGGGCGGGCACGGGCCAGTTCCCGATGCCCTCGAGCACAGCCATCGGAGCGGGCGGCGACACTTTCACGCTGAGCGACGCGCTCAACGTGTTTCTGTTCCGGCCGGACCTGAACCTGGCGGCGACGGTCAAGGCGCTGCAAAACCGGCGGCTTTTGGAGACCCTGGCGGAGCCCACCGTGCCGGCGATAGACGGCAAGAGCGCCAGCTTCCTGGCGGGCGGCGAGTTCCCGTTTCCCGTGGTCCAGGGAGGCGCGGTGGCGGGCGCGGTCACCATACAGTTCCGGGAGTTCGGCATCCGCCTCAACTTCACTCCTCAGCTCACGCCGCGCGGGACCATCCGCCTTCAGGTCACCCCGGAGGTCAGCTCGCTGGACTTCGCCAACGGCATCATTTTTCAGGGATTCAACATCCCGGCGCTCACCACCAGGCGCGTGCAGACCGAGATCGAGCTGGAAAGCGGGCAGAGCTTCGGCATCGCCGGATTGCTGGACAACCGAGTGATGGAAAGCTGGAACAAGATCCCGGGCCTGGGCGACATCCCGTTCATAGGCAAGCTGTTCCAGTCCAAGGTCCGCACCAAGAACAACACCGAACTGCTGGTCATGGTGACGCCGGAACTGGTGCGTCCGATTCCGGCCGGGCAGAGGGTGCCCGAGCTCACCATGCCGTTGCCGTTCCTGGAGGGCACCTCGGCACAAGCACCGCGGACGCCGGGCATGAATGTGACCGGGCCGGTGCCGGTCAAAGCGCCCAAGGAATCCATCCCGGTGGAGGAACTGATACGCAGCCTCAGTCCTCCGCAGGCGGCCGCGCCGGCTCCGGCGTTTGCGCCAGGCCCGACGGCCCCGGCAACCGGCCAGGCCGCCCCGGCGAGTCCTCCGGCGGCCGCGCCACCCAAGGCCGCCGTAACGGGAGCGGCTGGATAGAGCGAGGTTCGGAGGAGACCTGTCTTGAGCCAGCCGATCACAGTAGGCCTGATCATAGGAACCAAGGACTGGAAGCGCGAGGTACAGGCCTGCCTCGAGGGCGCCGGCGCTCGTGCGGTTCTGGATCAGGCGGCGATCGGAGAATGGACGGCTTTTCTGGAACAACTGGAGCGAATCCGGCCGGACGCGCTGCTGATCGACTTCACACACCTCCCGGCGCCCTATGAGGATCTGATCGGCCAGATCAAGGGCTCCACGGCCGCTCCCCTGGTGGTGGCTCTGCACAAGTCCGCCGATCCGGAGACGATTCTGTCGGTGATCCGGGCGGGCGCCGACGAGTATCTTTACCCTCCCCTTGCAGCCAACCTCGGCAAGGCGTTGGACCGCCTGGCCAAACGCACGAGGGCGCGGCAAGGTGAGAATCCGAACGGCGGGAAGATTCTGGGTTTCTTCTCGGCCAAGGGCGGCTGCGGTGCGACTACCATCGCCTGCCACACCGCCGTCGAACTGGCCCGGCAGATCGGCCAGGAGGTTCTGCTCGCCGATCTGGACCTGGACGCCGGGCTGGTGGGTTTCCTGATGAAGGCCAAGTCGCGTTATTCGATTCTGGACGCGATGGCCAACACCCACCGGCTGGACATCAACTACTGGCGGGCTCTGATTTCCAACGGCATGCCCAGGTTGCAGGTGATTCGCGCGCCTGGAGCAACCGCGCAGCGCGAGGAGCCCAAGGTCGAAGACGTACAGACGGTCCTTCGGTTTGTGCGCTTCCAGTACGACTGGACGCTGGTGGACCTCGGCCGCGGCCTGAACCCACTGGTGCTGAGCGCGCTGGACGAGGTGGACCAGGCTTTCCTGGTCACCACGCTGGACGTGCCGGCCTTGCACCAGGTTCAGCAGATCATCCGCAACCTGATCGACTCTGGCTACAGCCAGGACCGCCTGCGGCTGCTGCTGAATCGGGTTCCGAAAGCTCCCGATGTGATGCCGGGCGAGCTGGAGGGGCTGCTCGGCGTCCCGGTGTACTCCATGCTCCCCGACGACCACGGCGCTGTCTACGAGGCCTACGCCGAGGGTCAACTGCTGCCTTCCAACACCTATCTGGGCAGGCACCTGGCGAAGCTGGCGGCGTCGATCGCCGGCGTTGAGGAGCAGCCGCAGGGCAAGAAGAGATTCTCGATTTTCGGCAGCTAATAAGGATGGACTAATGGCGACGGCATTTCCAGCAAGATCGACGATAGCCAGGGACGGCGCTCCGAATGCGCGACCGGCGGGCAGGCAAGCCTACACTCCCGAGTACCAGGAGCTGAAGTTCGCGCTGCATCGCAAGCTGCTCGACCGGATCAACCTGGAAATCCTCTCCTCGATGGCCGGCGAGCGCGTCCGGACCGAGATACGGGGCGCTCTGGCGCGGCTCATCGACGAGGAGCGGACCCCGCTCAGCATGATCGAAAAGGAGCGGGTCATCGATGAGGTGTTGAACGAGGTCTTCGGTCTCGGCCCGCTGGAGCCGCTGTTGCAGGACCCGACGGTCAACGACATCCTGGTGACCACCCCGCGCCTGGTCCACGTGGAGCGGGCCGGCAAGCTGTACCGGACACCCGTCGAGTTCAAGGACAACGCCCATCTGGTGCGGATCATCGAGCGGATCGTGTCCCGCGTGGGACGCCGCATCGACGAGTCATCCCCCATGGTTGACGCGCGGCTTCCGGACGGCTCGCGCGTCAACGCCGTGATCCCCCCGGTCGCCGTGGACGGCCCGCTGCTCTCCATACGCCGCTTCGGCAAGGACCCGCTTCAGGCCGAGGACCTGGTGAAGAATCTCACCTTCACCGAGGGGATGCTCCAGTTGTTACAGGCGTGCGTGAAGGCCCGCCTCAATCTCATCATCTCGGGAGGAACCGGCGCTGGCAAGACAACTCTGCTCAACGTGCTGTCCAGCTACATCCCGGAAGACGAACGTATCGTCACCATCGAGGACGCCGCCGAACTGCAACTGCGCCAGGTTCACGTGGCGCGGACCGAAACGCGCCCGCCCAACATCGAAGGGCAGGGCGCCATCAAGATCCGGCAACTGGTCATCAACGCGCTGCGCATGCGTCCGGACCGCATCATCGTGGGCGAGGTGCGCGCCGAGGAGGCGCTGGACATGTTGCAGGCCATGAACACCGGCCACGACGGCTCGCTGACCACCATCCACGCCAACAGCCCCCGCGACGCCATCGGCCGCCTGGAGGTGATGGTGGGCATGGCCAACTCCAACATGGGGATTCGCGCCATAAGGCAGCAGGTGGCCTCAGCCATCGACCTGTTCGTACAGATTTCCAGGATGAGCGACGGCGGCCGCCGCATCACCCACATGACTGAGTGCGTCGGAATGGAAGGCGACCAGGTTACGACTCAGGAGATCTTTCTGTTCGAGAAGACCGGAATCGGGGAGAACGGGCGCGTGAAAGGCCGTTTCCGCGCCACCGGGATCAGGCCGAAGTTTTACGAGAGGCTGGTGGCCTCTGGCATTCAGTTGCCGGCCTCGATGTTCCAGACGGTGGTGGAACTCCGCTAGGAGGCGGTATGACCATACTCGTCCTCAGCTTTGTCGGCATATTCGTAGTGGTGATGGTCGCGATCAGCGTGGGCTGGAACGCGATGGAGGCGCACCGGAAGAAAAAGGTTGTGGGCATGCTCGAAACCGTGGCGGGCAAGACCGCCGCGGCCGAGACCACAGTCCTCAAGGACACCAGAGGGGCCTACCAGGATCTGGTCAGCCGGCTCGTTTCGGGGCTGGACATCGCCGCCAGGATCCAGAGCCAGATTCACCAGGCCGGCATGGAGTGGACGGTGGGCAAGTTGATGGTGATTAGCTGCGTGGCGGCCGGCGCGGGCGCCTTGCTGGGACTCCGCCTCCAGATCCTCATCATCGCCTGGCTGAGCGGCGCGGTCATGGCGCTGCTTTTCGGGAGCCTGCCCTACTTGCTTGTTCTTCGCAAGCGCAACCAGCGGTTGGGCAAGTTCGAGGAGCAGTTTCCCGAGGCCCTGGACTTTCTGGCGCGCGCCATGCGCGCGGGCCATGCCTTTGCCGTCAGCCTGGAGATGCTGGCCGAAGAATCCTCCGAGCCGCTCGGCCGCGAGTTCCGGCAGGTCTACAACGAACAGAACCTTGGCGCTCCGGTGGAAGCCGCACTCCAGAACCTCGCCAAGCGGGTGCCGCTGCTGGACGTTAGCTTCTTCGTTTCCGCCGTGATGCTTCAGAAGGAGACCGGCGGCAACCTTAGCGAGATCCTTAACAAGCTCTCTTACGTCATACGGGAGCGATTCAAGCTCAAAGGCGCCGT
Source organism: Solibacteraceae bacterium (assembly GCA_037440765.1). Classification (GTDB taxonomy): domain Bacteria; phylum Acidobacteriota; class Terriglobia; order Bryobacterales; family Bryobacteraceae; genus DTKY01. The sequence goes on from JBBITL010000049.1 coordinate 9,429, forward strand.
CAAAGCCGCCAGCGCTCACGGCCGCATCACTGGTCTGATTCTGACCATCATGCCGGTGGTCCTGATGCTGGCTCTCATGGCGGTCGCGCCCACCTACTTGCAGGGTATGGCCACGGATCCGGACGGCAAGTGGCTCATCGTGGGGGCCATCGGTGGACAGTTCGTCGGGTATTTCTTCATCCGGCGGATCATCAACATCAAGGTGTAGGCACCGGGAGAGCTTTATGGCGGTCTTTCTATCAGCGGCAATCTTCATATTCCTGATGGCCGCGATCACCATCTTCGGCTACAGGCGTTACGCCAAGCCAGGGCGCGTGCTCGACCAGCTTGGGGGGACAACCGTCGCGGTCGAAAGCCCTCTGCTCACCGGAGCCGCGCCGCAGCCGGGCATCCTGGTGAAGATCACCCAGCAGATCGGCGAAAAAGTGCCGGTTTCCCCGCAGGACGTGACGGTGGCCCGCCGCACCCTAGTCGCCGCCGGTTACCGGTCCGAACTTGCCGTGCGCATCTACTACGGTCTGAAGGTTGTCCTGTGCCTCGGTCTCCTCGTGCTGGCGTTCTTCCTGCGAGACGTGGTGACTACGAACCCGACCTTGCGGATCGTCTTCGTGTTCGCCATGGGCCTGATAGGCTACTTCGGTCCGTCCTTCTTCCTGGACCACCTGGTGGCGGCCAGGCAGGAGCGGCTCAGACTGTCGCTGCCCGACGCGCTGGACCTGATGGTGGTCTGCGTGGAGGCGGGTCTGGGCCTTGACCAGGCTGTGCGCAGCGTCAGCGAGGAACTGAAGATCACGCATCCGGAAATCAGCGAGGAACTCGGCCTGGTGACGCTGGAGATGCGCGCCGGGAAGCGGCGGGCCGAGGCGCTGAAGAACCTGGCGGACCGCACCGGAGAGCCCGAACTGCGGAAACTGGTGGCGATCCTGACCCAGGCGGACCGTTTCGGGACGAGCATTGCCGAGTCGCTGCGCACCCACTCGGATTTCATGCGCGTGCGCCGGCGTCAGGAGGCCGAGGAGCGGGCGGCGAAGGTGGGCGTCAAGCTTGTATTCCCGATCTTCTTTTTCATCCTGCCGGCGATGCTGATCGTAGCCGCCGGGCCGGGCCTATTGCAGCTTTTCAAAAATCTGTTCCCGCTCATGAATAGCTTCGGGCAGTAACAGACAATCTAACGAAGGGAGAACTCAGCGATGGATCAAACCACAGTGTCGGCGATTCTTTGGATAGCGGCAGGCGGAATACTTGGCCTCTATCTGCTCAGGCGCCGCAAGCGCAACGTCATGAGCAAGTAAGCGGGTGAACATCCTGATCTTATCGCCGGCCGCCCGGGCCGCGGCGTTCAGGCGGCCGGTGATCTCTTCTCATGGAAACTCCCGCTTCGCGCGCCGCCGCTGTGCTGGTGCGCGCGCAGAACCCTGACGGCGGCTGGGGATACCTCAGCGGCGGCTCATGGACGGAGCCGACCGCCCTGGCGCTGCTGTCGCTGAAAGGAGAAGACCGTGCCGGGGAGGCGCGGGGGCGCGCCTCCGCCTATTTGCGGACACTCCAGCGCCCCGACGGCGGGTGGCCGCCTCACAGAAGCGTTGCGCGGAGCACGTGGGTCACGGCTCTCGCAGTGCTGGCACTCGGCGAAGAGCTGGACGGCGCGAAGCTCGGCGCCGCGGTGGGCTGGCTGCTGCGAGTCAGAGGCCGTGAGTCGGGTTTCTGGCACCGGCTGCGGCTGCGCCTGCTTGGCGTGGATCGTGGCCCGGGCGAGGGCGAAGGCTGGCCCTGGTTCGGCGAAACGGCAGCCTGGGTTACGCCAACCGCTATGACAATCCTCGCCTTGCTGAAGGTGAGGCCGCGCGGTCTCGCCGCAGGGGCCGACGAGCGGCTGAGCGCCGCCCGGCGGTACCTGTGGTCGAGGATGTGCCAGGACGGCGGCTGGAATCACGGCTCCACCAGGGCGCTGGGCTACGACGCGCCGTCCTACCCGGAGACCACGGGGGCAGCGCTGCTGGCTTTGCGCGGCGACCGGCCGCCGGAACTCCCGCGGGCCCTGGCCGCCGCCGAACGGCACTTCCGTGAATGCCGCTCCTCGAGCGGCAGGAACTGGCTGCGTCTGGGGCTCGCCGCTCACGCGCGGCTGGTTCCCGGCCCCGCCGAAGACGAGCCGCCGGCGCGCGGCGTCATGGACACGGCTCTGAGCCTGCTGGCCGAAAGGACCGGCGCGGGCCGCGACCCGCTGACGGAGTGAGAATGCGGAAAACCATAAGCCGCCGCCAGGTGCTGGCCGGAGCCGCCGCAACGGCCGGCCTGGCCGGATGCAGCCGCGCGCCCAGTCCCGGCCAGGAGCCGAGAGTCACCATTGTGCGCGCCGGCTATGACCAGCGGCTGGCCGGCCTGGTGCGCGAACTGGTCCGGGAGCACGCACCGGACGTGCGCGGCAGACGGGTGTTGCTGAAGCCCAACCTGGTGGAATACGACCCCGAGGCATCTATCAACACCAGCCCGCTTCTGGTTCTGGCAGCGCTGGAGGCTTTCAGGGCGGCGGGCGCATCGGAGGTGAGGATTGCGGAAGGGCCAGGCCACAGGCGCTCCACGCTCGACCTGGCGGAGGCGGCGGGCTACTTCCAGACAGTGCCGGACTTCGAGCGCCTCTTCACGGACCTGAACCTTGACGAGGTGACCCTGGTGCGGCTCCCGCGCGCCGCCCCTGGACTGGACTCCCTCTACCTGCCGAACACCGCGCTCTCGGCGGACCTGATCGTGTCTCTCCCCAAAATGAAGACACACCATTGGGTCGGGGTGACGCTCGGCATGAAGAACTTCTTTGGCGTGGTGCCCGGAGCGGTCTACGGGTGGCCCAAGAACGTGTTGCACTGGGCGGGAATCAACGAGAGCATCGTGGCCTTGAATTCGGTCTTTCCG
>JBBITL010000049.1:12348-32453 GCA_037440765.1 Solibacteraceae bacterium
CACTCTGGTCGACGGCATCGAGGGGATGGAAGGCAACGGCCCCATCCAGGGGAAGAGGAAGCACGCGGGGGTGATTGTCATGGGTGCGGACCGGGTGGCCGTCGATGCGACCTGCTGCCGGATCATGGGCATCGACCCCCAGGCGATCCGCTACCTGAAGATGACGGAGACCGCCGGACAGACACAGGAGGCCGCCGTCCGGCAGACCGGCGAGCCTGTCGGGAGCGTCCGCACCCCATTCGAGCTGCTGGCCCAGTTCCAGTCGGTTCGTCTGGCGTAAACCCTCCGGGAACGTCCTCGTATAGAATGAACGGAAGCGGAAAGGCCATCTCCGTGCGGGCTGTTGTTGTCGTTCCCACATACAACGAGCGTGACAGCCTGCCTCTTTTCCTGGAGAAGGTGCGCCAGCACGCGGCAAACCTCGACGTGCTTATCGTGGACGACAACTCCCCGGACGGCACCGGCCAACTGGCCGAACAGATCGGCAAGGAAGGCAATGGCCGCGTCTCAGTACTTCACCGCCCGGCAAAGGAGGGGCTGGGCAGAGCTTACGTGGCCGGCTTCGCCCACGCGCTCCAGAGGGGCTACGACGTCATCCTCCAGATGGACGCCGACCTGTCCCACGACCCGGCCAGCATCCCGGCATTCCTCGAGAAGATTCGGGATTGCGACCTGGTAGCCGGTTCGCGCTACGTGGGCGGAATCCGGGTGGTGAACTGGGACTTCAAGCGGCTGTTGCTCAGCAGAGCCGCGACCCGGTACGTGCAAATGGTGACCGGGATGCGGTTCACCGATGCCACGGGCGGGTTCAAGTGCTGGAAGGCCTCGGCGCTGAGGTCCATCGGTCTGGATGGCGTCTTCTCGAACGGGTACCTGTTTCAGATCGAGATGAACTACCGGGCATTCCGCCGGGGTCTCCGCACGGCGGAGATCCCCATCATCTTCTACGAGCGGAACCGGGGCCGGTCCAAGATGGACTGGCGGATAATTCTGGAAGCCCTGCTGGGAGTGATCCGGCTGCGCCTGTCCGCATGAGCCTCAGCCGGCTTTGAGTATGGTCGTGATCAGGACCATGTTCCAGACCACCAGGGCGGCGTACCAGTAGTTGATCCAGCCGATCACGTGCCGCTTGTTCAGCCAGATGCAGATGCCGCACAAGGCGAAGGCTATGGCCTTGGAGAGCGCCAGGCCGGCCGAGGGCCCCATCTGCATCAGGTACCGTATGAACGGGCTGGCTTCGCCCAGTCCGAGCTGCAAACCGGTCAGAGTTGTCAGGAAATCCAGGAGCTGGAGGTAGAGGAAAAGCTGGAGGTGGAACGTGAAGTTGGCGGCCCGGCCGGCGGCTACACCGGTCGCGCCCAGATCCAGGCCGCCGCCAGGAACGAGAGCGAGCCCATCGCGATGGCCACTCCGTGCGGCATGGTCGTGGCCTTGGGGCTTTTCAGATCCAGTTCCTCCTTTCTCATGTACGGCGGCCGGAAATGCGCCAGTTCGCTCAGCATATAGCCCACGTTGCGAAGCGTCCCCCATAGCCTTCCTCTCGATAGCAGCAGCAAAACCGCCGCGGCTCCTCCCAGAACGTTGCTCAGCAGGAAGACCGCGAACCAGTTGGCCGGCCCAAGCAGGGCTCCTACCGCCGCCATCAGCTTGACGTCGCCGGCCCCCATACCCCGCAGGAGGTACAGCGGGAAGTAGACGGCGAAAGCCAGCCCGAGCCCCAACAGCGCCGTGCGCCAGTTGTTTCTATCGACATTCAGAAACGAATTCAATATGATCCCGGCCAGCACACCGGTGAGAGTGAGCCAGTTCGGTATGCGCCGGCTGCGGAGGTCTGTCACCGCCGCAACCAGAACCACGGCTGCAAGGAAGACTTGAAGGACGACCGGAGGGAACGTGAAGCTCATCGTCCTTACAGCTTAGCTCCACCGCGAGTATAAGGCCATCCGGCGGGAAGCTTCCAGTGATCTTCAGGGCGATCTTTAGGCCAATCGAGCCAGTACCGCGTTGGCCTATAATGACCCTGATGCGGCTCGCGGTACTGTTACTGGCCGTGGGCGCCGTCTCAGCCGAGGAGGCGGGCCAGGTCCGGGGGGTGGTCGTCGACGCGCGCGGCGGCGAGCCGCTGGCGCGGGTACAGGTGCAGTTGCAGCCCGCCGCCGTCCGCACCCTGACCGACGAGAACGGACGGTTCTCTCTCCCGGCAGTCCCCCCGGGTGACTACGAGCTTCATGTATCGACGGTGGGCTACAGGCTGCTGAAGCGGCCATTTGCGCTGGCGGCCGGCGAGATCAAGGACTTCGAAGTCGTTCTGAATCAGGACAATCTGCGGCAGACGGACTCAATCGAGGTGACGGCAGGCCCCTTTGAGCTGGCGCGCAACGACAGTCCCTCTGAGATGACCCTGGCCGGTGTCGAGGCCAAGAACCTGGCGAGCGTGCTGGCGGATGACCCGCTGCGCGCCGTGCAAAGCCTGCCGGGGGTGGCGTCCAACGACGATTTCGACAGCCGCTTCTCTCTCCGCGGCGCGGGCTATACACGCGTTGGCCTGTACCTTGATGACGTGCTATTGCACGCGCCCTTTCACATGGTTGCCGGGGAGACCGCCACGGGGAGCGTGACGGCGCTCAACGGCGACACCATCGACAGCATCTCGCTGCACAGCGGAGCCTACCCGGCGCGCTACGCGGACCGGACGGGGGGGGCGCTGGCGGCGTCTACGCGCGAGGGCACCCGGATGGGCCGTTCGGTGCGCGTGACCGCCAGCGCCTCCAACGCGGGCCTGGTGGCCGAAGGGCCTCTCGGCCGCCGCGGCTCCTGGCTGGCGGCCACCCGCAAGAGCTACCTACAGTACATCATCCGCCGGACCACGTCGGATTCCGACCCCTCCTTCGCTTTCGGCATACTGGACGGACAGGGCAAGCTGGCTTACGATCTGACCGGGAGGCACCACGTGAGCCTCGGCCTGTCGGACGGCTACTCGGACCTGGACCGGACGGCCTCCAGGAGCACGCTGGGCTTGAACGCCCTGATGACCACCGGCTATCACCTGAGTCTGGCGAACCTGAGCTGGCGATACACGCCGGGAGAGCGGCTATTGGTCTCCAATCGCGCCGTGTTCATGCGCGAACGGTTTACCAACAAGAACCGCGACTGGCTGGCTCTGGAGAGCGGCCACTACGGCGAATGGATCTGGCAGAGCCAGGCGACCTGGGTGCAGACGCCGCGCGCCACTCTGGAGGGCGGCTGGTCGGCCCGGCGAATCCGGGACAACGGCTTCGAGAACCGCTATCAGTTCAATCCCACCGCCGTCCGGCGCCTGGAAGACCACGCCGGGCACGGCTGGCGGCTGGGAGGCTACCTGGAGCAGACCTGGAGCAGCAGCGGGGGAAGGATCCGGGGAGCGGCCGGCGCCCGCTGGGACCGCCACAGTGTGAACGGCATCCAGGCCGTTTCTCCTCACGTGCCTGGCCGGGCGGCGACGTTCGGCTGGGCTGGGGGCAGTACGTGCAATACCCCGAGCTGCGCTGGCTTTTCACGGCCGCCGGCGGGCGCGGGCTGCTCCCGGAGCGATCCAACCACCTGGTGGCGTCTGTCGAGCAGCGCCTCGGACCGCGCACCAGGCTCCGCGCCGAATTCTATGACCGGGAGGACCGGGACCTGCTGTTCCGGCCGTTCTACGAGCCCCGCCTGATCGGAGGCAAAATCTTCAATCCCCCGCCCAGCCCGCCGATACGCAACTCCGTGCGCGGCTACGGCCGGGGTTTCGAGGTGTTCCTCCAGCGGCGCTCGGCGAACCTGCTCTCCGGGTGGGTGTCCTACGCCTACAGCCGCGCGCGGCTGCGCGACGGGGATGCCGGCATCTCGTTTCCCGCCGATGAGGACCAGACGCACACGGTCAACGCTTTCGGCAACTATCGTGTGCGCCCAACCGTGAACCTGAGCCTGAAGTGGCTTTACGGGAGCGGGTACCCGCTGCCGGGCTTCTACCGGATCCAGGACGGGCAGTATTTCCTGGCCGAGTCGCGGAATCAGGTGAAGGTGGACACCTTTCAGCGGGTGGACGCGCGGCTCAATAAGGCTTACGTGTTCCAGCGCTGGAAGGTGACCCTCTATGCCGAGGTTGTAAACGTCTTCAACCGTGCGAACCACCGCTTCAGTTCCTTCGATGGGTACAACTCCAGGACCGGCAGGGTCTGGCTCTCGGTGACCAAGATGTTCCCCATCATCCCCTCGGCAGGCGTGGTGCTCGAGTTCGGCAGCCATCGGTGAGCCGGGCCGAATCGGACAGGGACTGTTACGGCGTGAAGCGGTAGATCCGCGCGCCGCAGGCCTCGTGTTCGAGGACAACCCCCTTAAGCTCCCCGAGGATCTCCTCAAGCCTCCGAGCGTCTCCCAGGAAGAGGTCGCCGCTAAAATCATCCGGGTCCCAAAGCAGGTAACTGAACTCTGCGCGCCTTGCGTAGTCCGGCATGTTCCTGAGTACCCCCTCGGCGCCAGTCGAATCCAGTCTGTAGTACGGCTGCGGCAAGCGCACCAGGCGCATTCCACGGCGGCCGGACCAGAGATACAAATCCACGTCGCGGTAAGCCAGCCAATTCTCGTCCTGCGCGATGTTAACCTCCACCCAGCGGGCCGTGCAGACCAGACGCTGCTGATAACGCCTTTGGCGTGGAAGTTGGTCAGAGACGTCGCTCCACGTGTGTGCGAGGGACCACCCGGCCAGCGCCGCCACACTCCCGATCCACACCGCCGTCGCCAGCCGGGTGGGCACAAGCCTCGTGAGCAGCTTCCACATGCCGTGAAAGAAGCCGGCCACAAGCAGGAAGAGGAGAGGAAAGAGGAAGCGTTCGTTGGGAGAATAGTTCCAGACCAGGTTCTGAGCCGTGTACAGACCGGCGAATAGCGCCAGAGCCGGCGTCCGCAGCTCCACCAGCAGAGCAACAGTGGAAAGCAGGACAAACACCCCGACGACGATGTGGAGGATTTTGACCGCGCTACCCGCCGGAGGTGAGAACACAATCAGCCGGCCAGTGTTTTCCACCAGAGCCGAGAGGTTCACCGAGAACATAAGCGGCAATTCCCCCGGCGACACGGTCTTGAGGTAGAACCCGATGTAGTCGGTGTAGTACAGGAGGTTGACGTCCTCCGTGCGCAGCCTGTGAGCGGATGTCCACGCGGCCCAGGCAACCGCCGCGATGAGCGGTGCGATGGAGAACAGAGCCGCGGCCCTGAATCGCCGGCGCCACAGCAGGGCCAGCGGCGCCGCGGCCAGCAGTGGCAAGGCGGCCGTCTTGGTGAGATAGGCAGCGGCGGCGCACAGCCCGGCCAGGAATGCGCGGGAGGGGCTTGGCCGGCAGTCCAGGCCGAGGAGCCAGAACGTGAGCAGGACGAGCGCCGCCAGCAGCGCCTCCGCCATGATGTTGAGCGAAAGAAACACGAAGGCCGGAGCCACTGCGACGAAGGCGACTACTGCCAGCTTCGTCGGCCTTTGCAACTCCGGCATCGTCCGGATCACCAGCGCGACGGCGGCCAGATAGAAAAGCCAGATGAGCCACTGCAACAGCATCACCCATGGGAGGTTCGCCGGGAAGGAACTGTCCAGCCTCCAGATGACCGACAGCAGGGCGGGGAACAGCGGCGGATACTTGGTCTGGTAGGGCTGCTCCGGCAGGCTGGTGATCCGGTATCCGTGCCCCCCGGCGAGCGACTTGGCCGCTGCCACGTACAGACTGTCGTCCTGAAAGAGACCGAGGTGCGGCGCGTCGCGGGCCTGCCAGAAGAGCAGGGAGGAGGGGAGCAGCAACGCCACCACAGCCAGCCCGACCCACGCCCGGCGCATTCAAACAAGCATAGCCCAGAACCGCCGGCAGGCCAGGAGGCCTGTCGCACGTGCAGCGGGTCTATCATCCGTCCGTAAGCCCTGGTCCTAGCCGGTGGCCGGCAACAGAGTCCAGACCTCAGACCACTCGGCCAACTCGGCGAGCGTGCGCCCCACCCTTGCCACCAGCCGTCGGGCGTGATGGACCAACTTGCCCGGCGAACAGAAAATCTTGAACCGCAGCCGCTTGGGCCGCGCCCGCACATACTCCGGTTTCAAGGCTACCCGCTTGAGCCCCGTCAGCACGTTGTGCGTCATCACCGCCAGACGCAACCACGCCGCGTTGGCGCCAAAACGAGCGCACGGCATCACCCCGGCCGCCAACTCATTCTTCAAGACATCGTGCAGAGCCTCGATCGAACCGGCCTTCTCCCGGTGCCATTCCAGCAGCCGTTTGGCGTCGAAGTCAAAACGGTTCGTCACCACCGCGAAGTGCTTCGTCAATACCCCATCCTCGAACAGCACCCCTTGCCGCCGCCGTACCCGGATCGCCAGGTAACGCACGGCATCCAGCACCTCGCCGGCTTTGCGCTCCACCGGGTCCCAGGGCACCTCGGCGCATTCGCAGATCACCTCGGCGTCCTCCCGGTACGCCCGCCATCCCGCCTCCGGGATCAAACTCATTTTCTGCTTCAGCGAGTCGCTCATCCGCGCACTCACCGCAAAGCCGATGAATCCCTCCGGCCCGTCCTCGCGCTTCTGGTTCCGCAGCCACTTCAACAGCGTCTGGTCATAGCAGGCTGCATCCCCGCGGAAGTACCGCTCTTCCACGCTCTCCGGCAGCGCAGCCAGGGCCCGTTGGGTCACCCCCAGCAACTCGGTGTGTGCGCCCACATTGCCGTCGCGAAATTCGTCGGCCAACACCAGATCCATCTCCGCCCACAAAGCCAGCACCGGTTGGTAGCCGGTGCATCCCTCGTAAGTCCGCCGGGCTTCCCGCTTCCAACTCTCGATCACCGTGGCGTCCACATCCAGCGTGGCGATCTTCTGCTCCGCCCGGCGTCGTGATATCCCCTGCACCAGATCCTGATTCACCTGCGCCAAGGCGCGCAGCGGCTCGCTCTCATCGGGGATATAACTCACCTGCCCCACCGGCAGTTCGGCTTGCGCCTGCCGGATCCGCTCCTCGTCGTGGAAGGCATACAGAAACTTGCGCGCCGCTTCCGGGCTCGGCAGCTCATGGCCCAACGTCTCGGCCAGTCCAGCGTCCTCTCGCAGACGATCGAAATCTTCCAGACAGTCGCCGCCCAGCGCGTTCAGCACCAGAAAGCTCTCCACGTAGGTCGCTTCATCAAAGCCCCGCTGCCGCTGCTTCAAATGCAGATTCCGTTTCACGCTGCCGGGGACGTCGAAAGACCGCATCGCCCGTACCAGAAGCGGAATCCCGGCGTAGGCCGTGAGCACCTCCTCGGCTGGGTGTTCAAAGTCGTACTCAAAGGGCAGTTCGCCTTCGGCCGGCGAGCGCTTCGGTTTCTTCGACAGGGCCATCCCTCCTGGGCCAGCAATTTTGCACCCATGAGGTGAACCCGGCGCCCCAGGCCCCAACCCATCCCCATCGGACTCTCGCCTCTACTCCGAAATTCCCTACGGACGGATCACGGGCACGTGCAGCGGGTAGGCGCGGGTTGAAACCTTCATCGCGACTGCGGTATACAGGTCATGTCCAAGGTCCGAAGCGCGAGATCCTGGGCGAATCCTGGCATCATGAGGAGCGACCAGATGGGAAACCTCCAATCGACGAACAAACCTCACGCGCCTACGCGCCGCCACTTTGTCGGCACGGCGACGGCGCTCACGGCAGCCTCCTACCAGCGCGTAGTGGGCGCCAACAACCGGATCGGCCTCGGGTTTGTGGGCTTCGGCCTGATCGGAAAGCAACACGTGGCCAATTTCAGGAAGATGGACAATGTCGACGTCGTCGGCGTCTGCGACGTCTACAAGCCCCGGCTGGATGAGGCCCAGACCTACACTGGCGGGAAGGCACAAGGCTACTCTGACTTCCGCAGGATGTACGACAACAAGGACATCCAGGGTGTCGTGATAGCCACGCCGGACCATTGGCACGCGCTCCTCACCATCATGGCCTGCGCGGCGGGCAAGGATGTCTACGTCGAGAAGCCCATGACCCTCGTCATCGACGAAGGCAAGTGGATGATTCAGGCCGCCCGCAAGTACAACCGGATAGTGACCGTGGGAGTTCAGCGGCGCCAAGGGAAAGGCGTCTTCGAGGCCAAGAAGGTGGTGCAGAGCGGTCTGCTCGGCAAGATCCATTCCGTACGCATCCAGTCTCACCGCAACGTGTGGCCCGGATTCGGGGTGACTCCTATCGAGGATCCTCCCGACGGGATGGACTACGACATGTGGCTCGGCCCGGCGCAGGCCAAGCCCTATCGCAACCACCGCGCCATCTACCACTTCCGCTGGATGCGGGACTACTCCGGCGGCCAGATGACCAACCTCGGAGCCCACACGATCGACCAGGTCCTCTGGATCATGAATGCGACGGGTCCGACGCTTGCGATGTGCGCTGGCGGGCGCTACGTGATGGAGGACGACGGCGACACGCCGGATGTGCAGGACGCGGTGTGGGAGTTCAGCGGTCCGAACAACAAGTGGACGCTCACCATGTCGATTCGTGAGGCCAACGCCGGCGCCGGCCTTTCCGGCGCTCGCGGCGCGACCTACCATGGGACCAAGGGCACCATGGTGCAGGCCGGCAGTTACGAGGTCTTCTCTGAAATGAAGGGCGATCCGGTGAACGACATCCCGAGGTTCATGGGACACCCGGCGGGCGGCCCGGTCTACACGGACACCAAGCCCGTGCCATGGATACAGGCCCAGAAGGGTGGAGTCGCTTCGGACCCCCGCTACGGCACGGGTGGCGAAGACACCTTGATGATGAACCAGCGCGACTGGCTGAACAGCATGAGGACCCGGAGGCGCCCGCTGTGCGACGTTGCCGACGGGCACCAGATTGCCATCGTCTGCAACCTGGCCAACATGTCCATGGACCTCGGCCGTGCAATCCGTTGGGACCCCGACAGGGAAGTCTGCATCGGCGACCCCGAGGCTCAGGCCCTCTGCCGCAAGCCCTACCGCGAACCTTGGGAGACCGTTCTCCGCAGCCTGGTCACGGTGTAGAGTCGATTACGGGCGGGGGCGCGCCCGTGAGGCTCGCCCCTGCCTGATTGTGGCGCCGGTAGAATGGTGGGAACCATGAACCGGCTAACATGCCTCCTTATTGTGCTGGCCTCCAGCCTCGCCGGCCAGGACCAGCCCCGCCCCGAGTACCCCCAGCCGCAGTTCCAGCGCGAACAGTGGCTGAACCTGAACGGCCGCTGGGAATTCGAATTCGACGACTCCAACGCCGGTATACAGGAGGGCTGGGCGGCATCAAACCGCAAGTTCTCTCGAACGATTCTGGTCCCGTTCGCCTTCGAGGCCAAGCTGAGCGGCATAGGCGACACGTCCTTTCACCCCTACGTCTGGTACCGGCGCACGTTCACCCTGCCGGCCGGCTGGAAGGACAAGCGCGTGCTGCTGCGCTTCGGTGCTGTCGACTACCGCGCCAATGTGTGGGTCAACGGCCACGCGGCGGGTGAGCACGAGGGCGGCAGCGTCCCCTTCTGCTTCGACATCACGCCCTTGCTCAGGAACGGTGAAAACTCCCTCGTCGTCAGAGCGGAGGATCAGCCCACTGACCGCTACCAGCCGCGCGGCAAGCAATACTGGGAGCCGAAATCGCGGAGCATATTCTACACCCGTACCACCGGCATCTGGCAGACGGTCTGGCTGGAAGCGGCTGGCACGAGCTACCTTGAGGCGGTCCACATCCGGCCCTCCAACGACGGTGTGGTGCGTTTCGACGCGCGAATCGTGAATCCCGCGCCCGACCTCGAATTCCACGCCAGCATCCTCTGGTCGAAGGAACTGGCCACCTCGACCATGACGCGGGCCTCCGGAGGCCGGCTCTCGGCGGCGGCGCAGGTTCGCAATCCGCGCCTGTGGAGCATGGAAGCGCCGAACCTGTACGACGTCCGGTTCGAACTGCGCCGCGGCTCCACGGTGGTCGACCGGGTGGATTCCTACTTCGGTTACCGCACCGTCAGCGTGGAGAACGGCAGGGTCGCCATCAACGGGCGCCCGGTCTACCTCAAGATGGTGCTGGATCAAGGCTACTGGCCCGAGAGCACGCTGACCCCTCCCTCCGACGAAGCCATCCAGTACGACATCCGCATGACGAAGGAGATGGGCTTCAACGGCGCCCGAAAGCACCAGAAACTGGAAGACCCGCGCTACCTGTACTGGGCCGACCGGATGGGATTGCTTGTTTCGAGCGAAGCCGCCAACGCCTACCTGTTCGACGAGCGTTACGTGGCCAGGTTTACGGCGGAGTGGCTGGCCTCGGTGGAACGCGACCGCAACCATCCGTCAGTCATCATGTGGATCCCGATCAATGAGAGCTGGGGAGTCCCCGACCTGCGCGATCCGCGACAGCAGAACCATCTGAAATCGCTCTACCATCTCACCCACTCGCTCGACGGGACCCGTCCCGTGATCGACAACGACGGCTGGGAGCACACCGACCTGACGGACCTCATGGGCATCCACGACTACGCGCCGAGCGGCGACCTGCTCTACGAGAAATACAAGGTCCTCGGCAGCCCCGGGGTCCGGATCCCGGACGGCGGCCGCCCCGCCATGATACAGGGCTTCGAGTACAACGGGAGTCCGATCTTCCTCTCCGAGTTCGGAGGCATCGCATACATCCCGCCCGGCGCGACGGTCCCGCCGGAGTCCTGGGGGTACTCAGGGGTCGAGAAGACGCCAGAGGCGGCGCTGAAAAGGTTGAGAGGGCTGTACGAGGCCATCGCCAGGATTCCGGCGATCATCGGGATCTGCTACACCCAGATCACCGACGTGGAGCAGGAGGTGAACGGCCTGATGACCTACGACCGGAAGTTGAAGTTCGACCCGAAACTCATCCGGGAGTTGAACAACCTGCTGCGATAACATCCCGCCCCCCCCGGCGCGGGTGACCGCAGACATCTGCTGGCATGCGATCCATGGGCGGGATGACGAGGCGGCGCGCCGGTGGGAGGAACATCATGAACGGAATCGGCCGCCGAAGCCGGAAAACTGGAAAGGCGCGTGCAGTGGTCTCTCGCGCGGATTTTATCCCAGCGCGTCCCAGCGCATTGTCTGTAAGTATTTGAGGAATTGGTAGCGCTAACGGGAATCGAACCCGTATTTGAGCCTTGAGAGGGCTCCGTCCTAACCGTTAGACGATAGCGCCGTTCACCGCTAGTATAGCAGCACGCGCGGCCGTGGATTACGATGGAAGTTGGCGATCAACCTTGTCATTTTTGACCTCGATGGAACCCTGGTAGACTCCAAGCTCGACCTGGCCCACTCGGTCAACGCCACCCGGCGGCACTATGGACTCCCCTCGCTCGATGTCGAACTGGTGTCCTCCTACGTCGGAAACGGCGCGCCGGTGCTGATTCGCCGGGCGCTGGGGCCGGGTTACGGAGAACAGGAAATCCAGAGCGCCCTGGAGTACTTCCTCACGTACTACCGCGAGCACATGCTCGACCACACCACGCTCTACCCCACGGTGCGCGAGTCGCTCGAACGGTTGCGGGAGGCCGGCGTCGCCCTCAGCGTGCTGACCAACAAGCCCGTGCGCTTCAGCCAGGACATACTGGCGGGCCTCGGCGTCGCCGGGCACTTCTTCCGCGTCTACGGCGGCAACAGTTTCGAGCAGAAAAAGCCGGACCCAGCCGGCGTTCATTCGCTGCTGGCCGAGTCCGGGGTGCCCAAGGAGCAGGCCATGATGGTGGGCGACAGCGCGGTGGACGTGCTCACGGCGCGCAACGCGGGGGTGGCCGTGTGCGGCGTCACCTACGGTTTCCAGCCTGAGACCCTCGACGAGCAGCCTCCGGATTTCAAGGTGGACCGCATGGAGCAACTGGCCGACCGGCTGTTAGCCGGACGCAGTTCATAAGGAGAGACTGTGAATCACAAACCAGGCACCAAAGTCGAGTCGACCGGCGTATACTGGTGCACCGTGTGCAAGAAGCCGGCGCGCTTTGATAGCGGCGCCCTGTTTCCGGAGTGCAGCAACATGTGCGGCCGCGCCTACTGGCAGCTTGTGAAGGCGGCCGAACCCGGCGGCAAGCCCCGTGACGCGGTTCGATAACGCCCGCCGTCTGCTGGCCCGGTTCAAGGGCTCCAGCTACACCCACGGCGCCGGTGTGCTGAAGGCCGCCGGCGCAGCGGCCGCCGGACTCGGCAGCAGGGCCGCGCTGGTGCGCGACGCCTTCCCCGGCTCCGAGGCCTTCGAGACGACGCTCGTCGAGTCGCTGGCTGCCGCGGGCGTGGAGCTGGCCGGGGTGGTGGACGGCGCGGCGCCCAACGCTCCGCGCGAGGATGCCGCCAGGATCGCGGCGAGACTCGGCGATCTCGACCCCGCTGTTATCGTGTCCTTCGGCGGAGGGAGCACCATCGACGCCGCCAAGGCGGCCCAGGTGCTGCGCGCGCTCGGCGGCCCGGTCGACCGGTACTTTGGAACCGGAATGGTCGCCAGGGCGCTCATGTCCTCCTTCGAGCGGCTCACGCCGCACCTGGCGATTCAGACCGCGGCCAGCTCCAGCGCCCACCTGACCAAGTACTCGAACATCACCGACCTCAGCACGGGCCAGAAGAAGCTGATCGTGGACGACGCCATCATCCCCGAGCGGGCCATATTCGACTACAGCGTCACGGCGGGCGCGCCCGGCGCGCTCACCATCGACGGGGGCCTGGACGGGATCTCACACTCGCTCGAGGTGCTCTACAGCGCCGCAGGCAAGCCTTCCTATGCGCTCATGGAAGAGGTGGCGCGCGAGGGCATCGGCCTGGTTCTCGAGTATCTCCCCAAGGCCCTGGCTGACCCGCAGGACCTGGAGGCCAGAGAGGGGCTAGGCCTGGCGACGGACCTGGGCGGCTACGCCATCATGATCGGCGGGACCAACGGCGCCCACCTGACCAGTTTCAGCCTGGTGGACATTCTCAGCCACGGCCGGGCCTGCGGGCTGATGAACCCCTACTACACTGTGTTCTTCGCGCCGGCCATTCAGACGCCGCTCAAACTGCTGGCCGAGCTGTTCCGGAAGGCCGGGTGCGCGGATGCCTCCATCACGAGCCTGCAAGGCCGCGCGCTCGCGGAAGCCGTGGCGCGAGCGATGCTCAGCTTCATGCGGAAGGCCGGCGCGCCAGCCACGCTGCGGGAGGTCCCCGGCTTCAACGAGGCCCACATCGGAAGGGCGCTCGCCGCCGCCAAGGACCCGCAGCTCAAGATGAAGCTCGAGAACATGCCGGTGCCGTTGACCGCCGAGATGGTGGACGAGTACCTGGGCCCGGTGCTGCGGGCTGCGGCCACCGGCGACCTCGGCAGAATCAGGAACGTGGCTTAGGCGCCGGTTTCGACCCAGGCGCGCTTGACGCTGCTTTCGAGCACCTTCTCGAGCAACTGCATGCCCCACAAGCCCTCGGCGAACGTCGGGTAGTCCTCCGGAGCGGAAGCGTCCGCCACGCGCCGGTAGAAGCGCCGGAACACCTGCTTGTGGGCGTCGTCGTAGCCTTCGCCGTGGCCGCCGGGCAGGTCGGCGTAAGAAGCCGCCTGGGGGTCGATCAGCGATCCGTCCTTGATGATGTACTGGTTGGGCGAGTTGCGCTGGCCAATCCACAGCTCGTCGGGCCGCTCCTGGTTCCAGATGGCGCCGGCCTTGGTTCCGAAGATCTCGAACTGGAAGCGGTTCTTGCAGCCGGCCGACATCTGACTCACGGTGAAAGCGCCGCGGGCGCGCTTGCCCAGGCGGAACAGCACGGCTCCGAAATCGTCGGTGTCGATGGGGATCGAGTCGTAATCCTCCGGGCTCAGCTTCTTGCCGGTGAAGGTCTCGACCGCGAACTTGGGCTTCTTGCGCTCGGGGTGGAAGATGGCAAGGTCGGCGCACACGGCGCTGATCTTGAGGCCGGTCAGGTGCTGCACCATGTCCATCCAGTGCGAACCGATGTCGCCCATGGCTCGCAGAGGCCCGTTTTCCTTGGCCTCCAGCCTCCAGTTGTAGTCGGTGTCGTACAGCAGCCAGTCCTGCGAGTAGGTTCCCTGCGCGATCAGGATCTCGCCCAGTTCGCCGTTCTCCACCATGCGGCGGACGTGCTGGACCACGGGGTAGTAGCGCAGGTTGTGGTTGACGCAATTGGCCACGCCCTTCTGCCTGGCCAGGTCCACCATCTCGCGGGCCTGCGCGGAAGTCACCGTCAGGGGCTTCTCGCAAAGCACGTGCTTGCCCGCCTGCATGGCGGCCATGGCGATGGGATGGTGCAGCACGTTGGGGGTGCAGATGTGGACGGCGTCAATGGAAGGATCGGCCAGCACTTCCTTGTAGTCGCCGGTGGTGCGCTCGATACCCATGCTCTGGCCGAAACCGCGGGCCTCCTCGGCTGAGATGCCGACGACGGCCGCCACCTCCACGTTGCCGAGCCGGCGAATCCCCTCGGTGTGGACCCTGCCCATGAAGCCCGCTCCGATCATGGCTGTCTGTAGTCTCTTCATCTTCCGCTCCTGTTGTCTCCGCTGCGGCGACACGCGCCACCACACAATTTAGCGCAATTCCTGTTAGATTGGAATCATGGTGGTGAGATTGCGGCTGAAACTGGGAACGGCCCGCACTCGGGGCGAGCCGGGATCCGCCCAGCTCGCATCGAAGCTCCGGCGCTGGATGGCCTCGGCTTCGGCGCTGGCGTTGCTGGTGGCGCTGTGGCGACTGGCCTACGACCTGGGGTTAACCGGCCGGTTCGCCATCTCGGGGGGGGTGTTCTCCCACTGGCAGGTCTGGATGGCCCTGGCTGTGGCGCTTCAGGTGCTGGACGCGATGCTGGGCAGATTCGGAAGCCGCGGGACGGCCACACGCTAGCGCTCGACCAACATGCCGGATTCGCTTCGAAACCCGCGCTACTTCGGCTACTCCCACCAGGGCGGGCTGCCGCCCGGGGTGAAGTGGCTGCTGATCCTGAACTGCGGCCTCTTCGTTCTGGGGTACCTGGCCACGGCGGCCGGCCGGGGCGACATGTTCAGCCACTTCAGCCTGTGGCCGCGCGCCGTGCTCACGGTCCCGGCTCTGTGGCAGTTGGTGACGTACCTCTTCCTGCACGATCCCCGCGGATTCGGCCACATCCTGTTCAACATGCTCGCGCTGTGGATGATCGGCTCGGACCTGGAGCGGGGATGGGGAACCAGGCTGTTCCTCAAGTTCTACTTCATGTGCGGGATCGGCGCGGGGATCTGCGTCGTGGCGGCCAACGCGCTGGTGGGGAATCTGGACGCCAGGACCATCGGCTCCTCGGGAGCCATCTACGGGCTGCTGCTGGCGTTCGGCGTTCTCTACCCCAACCGCACGCTCCTGTTCATGTTCCTGTTTCCGATCAAGGCCAAGTACTTCGTCATGATCCTGGGCGCCATCGCTTTTCTGGGCTCCATCGGAGCGAGCGGCGGCGCCGTCAGCCACGTGGCGCACCTGGGGGGCATGGTGATCGGCCTGATATACCTCAAGCGCCCGCGCGCGGGCGCAAACCCGCTGGCTCCGCTCTCGCGCCACTACCAGGCCTGGAAGCGGGCGCGCGCCAAGAAGAGGTTCGAAGTGTACATGAAGCGCCGGGATTCCGGCCGCCCGGGCCCGTGGGCGCATTAGGCTGGTATATTCGATACTAGGAGCGGGCAGGTCATGAAACGCATTGGGGGCGTTCTTCTTCTCTTGCTGGCGGCCTGGTTGTGCCTGCTGGCGGCGCAGCAGGGCCCTACGCGGCAAACCGGCGAAACGGTGGCCCGGCCAAAGGCCGCGGAGCCAAGCAAGGAAGAACTCCCGAAAATCCCATCGGAGTTCGGCAGGCAGCCGGACCTGCCTCAGGGCGCGCCCATCTTCCGCAGCGACGTGACCACGGTGAGCCTGGACGTGGCGGTGCTCGATGACCGCGGGCGTCCCATCCCCAACATCCCGAGAGACCATTTCAGAATCCTGGAGGACAACGTCCCGCAGCAGATCGGCACCTTTGAGGCTGGCGAAGCTCCCATGACGGTGTGCCTGGTCGTCGAGTTCAGCAACCTGTATCAGAGCTACTGGAGCGCCACCTGGTACGAGACCCTCCAGGCCGCCTTCACCTTCATCCAGGGACTGAAGCCGGAGGACTACCTTGCGGTGGTGGCTTACGATATCCGCCCGGAGATCCTGTCGGACTTCTCGACGGACCGCCGCCAGGCTCTTGAGGCCATGCGCCGCCTGAACTTCGCGGCCTATTCGGAAGCCAATCTGTACGACGCCATCACGGACACCGCCGACCGCATGTCGGGCATCGAGGGGCGCAAGGCGATCGTGTTGCTCTCCAGCGGCATCGACACCTTCAGCAAGAAGACATTCGGCGAGACGCGCAAGGCTTTGCAGGCCGCCGGAGTGCCCATTTACGCCGTGGGCCTGATGCAGGCGATACGCATCTACGCGGAGGCGGCCGGCTACCTGGGCCCCATCGCCAGGCTGGACTTCCTCCAGGCTGACAACCAGATGCGGACCTTCGCCAGCGAAACCGGCGGACAGGCGTTCTTCCCCCGCTTCGAGGCGGAGTTCCCCAGGATTTTCGCCCAGATAGGCGAGGCGCTGCGCAACCAGTACAGCATCACCTATCAGCCGAGCAACCAGACGCGGGACGGGAAGTTCCGCAGAATTAAGGTGGAACTGATCGACCCGGCCACCAACAAGCCGCTGCGCGTTGTGGACGAGAGGAAGAAGGCGGTCAGGTACACAATCGTCGCCAGGAACGGTTACGTCGCGCCGCGCCCGGTGGAGTAATTCCGCCGCGGGACTTCTGCCGGGCGAAAAAGTCAAGCGCTCGATCTTCCGGTTTTGCAAGCCGTTACGAATCGATTGACAGACCGTTTGTGCTTCTGATACTTTCGCCATATTCTCATGCGCAATTCCGGATCTGCCAAAGTCTCCTCTCCGGCAAGTATCCTTCTGGTCTGCCCAAACAAGAGTGGATTGGCCGCGCGGCGCGCGGTTCTGGAAGAACTGGGGTACAAAGTTGCCACGGCTTCAAGCGGAGAAGAGGCTCTGGAGCACTGCTCAAAGCTCAAGTTCGACATCACCATCACCGACCGCAGAATGAGCCGGATGGACGGGGTGGAGCTGATTCGCCGCATCCGTGAGGCGGAGCCCTCGGCCCGCGTGATCCTGCTCTCAGGCTACATGGAGGCTCTCGGCCTCACCGAGGAGTCCACCGGCGCGGACCTGCTGCTGGCGAAAGGCGCCAACGAGGTCGCGCACCTGGTCCGCGGCGTGGCGCGCCTGCTGCGGTCACAGCTGCCCAGGAAGGGAGCTGCATCCCACAGGCCGATGGCGAAGGCCAAGCGGGCGTCCTCCTGATCCGGAGCCGGGCGCCGCGTACAAGTACCCGGCGGCCCGCCGGTTTATCATCAATGGAGGAGCGTACGCATGCTGGAGATCACCTGGCTTGGCCACAGTACTTTTCAGTTCCGGCTGGACTCGGGAGAAGTGATCGTCACGGACCCGTGGAAGGACGGCAACCCCTCCTATCCTCCGGGGCATTCCTTCGACCGGCTGGACACCATTCTGATCACACACGGGCACTTTGACCACATCCACGACGCCGTGCCGCTGGCCAGGAAGTTCTCGCCGCAGGTGGTGGCGATTTATGAGGCCTGCCTGTGGCTGGAGTCCAAAGGCGTCACAAGCACGGTGCCCATGAACAAGGGCTGCTCCTGCCAGGTCGGTCCGGTCCGCGTCACCATGACTCACGCGCTGCACAGCAGCGGGATTCTGGACGACGGCAAGATCATCTATGGGGGAGAGGCCGCCGGCTACGTACTGGCGCTGCCCGACTCCCGCAGCCTGTACTTCGCCGGAGATACGGCCGTCTTCAGCGACATGCAACTGATCCGGGAACTGTACGCGCCCGAGCTGGCGATCCTGCCGCTGGGGGACCGCTTCACCATGGGTCCGCTGGAGGCGTCGGCCGCCTGCCGCATGCTGAGGCCCCGCAAGGTGATCCCCATGCACTTCGGCACGTTCCCTCTGCTCACGGGCAGGCCGGAGGAACTGGCCGAGCGCCTGAAGGACCTGCCGGGGACCGAGGTCTGGCCCCTGGAAATCGGCAAGCCTGCCGTCTGGTAGTGCGCCGTGCCCGCACTGACCCTGGCGCTGTGGGCGGGCGTCGCGGCGCTGGCAGCGGCCAACGTGGCTTTGGTGATTCTGTTCACGCGCCGCGCGCGCCGGCTGGCGAAACTCCGCATGGACTTCGTGGCGAGCGTCTCGCACCAGTTGCGGACCCCGCTGGCCGTCATCTGCTCCGCGGCGGATAACCTGGCCGACGGCGTGGTGGACAACGACGCGGCCGTGCGGGAGTACGGGCGACTGATACGCGATGAGGGCCGCAAGCTGGGCGGGATGATCGAGAGGATTCTCCAGTTCTCCTCCGTCAGGACATACCGCCGCGCCCAGCCCCGGTCCATGGAAGTGGGACCGGTGGTCGCCGCGGTTCTGGCCGAGGCCGCGACAGCCATCCAGGCCGCCGGGTTCACGGTGGAGACCAGCATGGATCCGGAGATGCCTCCCGCGCTGGCTGACGAGCAAGGCCTGCGGGAATGCTTGCGCAACCTGGTGGGCAACGTCCTCAAGTACGGGGCCGAGGCCCGCTGGATGGGCGTGCGGGCAGGCGTCAGAACCGAGGCCCACGGGCCGGAGATACAGGTGGCCGTCACTGACCGGGGCCCGGGAATAGAGGCCGCGGATCTCGGCCTGATTTTCCAGCCGTTCTACCGCAGCCTTGACGCCCAGGCCAGAGCGGTCCAGGGCGCGGGGCTGGGGCTGAGCATGACACGGGAGATCATCGAGTCGATGGGCGGCAAGATATCCGTGGAGAGCAAGCCGGGGCGAGGCAGCGCCTTCACGCTGCACCTGCCGATCGCCTGGCCGTAGCGACATGGGCAAACGTGTCCTTCTGGTTGAGGACGAACTCGGGCTGCGGACCACGCTGGGCGACCGGCTGAAGCGCGAGGGCTACCACGTCGAGGCCGCCTGCGACGGGACCATCGGTTTCACCCGTGCATCGGCGGGAGGGTACGACGTTATCATCCTCGATCTCACGCTGCCCGACCAAGACGGGCTGGAGGTCTGCCGCGGCCTCCGGCAGCGCGGCGTGCAGACGCCCGTGCTCATGCTCACGGCCCGGGGCCGGACGTCGGACAAGGTGGAGGGCCTCAGGATGGGCGCCGACGACTACCTCGCCAAGCCGTTCGAGATGGCGGAACTGCTGGCGCGCCTGGAAGCGCTGTTGCGGCGCGCCGCGCAGCCGGCCCACACGGGCGACTCCGTCTTCCGGTTCGGATCGCTGCGAGTCGACTTCCCGAAGACCGAGGTGACGCGAGACGGGGCGCCCGTGCTCCTGTCGGCCAAGGAATTCCAGCTCCTGCGGTATTTCGTCGAGCACCGGGGTGAGACGCTCTCTCGCGAGCGCCTCCTTTCGGAAGTGTGGGGTTACAGCACCATGCCTTCCACGCGCACGGTCGACGTGCACGTCGCCTGGCTCCGCCGGAAACTGGAGCGCAACCCCAGGCAGCCGGAACTGATCATCACCGTCCACGGGCTGGGATACAAATTCACCCCGCCACTGACTTAACAAACTCTTTACCGCCGGGCGGTCACTCCAGCGGACCACTGCGCGTCCAAACAGACAGCAGGTCTCCTCAAGAGGCCGCTGAAAGTAAAGAAGCACAGGAGAGCGAGATGACACGGAGGTTATTTGGAATCGGAGTGGTTTCGATGCTGGTGGTTGCCGCCGCGCTCCCGCTGGCAGCCCAGGACTGGTATGCGAGCAGGCTGACCGCCAACATCCCCTTTGAGTTCGCTTTTGCAGGCAAGACCATGCCGGCCGGAGCGTACGAGGTGTGGAAGGACACGGCCTCGCGCGCGGTCCTGATCCGCGGCGTCGACCACCCCAGCAGCGCGATCTCGGGCTTCAGGGGAGATTATCTCCCGGCGCAGAACCCGACCGCCGAAACCAGGCTGGTCTTCAACCGTTACGGGAACAGGTACTTCCTGCACAAAGTGGTGAACGGCCCCTCTCTCCAGGAATACACGCTCCCCGAGGTGCGCGCCGAGCGCGAGCTTGCGGC
>JBBITL010000050.1:0-31552 GCA_037440765.1 Solibacteraceae bacterium
AATGCAAAAGGTTCCATCGGCGGGCGGCGGTGGTGTGTGCGGGCGAAGCGGGACTGCTGGGGCTGCCCGCCGATGGAACCGCGCGTTGAACGAAACCGCAATCAGGGTCCGAGGTATGGGGATTGAATCTCTCGGGCGACGGGCAGGATTCGGGAAAGGGTGCTCGTAAGTAGGAGAAGAACGCAAAGGGTGCGGGCTGTGGTCGCTCCGTAGGCCGGTTGCGCCGGCGGGCGACACTGTAATGGGCATGGAGGAGGGCCGGCTTTGCCCAGAAGTGTGGGTTGGAGTGCACTGCGGGCGTGAACTGTCCGGCCATCAACGAAAGGGTGAAAGGGAGTGGTGCGCGGCCTGGTCATGAGGAATCCTCTGGCGGCGCAGGCCAGCTGTTGGCGGGAAGGAATCCTACCCGGATCAGGACTCCGGCGCCGCAGCGTGGGCAGCGGAGGAGTGGCGGGGCGCTGAACGCCCGAGCAAGTTGGCAGCAGGCGTCCGGAGGAGGCAGAAGGTCGGGAGCGGGATTGGTCAGCAGTTGGCGGCACAGTGCCAGACGCGGCTCGCGATGGCGGTTGGCCACCAGGCCGAAGTAGCGGATGCGCTGAAACCCAGGCGGCAGCGTGTGCAGCAGAAAGCGCCGGATGAACTCCTCGGCGGTGAGCGTCATGACCCGGGACTTGGGCCGGTCCTGCCGCCGATAGTCTTTCCACTGGAAAGCGACTTGGCCGTCGGAGACCGCCAGCAGGCGCTCATTGGAGAGGGCGACTCGATGCGTGTAGCGGCCCAGATACTCCAGCGCCTGTTGAGGACCTCCGAATGCCGGTTTGGCGTACACTACCCACTCGCGCTCCGCCAGGGGGGCCAGATAGTCGCCGAAGGCTGCTGCGTCGTGGAGCGATTCCAGATCGCCATAGAACTTCAGCTCTCCGTCCCGGAAGGCTTCCTCGAGTCCCGCAAGGAGCAGGTGGCGAAAGTGGCGCGAGAGCACGCGTACCGGAAGGAAAAAGCCCGGCCGACAACCCACCCAACACTGCTGGTCCGGACTCAGGCCGCCGCCTGGGACCACGCAGTGCAAGTGTGGATGATAGAGCAGATTCTGCCCCCAGGTGTGCAGAATGGCGAAAAAGCCGATCTCGGCGCCCAGGTGTTTTGGGTCGCGGGCGGTGGAGGTGGCGGTCAGTCCGGCCGGAGGGGAACAGGTAGTCTTTCGGGCGCGCTGCGCGCCAGTAAGTGCGCAACATCTCCAGCAGCCGCGGGGAGAGCATGGTGTAGCGGTCCTTGCGGCCCTTACCCTGCTCGATCCGGATTAGCATGCGCTGGGAATCGACATCGGAGACCTTCAGGGCTACGGCCTCGGAAACGCGGAGACCGGCCCCGTAGCAGAGCATTAGCGCAGCCCGATACTTCAAACTGGGCACGCAATCGAGGAACTCAAGCACTTCTTGGGGGCTCAGCACCACAGGCAGCCGATGCGGCCGCCTCGGGCGGGGTATATCCCGGTCGTTCCAGGGCCTCTTCAGCGTAGTCAGGTAGAGGAACTTCAGGGCAGACGCCTGCTGGTTGACTGCCTGGGGCGACAACTCGCGCTCCTTGTACAGGTACAGCAGGTACTCTCGCACGGCTTCCGTGTCGAGAACCTCCGGGCTCTTGCCAAAGAAGCGGGCAAAAGCTGCCACATCCGCGATATATTTTCTTTGGGTACCTGCGGCGAGATTGCGCAGCTGCATGTCATCGATCATCCGTTGACGTAGAGTGGTCATGGGTTGCTCCTGAGAAATGGGGTAGGCCTATTGCGGAATAAGCCCCATCCAGTGTTTCTCAGGAGCAACCGCCTGCGCTTGTCCGGTTGAGGTTCGATACCGCGAAGCGGTTTAGTTCAATGTGGAAATCGCGCGGCGATTTCCAAGCGCGGTGGGAAGGGCGGAAAACCGCTCACGCGGTTTTCCAGGCTTTCCACGGTGCGTTATTTCCACCGTTTGCCGTGGTGACAGAGTTTCGTTGCAGTCAAGATGACACTGTCTGGTTGCTACAGCAGCCGCATGCAGCGGCGGTCCGGCATGATGGAGCCCGCTGAAATGAGCCGACGCCCCGCCAACGGCCGTCGGCCCGACGGAGGAGTCAGGCGAGGGTCAGGTGTGCGTTCGCCGGTGAACGGTGGTTGCTTGCGAAGGCTCTGCGCTCAGGTATCGTTCGATAAAATCGACGGCCTGGGCGACCCCGTCTTCG
Source organism: Solibacteraceae bacterium (assembly GCA_037440765.1). Lineage (GTDB taxonomy): Bacteria > Acidobacteriota > Terriglobia > Bryobacterales > Bryobacteraceae > DTKY01. Next base: position 2,221 of record JBBITL010000050.1, read on the forward strand.
GCACGGATCCGAGCCCCGAGTTCGGCCGCGCGCCGCTGCATCCCGGTGTCGGTGACAGTCTGCCGAATCGCCTGAGCGAGGTTGCCAGCGGTGAGCTTGCGCTGTGGAATCGGCGGCGGTCCCGCGCCGAGCGCCCTCACCCGGTGGCCCCAGAAAGGCTGGTCCGCCACAAACGGGCAGATCACCGTCGGTTTGCCCGCCCTCAGCCCTGCCGCCGTGGTGCCCGCCCCGCCGTGGTGGACCACCGCCGCCACGCGCGGCAGCAACCAATCATATGGAACAAACTCGGTCACGTGCACCTCGCGTGGCGGATCAGGAACACGCAGGCCGCCCCAGCCGGTCACGATCAGGCCCCGCTGTCCCGCTTGCGCCAAGGCATCAAGCACGACCTGCGCCTTCCGGCTCGGGTCGCGCCCCGCCATGCTGCCGAAGCTGACGAAGACCGGCGGTGGTCCGGCGGCCAGGAATTCCACAAGCTCCGGCGGCGGCTGCCAGTCCTGCCCCTCATCTAGAAACCAGTAGCCAGTCACCCGAACGCTCTCGGGCCAGTCCGGCGGCGGCGGGACCACATGCGAGCTCAGGCTGAGCAGCACTGGAACGCGCCGGCCGTCAGCCCGCACCAGATCGCTCGCGAACAACGAACGCGGCGGCAGGTTCAGCGTTTCTTTGCGCCAGTTATTGACCACGCTGCCGAAGAGCACCCCGGGAATCACCCCCATGAGGCGGTGTGTGAGCCGGTTGTACCATTCGCCCAGCCCCAGCGAAGGGGTGACGATGTGAGGGAAAGCACGAGTCGGAACCCAGGTGGGGAGGGCATCAGCCATGATGGCCGGCAGGCCTAACGCCTCGGCGATGTGATAGCCACCGACCGCTCCAGGATTATAGATAAGGACCTGCGCCCCCTGGGCTGCTTTCCACTCTTCGGCCAGGGTCCGCCGGTAAATGGCCTTGAAGCGCCGGGAGGCTTCGGCCAGCCGCCTGGGTAATCCGAGCACGCCGCCGGAGGGCTCCATGGCCCTGCGCCCGGCCTCACTGTTGACCAGATCGATGATGTCGTTATTCATGTGCGCATAGCCGAGGCCATGCCCCTCGATCCAGGAGGCGAAGCTGGCGCTGGTGCAGACGGTTACCTCATGGCCGGTATTCCGCAAGGCCCGGCCCAGCGCTACAAACGGCTGGATGTCGCCGCGTGTGCCCAGCGGCAACATTAAGATGCGCATCCGTATCCCCTCCTCAAACCCCGGGAGCGGGTGGGCACGTATAACACAAAGGCCAGCCTTACGTTGCTGGATTACACGCGCGCTGCGGCTGCCGGACCGCCTTCTGCGGCGGGCGCTTCCGCTCCACCCGCGCATTCGCCCCGCCGCCTGTATGCTAGCACAACCGTGTCCAGAACAGCTCCGTAATTGGAGGTTGCCCGCCGCCCTCTGGGGCGTGGCCAGCAACCTCAGCAGCCTTCTCGCCGGCTTCAGGCCGGCGCCGCCGCGGCCACCCTCATTCCCTCCGGCAGTGCGCGTACCACGAGATCGCACGGCAGGCGGCGCCCGCTCTGCTACCATAGCGGTCAGAGATGTCCTGGCCCGCGCCGGTAATGCTGGGGATGATGGCATGCGCCTTGTCTGTAGCCCAACCATGCCGGGCGCAGGAGACCGTCTTTCACGTCGACGTCAACCTGGTGCGCATCCTGGCCACGGTCAGGAACCCCTCCGGCGAACTGGTCGGCACGCTGACCAAGGAGGACTTCAGCGTATTTGACAACGGCGTCAGGCAGGAGATCGCCGTCTTCGAGCGGCAGACCGAGCAGCCCCTGTCCATCGCCATCCTGTTCGACCACAGCCTTTCGACGGCGATCGACCTGCGCTACCAGACCGAATCCGTCTCGCGCTTCCTGAAGGCCGTCTTCTCCGAGGGCCATCCGCAAGATGCGGTGGCTTTCTACAGCTTCAGCTACGAAGTGGCTCTGCTGTCCAGTTTCACCCGCCGGCGGGAGCGCATTGAAGCGGCCATGAAGCAGTTGAAGCCGGCCAGCGGAACCTCCCTGTACGATGCCATCTACCTTGTCTCCAGGGATCTGGAGATCCGCGACGGCCGCCGCGTGCTGGTGCTGGTCACCGACGGAGGCGACACGACCAGCTACAAGACGTTCCACGGCGCTCTGGAGGCCGCGCAACTGGCCGACGCAGTGCTTTACGCCATTCTGGTTACGCCCATCACCAGCGACGCGGGCCGCAACCTCGGCGGCGAGAACGCGCTGATCGCGCTGGCGGCGGGCACCGCCGGCCGCGTGTTCACCCCGGGCCTGGGACCGGGCCTGGACGTGGCCTTCGCGGACATCCTTCGGGAACTCCGGACCCAGTACTTCCTGGGCTACTACCCGCAGCGCCTTCCGCCCACCCGCGAACGGTATCACCGGCTGGAGGTGAGGGTCTCCACGCCGGGTTTGCGGGTACTGGCGCGCAGCGGCTACTATGGAGAGACTGAGCAGCCCCGCACCGCGCCGTCAGGGCGGTATCCCGCGGTGAAGGAGGCCGGCCCTCGCCGCAAGTGAGAGAATCAGCGCCCGATGGACAAGACCAAGAGTAAGTTGAAGAGCAAGCCCCCCGAGCATACCCTGGCGGAGGTGAAGTACCTGCGCTACCTGGCCGACCAGGGAATCCCGGTGCGGGTGCGGCTCCGGTCGAACGACGAGTTCTCCGGCATGATCGAGTTCTACGACGCCGGCTTCATACGGCTGACCCGCAGCGGCGGACCTAACCTCTTCATTTACAAGCACGACATCAAGTATCTTCACGAGGAGGAAGGCTAGCGCGTGACCGGCCTCCGCTCCCTTACGGTCACGGCTCTCGGCCGCCCGGTCCTCCCCCGCCTATGAACACTTACCTGGACATCGCCCAGGAGATTGCCCGCGAGGCCGCATCCGTCCTGGTCAGCTACTCAGAGCGGCGGATCGGCTACAGCGTGAAGGGCGAATTCGACCTGGTTACCGAGGCCGACATGGCCAGCGACCGCCTCGTTGTAGAGCGGCTGCGCACCCGCTTCCCCTCGCACTCCATCGTGGCCGAAGAGAGCGGCACGCACGAATCGGCGTCCGAGTTCCGCTGGTACATTGACCCGCTGGACGGCACCGCCAACTTCGCCCACGGCTTCCCGGTGTACTCGGTTTCCATTGGGCTGGAGCGCGCGGGCGAAATGATAGCGGGCGTGGTATACGACCCGGGCCGCGACGAGATGTTCGCGGCTGAGCGCGGCGCTGGCGCATGGCTGAACAACCGCCGCATGCGCGTCTCGGCGGCGGCGCGCCTGTCGGAGTGTCTGGTCGCCACGGGATTCCCCAGCCGCAAGCGGCACAACAACGTCAACGTTCACTTCTTCTACCAGATGGCCATGGCGTCGCACGGCGTGCGGCGGTGCGGTTCAGCGGCGCTGGACCTGGCCTACGTGGCCTGCGGCCGGCTGGACGTGTTCTGGGAATTCGGCCTGAATCCCTGGGATACGGCGGCCGGGGTGCTGTTGGTTACGGAGGCGGGCGGCGCCCGCACCGACATGCGCGGCGCGCCGCACTCTCTCGGCAGCCCGCATTTGGTCACCGACAACGGCCGCGTTCACGAGGAAGTTCTCCAGCTTTTCCGCGAGACCTTCGCGGGCCGCTATCGCGTCGCGCTGCCCGAAATGCCGCAATAGGCGTCAGGCTGCTGGAGGCCGGCATGCACAAGCCCAGTGAAGTCCGGATCGGACTGGTCCTGTACGGCGGCGTTTCCCTTGCCGTCTACATCAACGGCGTCGCGCAGGAGTTCTTCCGGGCCGTGCGCGGCGACGGCATCTACGGGTTGCTGAAGGTGCTGCTGGGGGCCGACGTCGTGGTCGACGTCATCAGCGGGACCTCGGCCGGCGGACTTAACGGAATCTACCTGGCCTACGCCCTCTGCCAGGAGAAGCAGCCCGCCAACTTCCTGCGGTTCTCCGAGCTGTGGCGCGACCACGGCGACATCGACAAGCTGTTGCGCTCGCCCGCCGCGGCCGCCCCGCAGAGCCTGCTGGACGGGGAGGGCTACTACCAGGAGAAACTCGAGTGCGCCTTCTCGGACATGGGCGCCTGGCGGTCCGGCACGGAGAACCCCAGTGAGCTGAACGAGCTTGACCTGTTCATCACCGGCACGGATTTTCACGGATCCGTCTACACGCGCTTCGACTCCACCGGCCGCCCCATTATTGTCAAAGACCACCGCACCCTGTTCCAGCTCAAGTATCGCCGCGGGCGCCACAACGACTTCGCCCCTTCGGATGAGGAAACGCCGGCCACGCTTCACAGTCAGCTCGCCACGCTGGCCCGCATCACTTCCTGCTTCCCGGTGGCGTTTCCGCCGGTGCGCGTGTCGGCCGAAGACCGGCTCATATACAAATGGGGCCGGCTGTCGCGCAAACCGCTGGCGCCGGGCTCTGCCGCCGAGCCGCCCCGCTTCTACCTTGATGGCGGCGTGCTGGACAACAAGCCCTTCACCTCCACCACCCGCGCCATTTTCCACCGCACCGCCAACCGGCCGGTAACCCGCAAGCTGTTCTACGTGGAGCCGGCGCCCGAAGTCTTCGAGCCGGAGGCCGTCAACCTGTCTCCCGGCGCGCTGGAGGCCGGGGTGGGTGCGCTGGCGGCGATACCGGGATACGAGAGCATCGCCGGCGATCTGGAGGCCATCCGGGAGCGCAACACGCGAATACAGCAGTTCCGCAACTTGGCACAGACCCTGGAGCGCGCGCCGGACGGCGCCGCCCGGCGCCCACCCACCCCAGAGCAGCTCGGTCTCTACCGCCTCAGCCGCCTCAACCTGATGCTGGACCGTGTGTTGACCGGCCTGCTGCGGCAAAGCGGGCACGAGGTCCTGCTCACTCCGGAGGAACAGAGGCTGGCCTCGCGCCTGTATGCGGGTTTCTTCCAGACCTTTGACGCCGAAGCCCGGCAGCAGGCGCTGGACGACTTCGACGTCGACGTCCGCATGCGGCGCCTGTTCAGCGTGACGTACGCTCTGGATGAAGTCACCTCGCCAAGCCCGGACGACATCCTGGCCGCCGACGCCTGCAACCGCTGGATAAGGTGTGCCGAGGTGATCCGCTTCGCGCTGGAGTCCGCCGTCGATCAGCTTCAAATCCGCTGGTATGAGGACTCCCCGGACGGGGGGCTCCGGCTTCGGGCTCCCGCCGAGATCTGGAAAGAGACCGGAAGGGCCCTGAGCCATGTGCTGGCGGCCGACGCCCAGGTAACCGGGCTCCTGGACGGCCCTCCGGACCAGCCCGCCGTCACCGCTGTGCGCGACCTGCTGGTTGGCCGCATTCTGGAACTGGCCGGCCGGGAAGCAGTGCCCGAAGCCTCGGCGCCAACTCTGGTGCGCTACCTGGATGAGCAGTTTCAGCGGCAGGGATTCCTGGAGGGATCAGAGGCCGCCCGCCGGGCCTGGGACAGGTTCCCCTTGATCGATCTCTACCGGTACCCGCTCCAGGCCGCGGCGGGCATGTTCGAGATGGACTTCATCGACACGGTGCGCATCAGTCCCAAGGATGCGCAGCTTGGATTCAGCCGCAGGCCCGCCGGCGAGAAGCTCGCGGGCGACCAGCTTGCGAACTTCGGTGGTTTCTTCAAGCGCAGCTGGCGCTCCAACGACTTGCTGTGGGGGCGCCTGGACGGCCTGGCCAGGATCTTCGAGACGCTGCTCACCAGGGAGGCCGTCCAAGCCGCGACTTCCGACCCCGCCGGAGCCCCTGAGAGACTGCGCGTGATTGCGCCGCTCGGCCTACCGCCCGATCTGGCGGCGTGGGCCGAGGACCTCGCCGATCCCGGACGGCCCGGCCACCAGGCCGCCCTTGAAGCCCTCGCCCCGGAACATGCCGGCCGGGAAGGCGGCTGGCTGGACCGGCTCGTGTCCCATGCCCAGTCCAGCCTGGTGGAGCAGGGTTTGCAGGCGGTGCTGGAAGGCGGAGTCCAGACACCGAGCGACGCGGCGGCCTTTTTCGCCGACCGCAGCCGGTACATGGTCGGCCAGGAGACCCTGGCCACCGATGTGCCCCGCTCCGTGCTGGTGGAACTGGCGGCGCGCGCGGCGCTGGTGCTCGGCAACTGCCTGGCTCCGGAGGGCGGCGCGCTACGGAGGTCCCGGCTGTTCAGGTTCGGCTTCGAATGGCCTTTGCGGGCCGCCCACGGCCTCGCCCGCCTGGCGCGGTCCGCGCTTCGCAGGTGAGCCTCCCGTGTTACTGCCGGCGTTTGGCGGCGATCCAGGTCTTCACCGCCAGCGCCCCAAGCACAAGCCAGACCAGAGTGCGAGGCATCTGGTCGAGGGTAAAGGCGGCCGAGAGCGCCAGGACGCCGTAGCATGCCATCGCGGCGAGAAACCGGATCTTTCCGTCCACCTCCGATATAATAGACCTTGTGCCCGCCTTCGCGGCGCGCAGCCCAGAGGTGATCCTAGTGAAACGTGCTGGCGTGTTTGTCGCCCTTCTTGCCGTCGCCTGTTCCGCCCTGGCGCAGGACCCGCCCGAGGAGAAAGACTACGAGACCACGCCCACCTACGTGCGCCGTTTCTCGGCAGGACTCACTGGCACGGCCATCGCGCTGATGCTGCTGCGGGGTGGCACTAACGAGACCCTGTCCGTGAGCCCGCCGCTGTACTCCAAATTCAATACGCACCCGAAGAAACGCTACGTGGGCGGCGGACTGACCATGCAACTGGCTCTGACCGACCGCGTGGCCGTCAACGCCAACTGGCTGTACCGCACCGCCGAGTACGAGTCGTCCAGGACGTTCCTCTCAGGCATCGACGATCCCAAGACGGTGCGTGACGAGCGCGTCTCCACCGGCGAGATGGAAGTGACCAAGGCCCGCTATTTCGATTTCCCCATTCTCCTGCGCCGCTACAACATCGGGCGGCACGAGTATGGGCACAGGTGGTTTGTGCAGTTCGGTCCGTCGCTGCGGTACGTCAGCAAGATTCGCAGCAACCGCGAACTGACGGCCGCGGACCAGTCGAAGACCAAGACATCCTCTCCGGTGGCTGGCCACCGCAAGAGCCTGCCGGGATTCACGGCCGGCTTCGGAGGCCAGTTGATCGACCCGGTGGGCGTGCGTATCATGCCCGAGGTACGCTACACGCGCTGGTTCGGCGCCACCTTCGACTCTCCACCCACCCGCTCCCGCCGCGACCAGGTGGAGTTCATGATTTCCATCGGCTTTTAACTCCCTCGGGGATGCGCGCCTCGGTTGCCGTTCGCGCCGGGCGGCGTGGTAGTATGGTCAGGTAAGGCGTCTCGCACGCGGGGACGTAGTTCAGTTTGGTTAGAACGCCGGCCTGTCACGTCGGAGGTCGCGGGTTCGAGTCCCGTCGTCCCCGCCATTCCCTGCACCGTCATGGGAACGGCAAGGCTCACCATTGCTTTAGTGCTGCTGTTGTTGAACGTCATCCCTCTTCTCGCCATGTACCGCGCGGCGAGTGTCTGGATCAGGTCCAGGTCCCGGCGGCGGGCGGTGCTGGTTGCCGCGGGCCTCGCCGTGCTGGCCTTGAACATTCCCCTCGGCATCCTTTGGTTTCGCTCCCTGGAGGGCTTCTACATGAACGCCCTCCCGGCCACGGCTCTGCGCGCGGTTTTTTACCCGTCGCTTGCCTGGTACCTTACCGCCCTGCTGTGCACGCTCATACTGGCTCCCGCGTACGTCCTCTGGGCGGCCGGCAAGGGCGCAAGGAAGCTGGCCCGCCGGAGTGAGCCCGGCGCGGGTGGCGTCACGCGCAGGAGCGTCCTTGCCGGCGGCGCCGGGTTGCTCGTTCCTGCGGTGTACGGAGCCACGGCGCAGCATCTGTTCCGCTCATTCGACGACGTTGACATCTCCCCGGAGATGGCCATCCCGATCGCTCACCTGCCGGGAGAACTTGAGGGCCTGACGATCGTGCAACTCACGGACCTCCACGTGGGGCCCTTCATACGGCAGCGGGAAATTCAGCACTGGGTCGGCCTGGTCAACCGGCTCCATCCGGATCTGATCGTGCTCACCGGGGACATGATCGACCGCAGCGTGGACGACCTCCCTGACCTTGTGCAAGGACTCAAGGGCTTCAGGTCCACCTTCGGCAGCCTGGCCGTGCTGGGCAACCATGACCTCACCTCGGACCGCCTGGCTTCCCGCGGGGAGTTGCTGGGCGGGGAGAACATCGCGCGGGGATTGAACACCATCGGCATCCGCACACTGCGCGATGAAGTAGCCTACCTTGGCCGGGGCGCGGACCGCCTGGCGGTGATGGGTCTCGACTGGGTCAACAGGCTGGGCAGCCGGAACTTCTACCGCTACCGTCCGGAGGAGACCCGCCTCCAATTGGCCCGTCTCGCGGACAAGGTGGAGCCCGGAACCCCCTCAATCCTGCTGGTTCACCACCCGGACACCTTCTCGGAAGTGCCTCCGCATGGAATCGGCCTGACCCTGGCGGGCCATACTCACGGAGGAGGGCAGGTGGTCCTCTACCGGAGTGCCGGCGTGCCGGCGGGCCTGTTTTCGTCACGGTTCAAATACCCGGGCGGACTGTTCCGGGAGAACGGGTGCAGCCTGTACGTCAATCGCGGGCTCGGCTATTTCGCCGTCCCTGTGAGGATCAACTGCCCGCCGGAGATCAGCCGTTTTCGCCTGGTTCGCCCGCAGTACTCTTCCCGAACGCCGCGGCGCATCAGGCCTTCCGCAACGCTGCGGCCGGGGGTGGAAGCGACGGCGCAACAACGTGTAGAGTGTTGAAGAGAGATACGCCCGGAGGCAGAGAGAGCGCGCGCTCGCTCGTGCCCCCAAGGGCAACAGAGAAGGAGAGAGCAGCATGCAGCCTGTATGGAGATTTTGTGGTTTGCTGGTCCTGGCGGGCCTGAGCCTCGCGCCGGCGCTGGCCCAGAATGAATCGACGCCGGCGGAGTTGGTTTATGTGCCCACTCCGCAGAACATAGTCGACCAGATGTTGACGTTCGCCGCCGTCGGCAAAGACGACGTGGTCTTCGATTTGGGATGCGGCGACGGGCGCCTGGTGGTCAGCGCCGCCAGACTCGGCGCCCGCGGGGTAGGCATTGACATCAACCCGGAGAGGATCAAGGAATCGAACGAGAACGCGCAGGCGGCCGGCGTAACGGATCGCGTGAAGTTCATCAATGGCGACATTTTTGATGCCGATGTCAGCAGCGCGACCGTGGTGACCCTATACCTGCTGGCGTCAACTCTGGACAGGCTGCTCCCCAAGCTCAGGAAGGAACTGAGGCCGGGAACTCGCATCGTCTCGCACAACTACCGGTTCACCGAATGGGAGCCGGAAAAGGAATCCAACGCCGAGGGCCATACGTTGTACTTCTGGGTCATCCCGGCCCAGTCGCCTCCTGCAAGCCCTTCAAAGTAAGCTAGAGCATGCGCCTGAACCAGAGAATCATAGCCAGCTTTTTTGCCGCCGGTTTGGCGGTAGTTTCCCTTTTTGCGCAGCAAGCGCCGTCTCGCGGCGCCGACCCGGCCGCACCAGCGCGAGCCGGCTTTCCGGGAAGAGGCGGTGACCCCAACCGTTGCGCGCCTCCGGGCGGGTTTGGCGCCGCCAGCTATAAGTCTCCTGAAGTGCTGCCTGACGGCCGGGTCACCTTCCGGCTCTGCGCCCCCGACGCCACAACCGTAGCCCTGGGCAGCAGCGACAACGAAGACATAGCGCCTAACTCCTTCATGGGAGGGGGTGGCCGGCCCATGACCAGGGACGAGAAGGGACTCTGGTCGGTGACCACGCCCAAGCCGCTCGCTCCAGACACCTACCGCTACTTCTTCTTCGTGAACGGCGTGCGTCTGCCTGATCCAGCGGCGCCCGAGTACTCGCTGGAGCGAGCCAACTTCGACTCGCTGGTCGAGGTACCCGGCCCCGCCGGCGATTTTCAGACCTTCAACAAGAACATCCCGCATGGCAAGGTGGCGCGCATCGACTACTGGTCCGAACCCCTCGGCGTCATGCGCCGCATGCACGTCTACACGCCGCCGGGCTATGACAAGAACACCCGGTCTTATCCGGTCTTGTATCTGGTGCACGGGGCAGGCGACAGCGATCATAGCTGGGCCACCGTCGGACGCGCCAACTACATACTCGACAACCTGATCGCCGCCGGCAAGGCCAGGCCCATGATCGTCGTGATGCCCAACGGGCACACTCCCGACCGGCCGGGCGCCAGCCCGGGGGCCATGCTCCAGAATCCCGACTTCAGCAACGACCTGCTGAAGGTGGTGATTCCCTACATCGACAGGAATTACCGCACCGCGGCCAACGCCGCAAACCGCGCCATGGCGGGCCTGTCCATGGGCGGCGCGCACACTATTCAGAACGGCCTGACGCACCCGGAACTGTTCCACTATATCGGGATCTTCTCCATTTCCGGCGGCGGAGAAGCCTTCGAAAAGGCCAACGACGCCGCGCTCAAGCAGGCGGCCAGGACCATGAAACTGGTCTACTACGCCTACGGCCGTGAAGACTTCGTCGCCAAGAACTCGGGCCAACTGAAGGGCACGCTCAACAAGTACGGCATCAAGTTCACGCTGCACGAGACGGGCGGCGGCCACACCTGGATCAACTGGCGCGAGTACCTCAACGACTTCGCGCCGCGCCTGTTCAGGTAAGCCGGCCGCCGGCAGGATTGGACCCGTCGCGGGCGGCCGCGTCGTACGCCGCCCGCGCATGCTGGACACGCTCAATGTTCGCCTCGGCCCAGCGGCAGACGCCTTCCACCAGATCGCATAGCGAACGGCCGAGGTCCGTTAGCGTGTACTCCACCCGCGGCGGGACGCTCGCGTAGACCCGCCGCGTTACGATGCCGTCCCTTTCCAGCCCCCGCAGAGTGTTCGTCAGCACTTTCTGCGAGATCCCGTCCACGCTCCGCCGAAGCTGTGCGAACCGCATGGTCCCGTTCGCCAACCTGCCGATGATGAGCACCGTCCACTTCTCGGCAATGCGGTCCAGCACTTGCCGCGTGGGGCAGCGGCTGCTGAAGACGTCAAATCGACGTCCGGTTTCCAATGGGGTACTATCGCTCATTCAGGTGCCTACTTGATATTATAGCCCAAGTATCCAAGAATGGCCATATGAGCCAAACAACTCTGATAACCGGGGCGTCCGGCGCACTCGGGCGCGCACTCGTAACGGCATTCGCCGGCAAGGGCCTGCCGGTCAGGCAGGCGGTCCGCGATCTGGGGAAGGCAAAACCCGGGGTGGACTCGGTCCGGTTCGACTACGCGGACCCTGCTACCCTCGGGCCGGCCATGGCGGGCGTCGAGCGGATCGTCCTGATGGCGCCGCCGCTCGATCCGGGCGCTCCCGCCAAGCTGGCCCCGGCGATCGCCCACGCCAGGCAGGCAGGTGCGAAGCAAGCCGTGTTCATCTCCGCTTTCGGCGTGAACCACGCGGAGCAGGCCCCGCTGAGAGTGGTCGAGCACATGGTGATGGACTCCGGCATCCCTTATACAATACTGAGACCGAACTTCTTCATGGAGAACTTCTCAGAGGGATTCCTCGCTGGCGGCATCAGGGGGCAGAACGGCATTTTTCTTGCGGCAGGCGACGGGAAGACCAGTTTCATATCGGCGGTCGACATCGCCGCCGTGGCGGTGGCAGCCGTGCAGAAACAGCTCACCGGCGAGGAACTCGACCTGACCGGTCCGGAGGCGCTGGACCACACCGAGGCGGCCAGGATAATCACCGAGGTGTCAGGCCGGGCGGTAACGTATCACTCGCTAACCGAAGAACAGATGCTGGCCGGAGCCCGCGGCGCCGGGATGCCCGAACCCGCGGCCGCCTACCTCGGCGCGCTCTACGGCGCCGTGCGCGCCGGCTACGCGGCGGCCGTGACCCCCGCCGTCGAGAAGGTCACCGGCCGGAAGGCGACCACCTTCCGGGAGTTCGCCAGGGCGAGCGCGGCGGCATGGAAATGAGACGGCGGCGACTTCTCCAGGCTGGCCTTGCGGCTGGCGGCGTCCAGCTTCTGACCAGCGGCCTTGCGCGACTATCCGCGCTTCATGGCGGGCACGCCTGGCGCGGACATTCCCGCCGGCCTTCTCGCCAGGCACCCTGAGAGGAGGAGATGGCGCTTAACGGCTGGCGGCCTTCGCAAGCACGTAGGGGCCCTCGGGGATCACCGCCACCGTCGAGCCGGGTTTGAGGTCCCGGGTCAGAGCCTCAACGGCCGCGGACGCCGACCCGTACACCGGCCCCCAAAGCGTTGGGTGATACTCTGCCGGAAGCCCCGGCACGTAGAACAGCACCTTGGCCTGGCGGGTGACCATGGCCAGTTTCTCGAGCTGCCACTGGTCGACGACGACCGGCGCGCGATCTATGTGCTCCAGGAAGCCCTTCCACGAAGGAAAGTTCTTGAGCATCTGGCTGAACTCCGGCCCGCCTGGCCCCTCCTCGCAGGCGGCCGCCAGCAGAATCCTGCCTCCCCGCTTAACGATGTGCCGGGCGGCGGTCACGCCCTTGAGCGACTGATAGAAGGTCAGGTCCAGCGGATACCCCGCACTGGTTGTGATGACGGCGTCTACGGGACCGTCGAGCCGCTCCAGCATCACCTGGGACACGAACTCAACTCCGCGCCGGTGCGCCTCAAGGGGCTCGCCCGCGAATACTCCCGCGATACTGCGGTCGCGCGCCAGCGCCACGTCGACCATGAAGTCGTGCCGCGCCATCCGCGCAATCTCCAGCAGTTCCTCGTGCAGCGGGTTGTCCTCTATCGATCCCTCGCAGGTCCTCTCGTCCCGCATGAACCTGGGGCTGTGCAACGCCTCGATGGTTTCCCTCGCCGCCAGGCCCGGCGCCACCAGCTTGCGGCCCCCCGAATAGCCGAGCATCAGGTGCGGCTCGATGAATCCCAGTGTGATGTGGAGGTCCGCACCCACAAACCGCTCGTCGATGAAAACCGGCGTTCCGGATGCCGTCCTGCCGAGGCAACGATGCTCGCCCGGTTCTCTTGCGTTGTGGTTGCCCCAACGATATGCGGCGGCAATCTCCGGCCCCAGGATCTCGTAGGCCTCACCCTCTGAAGCGGGACGGTGAAGTCCGGTGGCGATGAGGATGATTATCCGCTCCCTGGGAATCCCGGCGCGCTCCAGCCTGTTGAGCACCGCCGGGAGCACCACGCGGTTCGGCGCCGGCCGCGTAATGTCGCACACCGAGATCGCCGCCGACCGCTTGCCCCGCGCCACGGCTTCCAGCGGCGGGCAACCGGTGGGAGCGTCAACAGCGGCCTCGACTGCGCTCGCGGCATCCGGCAGCGGCCTGGCGGAACGGGCCTCCAGGAAGCTGTACTCCAGCCCTTCAGGCAGATCCAGTTCCAGTCCCGTCTTGCCGAAGGCGACCCTGGTGCGCATATGCCCTCCTTCTGGTCGATGATACATTGGTCGGCATGGAACTCGCGGGCAAGAGAATCGTGGTTCTGGTGGAGAACCTCTACCAGGAACTGGAGGTGTGGTACCCCTTCTATCGCTTCGTCGAGGCGGGCGCCGAGGCCGTCGCCGCCGGGCCCAAGGCCGGTGAGACCTACACCAGCAGGTTCGGCTACCCGGTCGTGGCCACCGTTTCCTACGACGAACTGAAGGCCAAGGACTTCGACGGTGTGGTCATCCCGGGAGGCTACGCGCCGGATATCATCCGCCGCTATCCGGCGGCCTGCCAATTCGTCAAGGATATGGACGCGCAGGGGAAACTGGTGGCGGCCATCTGCCACGGAGGCTGGATGCTGTGCTCCGCCGGCATCCTCAAGGGGCGCAAGGCGACCTGCTTCTTCGCCATCAAGGATGACCTGATCAACGCCGGTGCCGCCTACGAAGACGCAGAGGTAGTCGTCGACCGGAACCTGGTCACCTCGCGCAAGCCGGACGACCTGCCGGCGTTTTGCCGCGCCTCGATCGCGGTGCTTACTTCAGCTTCGAGAAGTCAGTCGAAGTGAGGTAGATCACCTCGACCTTCTCAACGATCTTCCCGCTGGCCTCGGATTCCTTCTGCGCTTTCTGCCAGGCAGGGTCCGCGCGGAAAGCGTCCCAGGACGCCTTGGCGGCCTCCCGGCTCTTGTGCCTCACGATGTAGTAGAGAGTGTTCTCCGAGCGCGGCGGATCGGCAGCCACCCAGTAGCCGATGTTCTCGATGCCGTGCTTCTCGAACAGTTTCACCGTGTGGTCCCGGAACCGCGCCAGCATGGCGGGCATCCGCCCCTCCAGCGTGGTGTAGATGCGAAGCTCATAAACCGGGCCGCCGGACTGGGCCTGAACCGGGGGCGCCATCATGACGGCCGCAGCAACCAACAGAAGCAGAACAAACACGCGCTTGGTCATAGTGTTTCCATTATCTGTTGTTCCCGGGCGGCGCCGAAAGTCGCCTGTCGAGGAAATCCGCGGCGGCGCGGAACGCTTCCAACCACCGCGCATGACGTAGGAATCCATGCACCTCGTCCGGGAACACCAATTGTTCGAACTCGACCCCTCTGCGCCGCAGCGCCTCGACAAGCTGAACCGTCTGCCCGAAGGCCACGTCCGGGTCGTGATCGCCGTGGATCAGCAGTACCGGCGACCTCCAGCCATCGACGTGGGCCAGCGGGGATGACTCCAGAGCCAGCCGTAACGCCGCCTGCTGGACGGCGAAATCATCGGAAGGCAGGAACAACCTGGTCTCGGTGCGCCAGTCGTGCACGCCGTGCAGGTCCACGCCCGCCGCGAACAGGTCGGATGCCCTCGCCAGCCCCAGGGCCGCCAGGTACCCGCCGTAGGAACCGCCCCACAGGCCGATGCGCCTGGGGTCGACGTCCGCGCGGCCGGCCAGGTAGCGGCCCGCGCCGATAACGTCGCTGAACTCGCTGGCCCCGGTGGCCCCGTACCCCAGCGCCTCGCGGAACTCCATCCCGTACCCGGTCCCGCTGCGGAAATTGACCGACAGCACGATGTATCCACGGCCGGCCAGGTATTGATTGAAGGCGTACGTGTTGTGGTAGTACTCCATCGGGTGCCAGCCGAGCAGCATCTGCCGGCGCGAGCCGCCGTGCAGGAAGATCACCGCCGGCCGGCGTCCGGCGCCCTCCGCGATGAACAACTGTCCGGGTATCTTCATCCCGTCGGCGGCCTCAAAGGTCACCGCCTGCGGGGAAACCAGCCGGCCGCGCGGGAATGCCGCCGGGAGCGAGCCGGGCGCGACGTCAATACGCTTTCCGCCGGCCAGAACGAACGGCCGGCCGGGCTCCTGGGGACCGGCCCCCAGGAACGCCACGTCGCCTCCGGCCGTCACCACCGGCGACCACTCGATGCCGTCGCCCGCGGTCAGGCTCACCGGCGGCCCGCCGCCGGCGGGAACCCTCCACAGATGCCGGCGGTCCAGATCCCCCTGGTTTGAGGCGTACACCACGTGGTCCCCGCCGAGCGATGCGTACTCGACTTCGAATTCGCCCGGGGTCAGCAGGACCGCTTCCCCGCCCTCCATGGGCACCGAATAGAGGTGCGTCCAGCCGCCGCCCTCCCAGGGGAAGACGACGCGGTCCCCCGCCGCCGACATGAGCTGCCCCTCGGCGGTTATGCCGCGGAAGACGCTCCCGGGTCCCGGCTTGGCCCTCCACACTTCGCGGCCCGGGCCGCCTGCGGCATCGGCCACACGGATGGACCACGGCTCGGCGAACCGCTTTGCTCCGAACAGCATCAACTCCCTGACCACGGGGATTCTCAGAAACGCAACCCGCCTGCCGTCAGCCGACCAGACCGGTTCACTGTCCCGGTCGGCGCTGGGGTCCAGGTACCGCACCGTTCCTGCCACAGCGTCATAGACCCCGATGAAGCTGTGGCCGCCTCTCGCGCTCACGAAAGCCAGGGCGGAGCCGTCCGGCGACCACCGCAACGAACCGCACTCCCCCCGCGCCTTTATCAACTGGCCGGGTCTGCTCTCCCCGGCTAGCCGGGCTGTCCAGATCTGGCCCCGCTTGAGGTAGGCGACCCGGTCGCCTCTTGGCGATACCGCCGGCGACGAGCCCTCGTCCAGGCGGCGCGGGCTGCCGCCCCTTACCGGCACTATCCAGACCGCCTGTTCTCCGCCCGCCGGACTGCTCAGCGGGTTGGGGTAGGCGCCGTCGGGGCCGGCATCGCTGCCTCGCACGAACACAATCGAGCGGGCGTCCGGAGTCCAGGCCAGGCGGGATATCTCCATCCCGTCGTCTGCCGAGTAGCCGGTCAACTGCCGCCCCTGGTACCCCGGCCCTTCGGCGATCCAGATGTTGCGGGCGCCGCCGCGGTTGAACACCCATGCGATGCGGTCGCCCCTGGGCGCCGCAGTCAGCGAAGACGCGAAAGGCGCGCTCATGAGTTGATCTAACGTGGGTGGGGGGGCATCGGCTCCCCACAATGCGGCTGCGCAGGCAACTGCCGCCAGAGTACTGACGCTGGCTGTCATCCGTCCTCCCATTGGTTATGCTAACGGCATGTTGAGGGGCGGTGTTATCACTCACTGCCGGCAACGTCCCGGTTAACGCTAACGGCGATGGGCGATCCGCGGAGAACCTCCCAGTAAAGACGCGCGGCGCGCTCAACCGAGTGGCGCCGGCTCACGTAGGCCGCCGCGCGGCTTCCGATCTCGCGGGCCAGGGCGCCCGAGCGGCACACAAGCGCCATGTAGTGCGCCAGTTCATCCTTCTCCGAAACGCCTTGCGCGACCTTGAGGCATGCATCGTCCGGCAGGCGCGAAACCTCCTCGCAATCGGTGAAGATCACCGGCCTGCCGAGTCCCATCATCCTTACACCGATTCCGGAGGTCTCTCCCGCCGCCGGATGGCGCAGGTTGACGCAGGCGTCCGCCGCTGCTGCCAGCAGCCGGAAGTCGCGCTCAGCAACCCTTCCGGTGTGGCGCACGTTCGCCTGCGCCAGGCGCGGCCGCATCAGGCGGGCCAGGTCCGCCGAGACGAACTCGCCCACCAGCACGAGCGTGGCGTCCATGTCCTGACGCCGCAACTGCTCCATGGCGTCCAGGACCACCGGGAGGCGCTTGGACTCCCTCAGGTAACCCATCACGGTGAAGATGACCCGCCCGCCGAGGCGGCCGCGCAGACGCTCGACCTCGGCCGCGTGGACCGGCAGGGGCGGCGCAAACAGGTGCGGGATCTCGCACACCCGTGCCCGGGGCGCGTGCTCGCGAACCATCCGGGCGGCCCCCGGGTTATGCACGATCACCGCCCGGGACGTCTCCGCTATGCGCCGCAGCATAGGGAAGCGGAAGTAAAGCTCCCGGGCTGCGCTCTGAGCGCGCGAATCCCACAACTCCCCCGCCAGGCCGCGATTCCACTCGCCGTAGTTGTAGACGAATTCCTCGATGTACGGCGCGCGGTCCAGCCAGCCCAGGAAGAAATGTTGCAACACCGCGTCGTGGAGGACGACGACACCCGGTTCGGCCAGCGCGCACCGGTAAGCTTCCCTGTGCAATTGATTGTTGCCGAGGTGATAGAGGCGTATGCCGGCGCGCCGCGGCGCGACCTCAACCCGGCCGTATTCGCGCAGCGCCCTCAGCAGGGCGGCCGAGTACTCGGCCACGCCCGTGCGGGCCGGGGGAAGGGGCGCATGGAAGCCGACCGTCAACGCCCCCGCCGTGCTCCGAACAGCGCCGTGCCGATGCGCAGGTGCGTGGCCCCTTCCTCGATGGCGACCTCGAAGTCCTGCGACATCCCCATGGAGAGGCACTTCAACCGGTGGGCCTCCGCCAGGAGCCGGAGGCGCCGAAAGTAGGGGCGCGATTGCTCGGGGTCGTCCGGCCACGGGGGCATGGTCATCAGGCCCGTCAGCTCGAGGCTGGGCATCCTGCGCACGGCTTCCACCAGCTCCGGCAGGCGCTCCTGCCCGGCGCCGCTCTTGGCCTGCTCGGGGCTGAGCTTGACTTCAAGCATCACTTCAAGATTTTTCTCTGTTTGACTGATTCGGCGGGCGATTTTCTCTGAATCCACAGTCTCGATGACGTGGAATAACTCCATGGCGCGCCGCGCCTTGTTGGATTGCAGGTGCCCCACGAAGTGGAACCGCGCCTCCGCAAGGCCTGCCACCTCCGGCGCCTTGGATTCGAACTCCTGAACGTAGTTCTCGCCGAAGTGGCGCAGGCCGAGGCCGTACGCCTCGCGAATTGCCGCCGCGGGAAACATCTTGGTGACAGCCACCAGGGTAATCTCGTCGCGGCGGCGCCCCGCGCGATGTACGGCCCGTCCGATACGGCTTTCGAGTTCCTCCAGTCTCTGGCGCAGCATTAAAACCATGATAGGCGGTCCGGTGCGCCGGTATGAGGCGGCCTGCCCGCGCCCGGCGCGGGGCTGTAAGATGATGAGGATGGGGTCAACGGCCAGAGCAGCCCGTGAGGACCGCCGATGAATCTGGCGGCCGCCGTGATGTCCGGCTTCGCCGTGGCATTCCTTGCTCCCGTGGTCCACAGGGCGGCCAGGGCCTACTCGGGCTGGCTTCTGGCGCTGTTCCCGGCGGGCCTCACGCTGTATCTGGCGGGCCTGGCGCCGGCCGTCTGGCGAGGGGAGGCGCTCATCGCCGCCCACGAATGGGCGCCGTCCATGGGATTGAGCCTGTCGTTTCGTCTTGACGGGCTGAGCCTGCTGTTCTCGCTGATGATCACCGGCACCGGAGCGGTGGTGCTGGCCTACGCCGGCGGCTACCTGGCGGGACATCCGCGACTGGGGCGGTTCTACACCAGCCTGGTGTTCTTCATGGCGTCGATGCTGGGCCTGGTGCTGGCCGACAACCTCATCCTGCTTTTCATCTTCTGGGAGCTGACCAGCATCAGTTCCTATCTGCTGATCGGATTTGACAGCGAGCGAGAGAAGGCCAGGCAGAGCGCTTTGCAGGCCCTGCTGGTTACGGGAGGAGGCGGGCTGGCGCTGCTGGCCGGCGTGGTGCTGATGGCGCAGGCCGGCGGATCGTTCGAGATCTCCGGACTCGCCGGCGCGGCCGCATTGATTCAATCCCATGCTCTCTACCTGCCCATTGCCTCACTTATCCTGATCGGTGCGTTCACCAAGTCCGCCCAGGTCCCGTTTCACTTCTGGCTGCCGGCGGCCATGGAAGCGCCAGCTCCGGTGAGCGCCTACCTGCACGCCGCAACCATGGTGAAGGCGGGAGTCTACCTGCTGGCGCGGCTGTCTCCGGTCCTGGGAGGAACCGATTTCTGGTACGTCACGGTGACCACGGCAGGCGCGGCCACCATGCTCAGCGGCGCCGTCATGGCGTACCACAAGAGCGACCTCAAGCAGCTTCTCGCGTATTCGACGGTGAGCGTGCTGGGGATACTCACCTTCCTTGCCGGCCTTGGGACCGGGTACGCCGCCGCGGCGATGGCGGTGCTGCTGGTGGCGCATTGTCTGTACAAAGGCGCGTTGTTTCTGACCGCCGGCACCGTGGATCACGAGACCGGGACGCGCGACATCGAGCGGCTGGGCGGCTTGCGGAGAGCCATGCCGTTGACCGCTGCGGCGGCGGCGCTGGCCGCCGTGTCCATGGCCGGGTTGCCGCCCCTGTTCGGCTTCGTCAGCAAGGAGATGCTCTATGAAGCCGGCCTGCGGGCGCCCCTGCACGCGGCGGCGCTGACCGCGGTCCTGGTGGTGACCGCGATGCTGCTGTTCGCGGTTGCCGGCGCCGCCGGATTCCGCCCGTTTTACGGCGGCTCGCCTTCGACTCCCAGACATCCGCACGAGGGGCCGCCCAGCCTGTGGCTGGGGCCGCTGCTGCTGGCCGGCGGGGGCCTGTTGCTGGGCCTGGCGCCGGCCCTGATGGAGAACGCCGTGCGCTATGCGGTGCTGGCGGCCGCTCCCGGCCAGCCTGTGCCGCTGAAGCTGAGCTTGTTCCACGGGCTGAACACCGCGCTGTTGCTGAGCGCGGCGTCGGTCCTCGGCGGCCTTGTGCTTTACGGCGCCCGCGCCCGGCTCATCCGGTTCGGCCCGGCGCGCGCGCTCGGGCGGTGGGGCCCGGCGCGCGGCTATGAGGCGGCGCTGGCGGGATTGAACCGTTTCGCTGCGGCCCAGACGCGGGTGCTTCAGAGCGGGCACCTGCGCTACTACCTGCTGACCGTGGTAGGGACGGCGGTGGCGCTGACCGGCTTCGCCCTGATCCGCGGCGGCGCCCTGCCGCGCCAGCCGGTTTTCGGCGATGTTCGCTGGCACGAGGTCTCGCTGGTGGTGGTGATCCTGGCGTCGATCCTGACGGCGGTGCGCACGGAGTCGCGGCTGACAGCGGTGGTGGCGTTGGGTGTGGTGGGGGTCGGGATTGCCGCCTTGTTCGCGCTGTTCGGGGCGCCGGACCTGGCGATGACGCAGGTCGCCGTGGAGACGCTCACCGTGATCCTGCTGGTCCTGGTGCTCTACCATCTGCCGGATTTCTCGAAGTTCACGCCCCGCGTGGGGCGGCAGCGGGACGCCATCGTGGCAATCGCCGCGGGATCGCTGATGACCGGCCTGGTGCTGGCTGCCGCGGCCGCGCCGCACTCGACCGGCGTCGCCGCTTACTACCTGGAAAACAGCTATCCGCTGGCCCAGGGCCGGAACGTGGTGAACGTCATCCTGACCGACTTCCGGGCTCTGGATACGTTGGGCGAAATAACCGTGGCGGCGGTGGCCGGTATCGGCGTCTTCGCCCTGCTGCGGCTGCGGCCGCCGGGTGACAAGCCGTGAGGTCGATAATCCTGTCCACCACGGCGAAGCTGCTCGGCCCGCTGCTTCTGGCCTGCTCCGTGCTGGTCCTGCTGCGCGGGCACGATGCGCCCGGCGGCGGTTTTGTCGGAGGTCTGCTCGCCGCAGCCGGCCTGACCCTGCGGGCCATCAGCGAGGGCGTGCCGGCGGCCCGCCGTGCGGTGCGGATTGAGCCCCACCTGTTGCTGGGCGCGGGGCTGGCGGCGGCGCTTTCAAGCGGACTCCCGGCGTTATTCGCCGGTCAGCCGTTTCTGACCGGGCGGTGGCTGCGTGTAACGGCGCCGCTGGCGGGGGAGATCAAGCTCAGCACCGTGCTGTTGTTCGACGTTGGCGTCTACATGGTTGTGCTCGGGACTGTGTTGCTGATGGTGTTCACGTTTTCGGAGGAGTAAGATGACGGCCCTTATGGCGGTGGTGGTGGGAGCGCTCTACGCGGGCGCTATCTACATGATGACCCGCCGCAGCATGGTCAAACTCATCATCGGCCTGGCGTTGCTCAGCCATGCAGCGAACGTGTTGATCTTCACGGCCGCCGGCTTGAAGCGCGGCGCCGCGCCGCTGGTCCCGCCCGGCGGGGCGCTGCCGGCGGAGACTACCGCGGATCCGCTCCCCCAGGCGCTCATCCTGACCGCGATCGTGATCAGTTTCTCCGTTCTGGCTTTCGCCCTCGCGCTGCTGCACAGGACCTTCAAGGTATCCGCCGCCGAAGATATCGATCAGATACGTTCCACCGAGCAATGAAGCTCATCCTCACACTGCCCCTGGTGATTCCGCTGGCTACCGCCGCGCTGTGCCTGCTGGCCTGGCGCTTCAGGTCCGTCCAGCGGATGCTCGGCATCGCCGGAGCATTCGCGCTGCTCGCCGCGGGCGCCGCGCTGCTGCACGCGGTCCTGAGGGACGGCGTGGTGGCCACCCAGGCTGGCGGCTGGCCCGCCCCGTTCGGCATAACGCTGGTTGCCGACCTGTTCTCCGCCGTGATGGTGCTGGTCACGGGGCTGATCGCCGCTCCGGTGGCAGTGTACTCGTCGGCCAACGTGGACAAACGGAGGGAGTCGTTCGGCTACCACCCCCTGTTCCACGTGCTTCTGCTGGGAGTGTGCGGGAGTTTTCTCACCGGCGACGTCTTTAACCTGTACGTCTGGTTCGAGGTGATGCTGATCGCCTCGTTCGTTCTGATAGCGCTTGGCGGCGAACGCGGACAGATTGAGGGCGCGCTGAAGTACGTCACGCTGAACCTGATGGCCTCGGCCGTGTTTCTGGCCGCCGCCGGACTTCTTTACAGGACGGCGGGCACGCTGAACATGGCCGACCTGGCGGTCAGGTTGCGGACGCAGACGGAGCCGGGGCTGGCCGGAGCGCTGGCCATGCTGTTCCTGGTCGCGTTCGGGACCAAGGCGGCGATCTTTCCGCTGTTCTTCTGGCTGCCGGCGTCCTACCACACGCCTCCGGTGGCGGTTTCAGCGCTGTTCGCCGGGCTGCTCACCAAGGTGGGCGTCTACGCCCTCATACGGGTGTTCACGCTGATCTTTGTCCATGACACGCCGTTCACGCACAACCTGATCCTGGCGCTGTCCGGGCTTACCATGATCACCGGGGTGTTGGGCGCGATGGTGCAGAACGACTTCCGGCGGATTCTCTCGTTTCACATCATCAGCCAGATCGGCTACATGATCATGGGGCTGGCCCTGTTCACGCCCGTGGCGGTAGCCGCCTCGGTGTTCTACATCGTCCACCACATCATAGTGAAGACCAATCTGTTTCTGATCAGCGGCATCACCGAGCGCCTGGGCGGCAGCCATGCACTGAAGCGGCTGGGGGGCTTCTACGACTCGCGCCCGGTGCTAGGGCTACTGTTCCTGGTCCCCGCCCTGTCGCTGGCCGGCATCCCGCCGCTATCGGGATTCTTCGCCAAGCTTTCCCTGGTCCGCGCCGGTCTCCAGGTCGGGAGCTACGCCATTGTCGCGGCGGCCCTGGCGGTGAGCCTGCTGACTTTGTTCTCGATGGCCAAGATCTGGGCGGAGGTGTTCTGGAAGCCCGCGCCCGAGGGCCGGGAGCAGGCGGCGGCCCCGCCGGGCGCGGCGCGCGGCATGGCGGCGCTATGGCTTCCGGTGGTTGCGCTGGCCCTGCTCACCCTGTACCTCGGGCTGTTTCCGGAGCATTTTTACCGCGTGTGCGAGCGCGCCGCCGGCCAGTTGCTGGAACCGGCCGCCTACATTGAAGCTGTACTGGGAGCACGCCGGTGAGCAAGTGGATGAACGTTGTGATTGCGTTGCCCGCCATGCTGGCTTTCTTTCTGTGGGAGCTCGTCCTGGCCAACCTCAAGATGGCGCGTGACGTGCTCATGCCGCTGGGCAGGTTGCGCCCGGCGGTTGTTGCAGTGCCGCTTGATCTGAAGACCGACTGGCAGATCACGCTGCTCTCGATTCTTATCACGCTGACCCCCGGCACGCTGAGCCTGGACGTCTCCACCGACCGCAAGGTGCTGTTCATCCACGCCATGCACGTGACCGACGCGGAAGAGTTCCGGCGCCAGATCAAATCCGGCTTCGAGCGGCGGGTAAGGAGGCTGGCGCCATGAACATCGCCGCCGATGGACTGGCCGCGAAATCCGCGGGGATCGTTCTGGTGATGCTGGCCGTCGCCATGCTCCTGGCCGTGGTGCGCCTGGTCAAGGGGCCAAGCCTGCCGGACCGGGTGGTGGCTCTGGACCTTGTGATCACGGTCAGCGTCGGCATTATGGCGGCATACGCCCTCATGGTAGGGGACGTTGCCATCATGGATGTGGGAATCGTGGTGGCGCTGGTCGCCTTTCTGGGCACCGTGGCCTTCGCCGGCTACCTGGAGAGAGGAGGACGGCGGTGATCGAGATTCTGGTTTCGTTCCTGCTGTTCAGCGGGGGAGTCTTCACGTTGCTGGCCGGGGTCGGACTGGTCCGCATGCCGGACCTGTACATGCGCATGCAGACTACCACCAAGGCCACCACGCTCGGCGTGGGCTGCCTGGCGCTGGCCGTGGCCGTGGGAGTGGGAGGCGCCGGAGCGTGGGTGCGGGCCGTGGCAATCATCGTGTTCCTTTACGTCACCGCGCCCGTGGCCGCCCACGCCATCGCCCGCGCGGCCTACTTCGTCGGCACGGGAAGGTGGAAGGGGACCGTGATCGACCAGATGCAGGGCCGCTATGACGAGAAGACCCACGAACTGCGCGGAGCCGGCCCCGGAGGAGCATAGCGGGGGGATCAGCCCTTCAGCTCGACGATGGTGGCGTCAGGAAATCCGCTGACCCAGTCCCACTCCGTGAGAGGAGAGAAGCTGTTCCGGTTCAGCCTGAACTGGAGTCCGAGCGTTTTCCGTCAGGGAATATTCCGCCCTTCGGGCGGGGATTTTCAAGGCATGGGGGTCTACCGATCCGATGTGGTTTTGGGGAGAGCGCGAAAGCTGGCGGCGCGCATCCTCCGGCGTCAGCGGGGTGCCGGGCCGGAGGCATTCGCTCTTCAGGGACTTGTGCCAGCGCTCGATCTTGCCATTCGATTGCGGACAGCAGGGCGCCGTGCGCACGTGCGTCGCCAGGTTGATGCAGGAAACATCGATGCGCCAATGCTGGTGCGGCTCCGGCGGTTGCTGGAAGCCGGTCCCTTTCCTGGACGGCTGGCCGTTCCACTTGCCCAGCAGTCCTGCCCGGCTCAACACCCGCCACACGCTGGCCGGACTCACCGCCACCAGGTCGGCGTCCAGCATCATGAACGTCAGCCGGCGATACCCCTCCAGAGGATTGTGCCGGTGAAACTCGACGATGGCCTGCCTCTCCCAATCCTCCGGCCAGAAGTCCCGGGGAACCCAACCGTTGTGCTTGTTGACCCGGCCGTAGCGCTCCAGCATAGCGAGGATTCGCTGGAGCCGCGCAGTCCGCTGGCCATTCTCCCACGTTGACAGAGCGGCGCTGGGTTCTTTACGCTCGATAGTGTAGTCGCCGGCCGGCGTAGCTCAGAGGCTAGAGCGAGGGTCTCATAATCCCTAGGTCGCTGGTTCGAGTCCAGCCGCCGGCACCACCACCGGGAACGCGTCCATAGAGCCGGAGGCTCAACCTTGAAGCGAGTATCCAGCATCTTCAGTCAACTTCTCCAGTGGTTCCCGCGCGGCGAATTTGAAGCGCCGGTGCGCAAGCACGGGGCAGAGCGACACGCGAAGGGTTTCAGGTGTTGGGGCCGGTCTGTGGCCATGCTGTTCTGCCAGTCGGGCCAGGCCAAGAGCCTGCGGGAAATACACGCGGGTCTGCGGGCCAGCGAGGGACGCCTGCGGCGCCTGGGACTGGCCGACGCGCCGCCGCGGTCCACCATGGCTTGCGCCAACCAGCACCGGCCGCACAGGTCGTTCGAGGAGTTGTTCCAGGTGACCTTCCAGCGCGCCAGGCGCAGTTGCTCGCTGCGGGCGTCTTCGGCAAACCGGCGGCTCTGGGCCACCGGCTGTTCAGCCTGGGCGCCACGGTGAGCCAGCAGAAGGTCTTCTTCGTGACGCGGCTGGGCTGGAGCTTGTCCCGCTGATAGCCCTGCTGCGCCAGCAGTTGTTTGTTTACCGCGACTTGTGGCGCTGGATCGATCACCCGTTCGAAGGGCCGCCCCAACCGGTGGCCGACAAGGCGCAGCAACTGGCGATCTCCTGGTGAGGGGTCCTGGGCAGCACGTACCAGTTTCGGAGAAGGACCTGGGCCGAGGAATCAGCCCGAAGCAGGGCAGAAAAAGCTTGTTTTCAATGCAGGGACGGCGGAGGTTCAGCTGTTTTGGACAGCACTGATGCACGGCTGACACCGCGGCCGCGCACGAGGCCAGCACCTTAGTTCAGCACGTGAAACGGTCCGCCAGCTCCGGTACGCCGGCCAGGTCCGGCAGGAGAATCTTCGGCGCGGCTCACCCCCGGCTCCGGGTCCAGCAGGTCCGATTGCGCGCGCTGAGCTTCTCGCTGGCCGGACCGTACGTCTTGATCCGCTCGGCGCCGGGAAGCGAAGTGGAGATGTGAGGCAAGAACAAGCGTAACTCAGAGTGCCCTAACTTACAAGGGCCTTATAGCACTTATCCTCTGCGGAGGCAACTTCCGGCACCGGTGGCGCGGCCAGGCGGCCGCCAGGCCGATGCCGCCCACCAGCAGCGCCAGTTCCTCGTGGCTGAGTGTCACTCTGGTCTCTCCGCCAGCCGCTTCGGGCCAGCGGAAACGCCCCTTCTCCAGGCGCTTGGCGCACACCCACAGCCCGCTGCCGTCCCAGAACAACAGCTTCAGACGATTGCGCCGCGCGTTGGCGAACAGGAAGAGGTGGCCGCTCAGCGGATCACACAGCAACCGGTCGCGCACCGGGCCGTAGAAGCCCTCGAACCCTTGGCGCATGTCGGTGGCCCCCGCTGCGAGGTAGATCCGCGGCGGCGCCATGGCGCGAGACGAGCGGCCACGCCGCGCACAGCAGGCCCACCACCAGCGCCATGGAACGTTTCCGCAGCGTTTCCGTATTATCCGTTGATAAGATACGGGGATTGGAGATCGGCTGACTATGGCTTTTTGCACCAGTTGCGGCAACCAGTTGGATGAGAACGCAAGGTTCTGCCGCTCCTGCGGCCGGCCCGCCTCGGGCGGCGGAGCGGTCGCGGCGGCGGCCGTCGTCGAGCCGCTCGAGTACGCCATCCAGGGCGACAACCTGCAAGTGGCCCGCGTCAAGCTCAAGCCCGGACAGGAGATCTACTCCGAGGCGGGCAAGATGCTGTACAAGACCTCCAACGTGCAGTGGGAGAGCCGCATGACCGGCGACGGGCTTGGCGCCAAGCTCCTGGGCGCCGTCAAGCGCAAGCTGATGGGCGAGTCGCTGTTCTGGACCTACTTCCGCGCGGACGGACCCGGAGAGGTCGGCTTCGCCGGCAGCTATCCGGGACGGATACGGCCTTTCGACCTGGCCGCCGGGCAAAGCGTCATCGTGCAGCGCGACAGCTTCCTGTGCGCGCAGCATTCGGTCCAGGTGAACATCGAGTTCGTCAAGCGCATCGGCGCGGGCTTCTTCGCAGGCGAGGGCTTCATCCTCCAGCGCCTCACCGGCCCGGGCACCGCTCTGATCCACGGCGGCGGGGATTTCGTCGAGTTCGAGCTGAAGCCGGGCGAAACGCTACAGGTCGACACAGGTTGCGTGGTGGGATTCGACGCCTCCGTCACCTACGACGTGCAGTTGGCCGGCGGCATCAAGACCATGATCTTCGGCGGCGAGGGGCTGTTCCTGGCCACCCTCACCGGACCGGGCCGGGTCATCGTTCAGAGCATGACCCTGGAGAAACTGCGGCGGGAGATGGCGCCGGGGCGTACCGGCGGCGACGAGCGCGGTCCGCTGGGAGCGATCTCCAATATTTTTGGCAGCGAAGATAAGTAGTCCGCTAAGGCGCCTGCCCTAAACCCGCGGGAAGAACCGGCCGATCAGGAGTCTGTAAACCGTCCCCATGGGTAATGGTACACAGCCCCTGCTGGTTGAGCCACACGACGAACTTGCCAGCCTCAAGACGCAGTTTCTGGGCAGCCTGAATCACGAGTTGCGGACGCCGCTGACCGGGATACTGGGAATGACCGATCTGCTGCTGGAGACGCGGCTGGACGCCGAGCAGCAGGACTACGCCGCCTCCATCAGGGCGTGCGCCGACCAACTGCTGGTGTTGTTCGACAAGACCCTGGAATTCTCCGACCTGGCATCGGGCCGGGCGGTTCTTGCAAGGCGGGAGTTCCGGCTGCCGGAGTCGGTGCGCGGCGCCGTCTACGAGCACCTGACCAGCGCCCGCGCCAAGGGGCTGCGCCTGGTTTGCCGCATGTGCTCCGGTTTGCCCGAGGTGGCCGTGGGGGACGCCGCCCGCCTCCAGCGGCTTCTTACGCACCTGGTGGAGAACGCCGTCAAGTTCACCGAGTTCGGCAGGGTTGAGGTCATTGCCGCGGGGCGTATCGACGGCCGCCGGCTTGAGCTGCGCCTGGATGTCAGCGACACTGGCATCGGCATCCCCCCTGAGAGACTGCCGCTGGTCTTTGAAGCCTTCCGTCAACTGGACAGCGGCCCTGCCCGCGCCTACAACGGCCTGGGCCTGGGGTTGTCGCTGGCGCAGAAGCTCGCCTCCCTGATGGGCGGCGCGCTGGCCGTGGACAGCGCGCCGGGCCGCGGCAGCGTCTTTTCGGCGATCATCCCGTTGGAGCTTCCCTCCGGAGAGCGCTCCGCCGCCGGGGACTGATACCTTGTCCCTATGCGGACGGATTTCGTCCTTTTCGGGGCGGAGCATCTGGCAATCCTTGCGGCGATTCCCTGCCTCGCCCTCCTGCTCGCGCGATTCGGGCGCCGGCGCGCGCGGGAAATCCGGCTGACGCTAGGAGTGTTCCTTCTGGTGAACGAACTGGCGTGGTACGGCTTCAGGCTCCGCACTGAAGGGGACCGCCTACCCGAGATCCTGCCGTTGCAGCTCTGCGACCTTGCGTTGTGGCTGACGGTCGCGGCGCTGCTGACTCTGAAGCCGTGGGCTTATGAGGCGGCCTATTTCTTCGCCCTGGCGGGCAGCGGGATGGCGGTGCTGACGCCCGACCTGTGGGCGCCCTCGTGGTCTTACCCGACGTGGTATTTCTTTCTGGCCCACGGCGGGGTCATAGTGGCCGTGCTGTTCCTGACCTGGGGGCGTGTGCTGCGGCTGCGGCCCGGGTGTGTGTTGCGGGCTATGCTCATCGTGAACCTGTTCGCGATTGTTGTGGGCGCGGTCAACGCCGTGTTCCACACCAACTACATGTACCTGTGCCGCAAGCCGGAGGGCGCGTCGCTGCTGGACTACCTCGGTCCCTGGCCCTGGTATCTGGCGGCCGGGGAGCTGGTCGCTCTGGCCCTGTTCTGGCTCCTCTGGCTGCCGTTCCGGAAGGCCGGCGACCCGGGCCACTGAACCCCGAGCATCAGCGAGGGGACCCGCCGCCCGCTCACGCTCGCGGTTCGGTGCGGGAACGGCAAGGCTCATGAAAGAGAGTGCTCGCCACGCTCGGGTCCTCTCTCCGGGCCTGAAGTACAATGAAATCACACTCCCATGCTCCTTGACCGCGTCATCGCCAAGATCTTCGGCACCAAGCACGAGCGCGAGGTCAAGGCGATGCTCCCTCTGGTCGAGTCCATCAGCGCGCTGGAACCGGACATTCAGAAACTGACCGACCAGCAACTGGCTGGCAAGACCGCCGGGTTCAGAGAGAAGCTGGCGCAGGGCGCCACGCTCGACGACCTTCTCCCGGAGGCCTTCGCCGTGGTGCGCGAGACCGGCCGCCGCCTCCTGGGCATGCGCCACTTCGACGTGCAGATGATGGGCGGCATCGTGCTCCACCGCGGAAAGATCGCCGAGATGAAGACCGGCGAGGGCAAGACCCTGGTGGCGACACTGCCCGTGTATCTGAACGCGCTGGAGGGCAAGGGTGTGCACGTGGTCACGGTGAACGACTACCTGGCCAAGCGCGACTCGGAGTGGATGGGCAAGGTATACCGCTTCCTGGGGCTCTCGGTGGGCGTCATCGTGCACGGCCTGGACGACAACGAACGCCGCGAGAACTACAACTGCGACATCACCTACGGCACCAACAACGAGTTCGGCTTCGACTACCTGCGCGACAAC
>JBBITL010000051.1:0-2067 GCA_037440765.1 Solibacteraceae bacterium
AGTCCACGGGCCTGAGGAACCGGTGAAACTGTATTGCAGCGCGAGTGTTACCCAGAAGCTCCGGGCGCCGGTTTCCTGGGGCTCGATACCGGGTTGGGACAAAGGGAGCTCGTTGAGTGTCAGAGCTACGCCGTCGGTCAGTTTGAAAACGTAGGATCCTCCCAGCGGGACAAGGGCCGAGCTGGCCGTCGGAAAGGCCGCGTAGCCGGGCGCCAAAAAGTTGATTTCGTTATTGCCGGTGCCGCCAAGCTCCAGATCGCCGCTGGCGCCGAACACCGTGCCGATGTTGACGCGGAGGTAGACGGCGGAGGATGGTACCGCCGTGAGGCTCAGCAGGATGATCGCCAGGGTGATGAAACGCGCTGCACGCATAATGTCTGTTCCGCCCACATGGGATTAAGCAATAGTATAGCACTGCTCAGGGGGACATGCCCAGGCGGAGATCAGGAATTTTTCCTTTGGTACCTAGGAGTTGCGTCCTAGTACCAAAGGTTTAGACGTTCAGTGCGCGTTTTCATAGAATAGTTCTTGACAACAACACGCGCATATTATATGATTGTTTCGAGGAGATGAGAACATGACACTGACCAAGTATGACCCATTCCGTGACGTGATGGACTTTCCGAGCGGCTTCCGCTCGTTTGCGGACGCTGTGAACCGGATGCTGAGCGAGCCGCCCTCGGGCCGGCCATGGACCCCGGCCGTAGATATCTTCGAGACCGACAACGAGCTGGTCATCAAGGCGGACTTGCCGGAAGTTGACATGAAGGACATTCAGATCGAGATCGAGAACGGCACGCTCGCGCTCAAGGGCGAGCGCAAGTTCGAAAGCGGGAACAAGGGCGCTGGCTACCACCGGATCGAGCGCAGCTACGGCTCGTTCGCCCGCTATTTCAGTCTGCCGGACACGGTGGAGACCGATAAGGTGAAGGCGGACTACAAGAGCGGTGCGCTTACGGTGACCCTGCCCAAGAAGGAGCTGGCCAAGCCCCGCACGGTGAAGGTCGAGGTGCGTTAGCGGAGGGGTGGGGTCACCCCACCCCGTGGCCGGCGGTTATGCCAGAATTGAGGATTGAGAGGGTGAGATGAACGGGCTTAAGACGGTAGCGCTGCTGGGCGCGCTGAGCGCGCTATTGCTGATCGGGGGCGAGGCCTGGGGTGGCCGGCAGGGTCTCTACACGGGCCTGGGGCTGGCGTTCCTGATGAACTTCATCGGGTACTTTTTTTCCGACAGGATCGCACTCTCCATGTACTCGGCCAAGCCGGTCAGCGAGACCGAGAACGTGGCCGTGTACCGTAGAGTCGGGCCGCTGGTGAGGAACCTGAGCACGCAGATGGGCCTGCCTATGCCGAAGCTGTGGCTCATCCCGGGGGCCTCGCCCAACGCCTTCGCTACCGGCCGCAACCCCAAGCACGCCTCGGTGGCGGTAACCGCCGGCCTCTTGGAGCTGATGGACGACCGGGAGCTGGAAGGCGTGCTGGCGCACGAACTGGGCCACGTCGCCAACCGGGACATCCTGATCGGCTCGGTGGCGGCCACCATCGCCGCCGCCATCACCATGCTGGCACGGATGGCGTTCTTTTTCGGCGGCAACCGTGACGACGACAACCGCGGCAGCGCCGTGGGTGGGCTGTTCATGCTGATTCTGGCGCCGATTGCGGCCATGCTGATACAGATGGCGATTTCCCGCACCCGCGAGTACGCGGCCGACGCTGCGGCGGCCCGCCACACGGGAGGGCCGCACGGCCTGGTGAGCGCTCTTAAAAAGCTGGAGCACTACTCCCGGCGGATTCCGATGGACGCCTCGCCGGCCACCGCCCACATGTTCATCATCAAGCCCTTCGGCGGCCAGAGCCTGATGCGGCTGTTCTCGACCCACCCGGCGACCGAGCAGCGGATAGCCAGGCTCATGCAGAGGGCGTGAGCCGCTGGCCGGCATCCACGGTTCGGGTGAACCGCAAGGCGGCCTCACGCTACGCCTCGGGCCACCCCTGGATCTTCGCGAGCGATGTGACCGACCGCGGTGACGCCGCGGGCGGGGACGCAGTGGTCGTGGCCGGCCCGGA
>JBBITL010000051.1:2077-15393 GCA_037440765.1 Solibacteraceae bacterium
CGCTGGGAACGGCGCACTTCAGTTCAACCTCGCAGATTTCCCTGCGCATGCTGAGTGATCGCGTGGAGGCCATCGGGCGGAGCTTTCTCAGGCGGCGGCTGGAGGCGGCGCTGGAGTTCCGCCGCCGGGTGGTCGCCGGAAGCGAGGCCTGCCGGCTGGTGCACGGGGAGGCCGACGGGCTGCCCGGGCTGGTGGTTGACCGCTACGGCGACTGCCTGGTGTTGCAGGCGCTGGACCAGGGCATGGACCGCGCCACGCCCGAGGTGGTGTCCTGCCTGCAAGAGCTGCTTGGCCCTGCCGCCATCATTGCGCGCAACGACGCTGCGGTGCGGGTCAAGGAGGGGCTGAAGCTGGAAGTCAAGGTCCTGGCGGGAGCGGCGCCGGAGCGGGCCGCTGTCCGCATGAACGGCCTGCTTTTCTACGCGGACCTGGTGCACGGGCAGAAGACCGGCATGTTTTTGGACCAGCGGGAAAACTACGTGGCGGCCGCGCGGCACGCGCAGGGCAACGCCCTGGACTGTTTCACCTCGGGCGGCGGCTTTGCCCTGCACCTGGCGCCGCGCTGCCAGTCGGTGGAGACGGCCGACAGCAGCGGCGAGGCGCTGCGGCTGGCGCGGGCCAACCGGGACGCCAACGGCATAACCAACGTGCAATTCCGCGAGGCCGACGTGTTCGAGCTGCTGGCGGGCTACGTGGCGGCGGGCCGGCGTTTTTCGACCATCGTGCTGGATCCTCCGGCCTTCGCCAAATCGAGGGCGGGGCTGGAGGGGGCCGTACGCGGCTACAAGGAGATCAACCTGCGGGCGCTGCGCCTGCTGGAGCCGGGCGGAGTGCTGGTGACCTGCTCCTGTTCGCACCACGTCGGCGAAGCGCAGTTTCTGGAGACCGTGGCTGAGGCGTCGCTGGACGCCGGGCGGCGGCTGCGGGTGCTGGAGAGGCGCACGCAGTCGGCCGACCACCCCATCCTGCTCACCGTCCCGGAGACGCATTACCTGAAGTGTCTGATCCTGCAAGCGGTTTAGCGGCGGGGGCCGGTTGATTCCGGTGGCCGCGGTCCGATATATTCGTGTGTTGGGTCCCGGCGTCCTGCGCGACCCGCCTGTCTTCCCAACTCTCTGGAGGAGTATTAATGCATACGAATGTCGTGAAACTTGCAGTTGTGGCCCTGCTGGCCGGCCTTCTGCTGACGGGCCCGCTCATGGCCCAGGCCAAGCACACTGGCGGCGAGGCCAACCTGGTTTTACCCGACCTGGACCAGGCGGTGTTCCTGGACGGAATCGGGGGGCGGACGCTGCTGATGGTTGGACTGGTGGTGAGCGCGCTCGGGATGGTGTTCGGACTGGTCATTTACATGCGCCTGAAGAACATGCCGGTGCATTCGGCCATGCGCGAGGTCTCAGAACTGATCTACGAGACGTGCAAGACCTACCTGATTACGCAGGGCAAGTTCCTGCTGCTGCTGGAGTGCTTCATCGGCGTCATCATCATCTTCTACTTCGGCGTTTTGCAGAACTTCGAGGCGTACCGGGTGGCCATCATCCTGCTGTTCAGCCTGATCGGCATCTCGGGCAGTTACCTGGTGGCGGCGTTCGGCATGCGGGTAAACACGTTCGCCAACTCGCGCACGGCCTTCGCCAGCCTGCGGGGGAAGCCCTTTCCCTGCTACGACATTCCATTGCAGGCGGGCATGAGCATCGGGATGCTGCTGATCTCGGTCGAGCTGCTGATCATGCTTTACATCCTGCTGTTTATCCCGGGCGAGCTGGCCGGCCCCTGTTTCATCGGCTTCGCCATCGGTGAATCGCTGGGCGCGGCGGCCCTCAGGGTGGCGGGCGGGATCTTCACCAAGATCGCCGATATCGGCAGCGACCTGATGAAGATCGTCTTCAAGATCAAGGAAGACGACGCGCGCAACCCGGGCGTGATCGCCGACTGCACGGGCGACAACGCGGGCGACTCGGTGGGACCCTCGGCCGACGGTTTCGAAACCTACGGGGTGACGGGCGTGGCCCTGATCACCTTCATCGTTCTGGCGGTCCACAATCCGGTGGTGCAGGTGCAATTGCTGGTGTGGATCTTCACCATGCGCGTGATGATGGTGGTGGCTTCGGCCGCCGGCTACTTCATTAACGGCCTGATCGCCAGGGGCAGGTACGGCAACGCCGACAAGATGAACTTCGAGGCTCCGCTGACCACGCTGGTGTGGCTGACCTCGCTGCTGTCGATCGGCCTCACTTACCTGCTCAGCTCGCAGATGATCCCCGATCTGGGCGGCGACCCGTCGCTGTGGTGGAAGCTGTCGACGGTGATCAGTTGCGGGACCCTGGCCGGCGCGCTGATACCGGAATTCGTGAAGATCTTCACTTCGACCAACTCGCGGCACGTGCGCGAGATCGTGACCAGCTCGCGCGAGGGTGGCGCGTCGCTCAACATCCTGTCCGGATTTGTGGCGGGCAACTTCAGCGCCTACTGGCTGGGCTTCGCGGTGCTGCTGCTGATGACGGTAGCCTTCGTGGTGAGCACCCTTGGCCTGGGGGGCCTGATGGTGGCCCCGGCCGTGTTCGCCTTCGGCTTGGTGGCGTTCGGCTTCCTGGGCATGGGGCCGGTGACCATCGCCGTGGACAGCTACGGCCCGGTGACCGACAACGCGCAATCCATTTACGAACTCTCCACGATCGAAGAGCTGCCGGACATCAAGGCGGAAATCAAGAAGGAGTTCGGCTTTGAGCCGCAGTTTGAGCGCGCCAAGGACAACCTGGAGGAGAACGACGGCGCCGGCAACACCTTCAAGGCGACCTCCAAGCCGGTGCTGATCGGCACGGCGGTGGTGGGGGCCACCACGATGATCTTCGCCACAGTGGTGGCGCTCACGCACGGTCTGACCGAGAACATCGAGAAGCTCTCGATGCTGCACCCGCCGTTTCTTCTGGGCCTCATCGCTGGAGGAGCGGTCATCTACTGGTTCACGGGCGCCAGCACGCAAGCGGTATCGACGGGCGCCTACAGGGCGGTGGAGTTCATCAAGCGCACTATCAAGCTGGACGGGGTGACCAAGGCCTCGGTGTCGGATTCCAAGAAGGTGGTGGCCATCTGCACGCAGTACGCGCAGAAGGGCATGTTGAACATCTTCCTGACGGTGTTCTTCGCCACGCTGGCGTTCGCCTTCATCGAGCCGTTCTACTTTATCGGCTACCTGATCTCGATCGCGCTGTTCGGCCTGTTCCAGGCCTTCTTCATGGCCAACGCGGGCGGCGCCTGGGACAACGCCAAGAAGGTGGTGGAGACCGAGCTGCGGGCCAAGGGCACGGAGCTGCACGCCGCGACGGTCATCGGCGACACGGTGGGAGATCCGTTCAAGGACACCAGCTCGGTGGCGCTGAACCCGATCATCAAGTTCACAACGCTGTTCGGGCTGCTGGCGGTGGAGCTGGCCGTGTCAGTGACCGCGCAGCAGGGCTCCACGCTCAGCCACGTGCTGGCCGGGGTCTTCCTGGTGCTGTCCATGGTGTTCGTCTACCGCAGCTTCTACTCGATGCGGATCGAGAGCGCACAGTAGAGGCCGGGCACGGCCGGCCCCTACGGGGCCAGCTGGAAGGAATCGCCGAGGTAGATCCGCCTGACTTCCGGGTCGCGGCCCAGGGCTTCCGGGCTGCCGGCCCGGAAGATCCGGCCGTTGTGGATGATGTAGGCCCGGTCGGTGACGGCCAGGGTTTCGCGCACGTTGTGGTCGGTGACCAGGACGCCGATGCCGGAGCGCTTCAGGTCGAAGATGATCCGCTGCAACTCGATCACCTGGATGGGATCGATGCCGGAAAACGGCTCGTCCAGGAGCAGGAACCCGGGCTCGATGACCAGCGACCGGGCGATCTCCACGCGCCGCCGCTCTCCTCCAGACAAGGTGTAGCTCTTGCTGCGGCGGACCTTGTCGAGGCCCAACTGCTCGATGAGCGTGTGCATGCGCTGGCGGCGCTCGTGGCGGGTGAGGCGCATGGTCTCCAGGATCGCCATGAGGTTTTCCTCGACCGTGAGCTTCCGGAAGACCGAAGGCTCCTGGGGCAGGTAGCTTATACCCCGGCGGGCGCGCTGGTACATGGGCAGCGAGGTGATCTCCTGGTCGTCCAGGAGCACGCTGCCGGAGTCGGGACTGATCAGCCCGACGATCAGGTGAAACGAGGTGGTCTTACCGGCGCCGTTGGGGCCGAGCAAGCCCACGACCTCCCCCTGCTCGACCAGGACGGAAAGCCCGTCCACCACTTTGCGGCGGTCAAAGGACTTGGAGATCTCGCAGGCCCGGAGCTTCTTCATGGAATTCACTGGCGGCGAATCACGCTGACAGCCGGCTGCTCCTGGCGGCCATCGACCAGCAGCCTATCATTGCCGGCATACCAGGTCAATTGGCGGCCGCGGGTGGAGCCGCGCAGGCTGTCGGTGAACTGGGGCGAGCCGCCGGACAGGGCCACTCTTCCCTCGGCCACGGCGTACTCGGCGTGCTCCGCAGTAGCCTCCCGCGTGCGGCTCCCGGAGACGTGGGTGATGCGGACGTTGCCGTCGGCGTAGGCGCTCTCCAGCTCGGAGGACCGGTTCTTGACGGCGAAGACGGCCCGCAGTCCGGCGGCGGATACGTTCATGCCGGAGCGGCGCATCAGCACGCCGCCGCGGTAGACTGCGGTCCGGTCGTTGTCCGTGTAGCGCAGTTCGTGCGCGTCGACCAAGGTGAAGACGGGCGCGGCGCCCAGCTCGACGAAGCGGCTGTGGACGTTGCCGCGGGCCTCCAGGGTGCGCTCGCCGCGGTCGATCTCGATCCAGCCGGCCTCTGTGCGGCTGGCTCCCTGCCAGACGACGGCGTCGCCATCGTAGCGTATGCGGCGGCCGGACATGGAGAGCAGCATGCGGGCGGCGGTGGCGTAGAGGGGCTCGCCGGGAGATACCAGGGCGCCTGGTTGTTGGTCGCGCTCGGGCTCGCGTGTCGAGGCCACGCTGCCTTCGGCCGCAACGTCGCCTGACTGCTGGCTCATGACGATCCGGTCAGCGGCCAGGGATCCCTCCGCATCCCAGACCCGCGCGCCGTTGACCAGAGTGATGAGGTTCTCCCGGAGATCGAACACGGCGCGGCCGGCCCGGCCGCGGCGCCCGCCTTCTTCATAACGGAAGTCACCCCACTGCTCAAGGCGGGCCAGTTCGCTGCTCGCGGGATCGAACTCGGCGCGGAGATCCCTGCTCCAGGTCAGCAGGGGAGGCGGAGCGGGCTTGCCGGCAGGACGCGGGGGCTCGGTCCGGGTGGCGGCTTCAGAGGCCTGAAGCGAGCGGAGGCGGTTGTCGCCTGCGTAGTCTATCGAGATGCGGCTGGCCTCCAGCCGCCGGCGGCTGTGGGAAGGCGCGGCGGGCAGGAATTCGATGACGCCAGGAGCGCGGGTCTCGGCTGTGTCTATCTCCCGGCCCCCGGGACGCATGGCGAGTTCGATGATGTCGCTTCGCAGAACGCGCGCTGGGGGCGCGGGAGTGTTGCCGTCGCCGGCCGGGACCGACTCCACGACGGCTCCGCCCCTGGCCAGCGCCTTGCGGAGGCGGCTCTCACCGCCGGCGAGGTCGAAATCGAGATCGATGTGGCCTGCGGTCGCCGAGATGCGGGAGGCCTTCTCGATTGACGCCAGGCGCGCGTTTCTTTCGGCGGCGATCCGTTCGACTTCACCTCCGGCGGCGAAGTCAATGAACACCTGGTCCGCCGCGTACTCCACCAGCCGGTCAGGGCCGGGGCGGTCGGTTCCGCTGGCCTGGGAGGCCTCAACCCTGCGGATGTCGCCCTCCTTCAGCCAGAGGATTCCCTTGCCGCCCGTCACCGACATCTCGCCCCGGGACAGGCGGCACCACGGGCCCACGATGATGGCGGAGTCTCTTTCCTTGTAGATCAGTTCGTCGGTCTCCACCTTGAGCGGTTTGGACTTGGGATCGCTGCCGCGCCAGGTGACCTCGGTCTGCGAGCGAAGGTGAAGCTCGCGATACTCAGGATCGTAAAGTGCTCCGAGCGAGCTGCCCTCGCCCCGGTCGAACCGGAAGGCAGTGGGCCCGATGGTGGATGCGCGCCCCGTCTCGACCTCGTATTTCAGGCCGGATGTCCTGATGAATACGCGGCGGGGGGCGGTCCGCTGTCCGACAGGCTCCCCCATGGTGATTTCGACCTCGCCGCCGGCGAGGAAGGTGCGGGTGCCGGTGTCGAGCTCGGCGCTGGCGGTTCTGATGCGGTCGAAGGTGGCGCCGTCTCCGGCGTACACCTTGACTTCGACGCCGTCCAGATGCAGGCGCGAGGGATCCTTGAGCTGGCGGAAGTTCTTGGCGCAGACCTCGGCCACGGTGCGGTGCAGTTGAGTCTGCGACCAGCACCAATCGCGGGCAGCCGCGCTGGTCTGGGAGGGCAGGGACTCGGGGATGGCGGGAGCGCTCCGCTGCTGGCTGGCCTTGCGGGAGCGGTAGGCGACGGCCACCGCGGCCACGATGGCGACGATGACAACCAGCAGGAGCGGGCCAAGTCGCCGCATGCAACACCAGCGTAACAGATCCGGTCACGGTCATTCGCGGCAAAAAAACGCTGTTGACTCAAGTAGTTATCGCCGGCGCCAGAGATAAGCATAACGGCCGGAATGCTAGCGTGTTGGCAGAGGACCTGGGCTCGATGTTCCAGACAACGGGGGCAAGCCGGACGCGACGGACTGTGCTGGAAACGTGGAGGAACTGGGATGAGCGACCTGAAAGAGACCGGCAAGAGGAAGCCGGCGGGCCAGGCTGCGGGGAGGCCGAAGCAGAGTGTGACGCGGAGGCCGCCCGAGTTGATCGCTGTCGAGCGAATGATCATGGAATTCAAGAAGAAGCTGGACAAGGAGCAGCCCAAGATGTCGGTAAGTGACTTTATCCGGCTGGTCCAGCTTCGAGGGGAACTGGGCGAAGAGGCGCCGAGGGAGATCAGGGTGACGTGGGTAGAACCACCAGAGCAGGAACCTGCGACCAACACATAGAGTACTCCCCGCTGCCCTCACAAAGACGCTTCCACGATTCCCCGGCCACCTTCAAGGGATTCTCCGGCCCGGTGGGGTGCGGCAAGAGCCAGGCGCTTTGCCAGGAGGCGCTGAGGCTGAGCTACCTGAATCCGGGGCGCGCGGGACTGCTGGGAGCGCCTACTTTTCCAATGCTGCGGGACGCCACACAAAGCACCCTGTTCGAGATTCTGGAGCGGAACCGAATCCCGCACGAGTACCACAAGGCGGAGAACGTTCTGCTGATGAGCCACACACGATCGCGGATCATCTTCCGCCCGGTGGACGACTACGAACGGCTGCGGGGTACAAACCTGGCGTGGTTCGGGCTGGACGAACTGACCTACACGGCCGAGGAAGCCTGGCTGCGGCTGGAAGGCCGGCTGCGGGACCCGAAGGCGGCCCGCCTGTGCGGATTCGCGGCCTGGACGCCGAAGGGTTTCGACTGGGTCTACCGGCGGTTCCTGGAGCGCCGCGTGGAGGGCTACGACATGACGTTCGCGGAGCCCTACGAAAACCGGCACCTGCTTGCGAAGGTGCCGGACTACTACGAGCGGCTCAGGCGCAGCTACGACGAGCGGTTCTTCGAGCAGGAAGTTCTGGGCAAGTACCTGAACGTCAACGACGGGCAGGTTTACCACAGCTTCGACCGCGCCGGCAACGTAGGTGAGGCGCCGGTAGATCCGCTGCTGCCGCTCAGGTGGGCGCTGGACTTCAACGTGGATCCGATGTGCTCGCTCGTCGCGCAGGTTCGCGACGGAGTGGTGCATGTGCTGGACGAGATCGTCATGCCCAGGGCCACGACGCCGGAGGTATGCGCGGAGTTTCTGCACCGCCACCCGCGCCACCCGGGAGGCGTGCTGATTTACGGGGACGCCTCGGGAAGCCGGCGCCAGACGACGGGGCACAGCGACTACGAGATGGTGAAGCAGTCGCTCGCGCGCAGCGGGCACAAGCAGGTGAGCTACCGGGTGCCGCGCAGCAATCCCGAGGTTCGCGAGAGGGTGAACCTGGTGAACGCCATGCTGCGGCCGGCGGCAGGGGAGAGGCGGCTGGTGATCCATCCGAGGTGCCGGGAACTGATTCTGGATCTGGAGCAGGTGGCCTACAAGCCCGGCAGCGCGGTGATCGACAAGGAGAAGGACCCGCGCAGGACGCACCTCAGCGACGCGCTCGGTTACCTGATCTGGCAGGAATGCAGGCCGCACGGGAGGGCCGGGGAACGCAGCGAGCGGATTCTTTAGGCCGCAGTGGAGGGAGGAGGCACGGAATTGTTCGACATCGACAGGGAACATCCCGACTACACGGCCAGCAAGGCCACATGGCGCAAGTACAGGGACCTGTACGTGGGCGGGGAGCAGTTCAAGGCCAATTCGTCCGAGTACCTGGTCAAGCGGCACCGCGAGCCTCTGGACGTGTACTACGAGAGGCTGCACCGGGTCTTCTACGAGAACTACCTGGGGTCAATCGTGGACTGGTACGGGGCGACGCTATTCCGGAGGGAACCGATACTGAGCTTTCAGGGGCCCAACGAAGCGGGCAAGGCGTTCTACCAGGAGTTCGTGGAGGACTGCGATCTGAGGGGTTCAAGCCTGTCGGACTTCTACCGGAGGGTTCTGGTCGAAGCGCTGGTGTCAGGGACGGCGTATGTCCTGGTGGACTTCCCCCGCTCAGACAGTCCGGCCAGGAACCGCGCCGAAGAAGAGGCCGCCGGCCGAGCCCGCGCCTACCTGGTGAATTACGCCCCGCAGGACGTCATCAACTGGCGGTACGACGAGCGCGGAAACCTGGAGTGGATCGTAATACGGACGATCAACCTCTGCCAGAGCGAGCCGGGAGACAACGCGTGGGTGAAGGAAACCCGGTGGCTCTATTACGACAAGCAGGAGTTCAGGACCTATCGCCGTTTCGAGGGCAGGCAGAAGGACGGGCAGCCCAGGCTGACTGACCAGGGGCGCCACGGGCTGGCCAGGCTGGGCAAGGTGCCGGTGTTCCCCTTCCACATCAGCGAGGGGCTCTGGCTGGCGAACAAGGCGGCCTCCCTGCAACTTGAACACTTCAACAAGTCCAACGCGCTGGCCTGGGCGCTAACGATGGGGCTGTTCGCCTCCCCGGTGGTCTACTCGGACCGCGAGTGGAACCAGATGGTAGGCGAGTCCTACTACATACAACTCGGGCCGGAGGACCGCTTCGGGTGGACCGAGCCGGAAGGCAAGGTTTACCAGATTGCTGCGGAAAACCTGAGCCGGCTGAAAGGCGAGATCTACAGGGTCTGCTACATGCTGACGCAGGCTGGCGGAGCGCTGTCCGGGGGAGCGGGGCAGTCCGGCGTGAGCAAGCAGCGGGACTTCACCATCACGCAGGAGGTCCTGCGGGCATACGGCGACTCGGTCAAGGACAGCATGAAGCGGGTGCTTCGCGCGATCGAAGCGGCGCGAGAAGACGGCCTCGCAATCGAGGTATCCGGGCTGGATGAGTTCGACATCGGCGACTTCAGCAGCGAACTGGACGACGCCATCAAGCTGCTGGGACTGGGGGTCGGGTCCAAGACGCTGAAGAAGCAGATTCTAAGAAAGCTCGCGCTGAAGTACCTGTGCGACGCGCGGCAGGAGACCAAGGACCAGATTGCCAGCGAATTGGACAACTGGTGCGAGCAGGGGTAGGCAAAGGAGAACAGGGATGGAGCAAGCAGCCACAGAGAACTCTGGAACACCCGTTGAGAAGCCGGCGGATGTCCGCAGCCTCATCCGGGAAGCGATCGAGGAGTACACGCGGCGGGAGGCGTCCAAGGCCGAGCCGGCCTACAAGAACGAACTGGCCGAGGAACGAAAGCGCCGGGAGCAACTGGAGCGCAGGGTGAACGAGCTCGTGCAGGAGAACGCACGGAGCCGTCAGATGGCGGAGGAAGCGGACCGCAACGCCGCAGTCCGAGCCGAGTTGCAGCGGCTCGGAGTGGCGAAGGTGGACCTGGCCTTCAAGGCGGTGAGGGACGAGGTGAAGCGAAGCGAGGACGGGCGGCTGGTGGCGCAGGGCGACGGCGGCACGGTCAGCCTGCGGGAGTACCTCACGGAGTTCGTGAGCGAGAATCCCGAGTTTCTGCCGGCGCGCAACCTGGGGGGATCCGGCGCCACGTCTGGCCCACGAACTCCGGTCCCTGCAAGTTCCACGGTGGACCTGGACAAGATCCGGCCGGGCATGAGTC
Organism: Solibacteraceae bacterium; assembly: GCA_037440765.1. GTDB lineage: Bacteria > Acidobacteriota > Terriglobia > Bryobacterales > Bryobacteraceae > DTKY01. The sequence continues at coordinate 12,305 of JBBITL010000051.1, forward strand.
CAGAGGAGCTGGAGAAGGCCCGTCAGGAGATTGCACGAATCGCTTCCCAGGCGCTGGGAGGTCACTAAGACTCAGAGCGGCTGCGGGAGCCTGAACGACGCCCTCAGAGGCGGAATAGAAAGGAAAGGAAGAACAGATGCCAGCAGTAACATCCACAAACGTGGCTAACGCGATTGTCAAGTTAGTGGCGGTCGATGCCTTGCCCGCCCTGATGGGTAACCTTGTCATGGGAAACCTGGTCAACCGCGATTTCGAACCCATACTGGGTCAGGCCGGGGATACGGTGAACGTGCCGATTCCTCCGACACTGGTCGCCAACAACCTGGCGCAAGGGGGCACGGTGCAGACGCAGAATCCGAGCCTCGGCAACGCGCAGATCGTTCTCAACACCCACGCGGAGGCGACCTTCCAGATACCGGACGTGACGAAAGTCCTGGCGGTTCCGGACCTGCTGAAGCTGTACATGCAGCCCGGGCTGGTGGCCCTGGCCGAGAAGATCGAAAGCGACCTTCTCGGGCTGTACGCCAGCTTCACGGCCAACACGCCGGTGGGCACGAGCGGCATGGCGATCACTGAAGCCGCCATCGACTCAGCGGAAACAGCGCTGTTTGAGGCCAAGGTGCCGGCCAGCGAGCCGAAGTACCTGGTGGTCGACTCGGCGGCCTACTCGCAACTGCGCCAGATTCCGCGGTTCAGCGAATTCCAGACGTCGGGCGAGGCCGGGCTGCGGGCGCTCATCGAAGGCGCGGTGGGCAAGATCAAGGACTTCTACGTGTTCCGTTCGCAGTTCGTGAAGAAGACGGGCAGCGGGCCGGTGACTACTCACAACCTGGCATTCGCACGCAGCGCGCTGGGCCTGGTGGTGCGCAGGCTGCCTCAGCCCCTTCCGGGGACGGGCGCCATCGCCGAGTACGCCGAGATGGGCAACTTTGGCATGCGGGTGGTCATGAGCTACCAGCCGAACACGCTGGCGCAGCAGTTCACGGTGGACGTTTTGTACGGCGTGGGCGTGCTCCGCAACTCGTTTGCCGTTCAGGTCAGAAGCTAGCAAGACAAGGAGACTGCGGACCCCGGACACGGGCCGGGGTCCTGGCAGTCCTGGAGGCAGAGATGGATCTCAAAGTCTATTACCAGAAGCTCCGGCAGGTGGAACAGAGCATTGCCGAGCCGCAGGCGGTGGTGGTGAGCCTGGAAACACCGGATGGAGGGCGGGCCGGAGTGCTGACCGAGGCGCCGCGGACGGTGGCGGCGAAGCTGATCGTGGAAGGGGGGGCCAGGCTGGCGACCGAACAGGAGGCCGAGGGGTTCCATGCTCAGTCGGCCGAGGCGCGGCGCAAGGCCGAGCAGGCGGCAGCGGCGGGCCGGATTCAAGTGACCGTGGTCGCCGAGCAACCCGACGAGAGCAGGAAGCTGCGGGTGAAGGGCAAGAACCCACAGGAGTGAACTGGGGACGGGGGCAAGATGGCACTGTTCACGGATGGTTCGATCTCGACGCTGGAAGACCTCAGGGCGTACGAAAGCGCGGTTTACGATGTCGCGGCCAGCGAGCGCATCGACCTGTCGCAGAAAGCGGTCCTGAGCCAGCAGGAACTCCAGGTGGAGCTTACCACGCGACTCTTCCGGGAAGAACCGGCGGAGCTGAGGCGGGTGGTTGTCACGCCGGCGCTCCAATTGTGGCACACGTTCCACACACTGGCGCTGGCCTACCGCGACGCCTACAACAGCCATCTCAACGACCGCTATCAGGGGAAGTGGCGCGAGTATGAGCGGCTGGCCCGGTGGGCGCTGGAGAACGTCATGTCATCGGGCGTGGGGATGGTCGAAACGCCGGTAGCGAAGGCGGCACCGCCCAGGCTGAGCACAACACCCGGGACGGCAGAGGCCACCGTGTACTGGATACGGGCCGCGTGGGTGGGGGCGAACGGCGACGAGGGCTGCGCCAGCGAACCGAGCGTGCTGGCGGCACCGGCAAACACGGCGCCGGTGGCGGCTGCCGTTGAGGCGCCGGCGGGCGTGACGGGGTGGAACGCCTACGTTGGGACAGAGCCCGGCGCCGAACAGCTTCAGAACCAGGCGCCGATTGCCGCCGGATGGAGTTGGACAATGCCGGCTACCGGGCTGGTCGAAGGAAGGGCGCCGGGCAGCGGGCAGACGCCCACGTCCTACAAACGGTTCGAGCGGGTGTTCCGGAGAGGATAGCGACGGTGGCTCAAGTCACGAAGGCGACAACGAGCCGGCTGTCGGGGATGCTCAGCTCACCGGCGGGTCTGGCACAGAGCCTGGCGGCCATAGCACAGAGAGAGAACGTGCGGCTTGGACCGATCCGGCCGCAGCAGGTCCTGTCGCAGTACGTGGCGCCGGAGACGGCGGAGCGGACCGCCGGCGTGCACTACCCGGCATTCTACGTTTACTGCGAGAAGCTGACCAACGAATTGCGGGAGAAATTCCGGACGTTTTCGGGCAAGGCGCGGCTGGCGGTGGAGGTGCGCGTCTCTCACGACCGCCTGGAAGACCTGGGGCAGGCGCTGGAGCTGCACGTGGAGGCGGTTACCGACGTGTTGGATTCTCATCGAGGGGACTGGGGCGGCGGCATCTTCTACGCGGGCAAGTACGAAGCGGCCTTCGGGCCGGTCAAACACGGCGGGAAGAACTTCGTGCAGACGGCAAAGGTGAGCTTCGATGTTGAGGTGAGCATCGGCTGAAGACAGAAGGAGAGGATCAGATGTCCTGTTACATTGCGTCGAACAACAACCGGTTCTATGCGGCAATCGAGCCTGCCTTCGGCTCGGTGCCCGTGATCGGCGCCGGGAACCGGTTTCCCGGGGTGAAGCTCGCGATCCGGCAGGAGACTGACAGGCCGGCCAGGAAGGACAAGACGGGCACAAGGACATTCCTGGGACTGCCGTCCGGCCTGCGGCGACACACGACGTTCGACCTGCGGACCTACATGACGGGCTTGGTGAACCACTCAGAGCAACCGGGGTACGGCCCCCTGTTCCGGGCCGCCCTGGGCGGGGACGCCCTGTCATACGCGGGGGGATTGGCGGGGGCCGGATCGGCGGGGCGGATTCTGGTGTTCTCCGAGCCGC
>JBBITL010000051.1:15403-31475 GCA_037440765.1 Solibacteraceae bacterium
GAAGCTGGCCAGGCGGTCACGCACGGAGGGGAGCTGCGGTTCGCGGCGGCGATCGCCGACGAGCATAGCGTCCTTCTAAACGCAGCGTTCAGCACAGCGCCGGGCGAGGGCTCACCCATCGGACCCGCCGTCACGTACTTGCCGTCCACGCGGCTTCCAAGCGTGAGCGTGTTCGACTACTGGTCGCCGGCCCAAGCAGTACAGCGCGTTCTGTGCGGCGCGGGGATAGACAAGATGCAGTTGAGGGTCAACGGAGACTACCACGAGTTCCGCTTCAGCGGGGCGGCCATGGACGTGATCGACAGCCGCAGCTTCAGCGAGGGACAAGGCGGGCTGACGTCGTTCCCGGAAGAGCCGGCGCAGCAGCCGTTCGATTACAGCATCATCCCGGGGCACCTGGGACAGGCATGGCTGGGATCGATCGCGGACCGCTTCTTCACGGTCACTGACGCCGAGGTGACGCTGGACAACGGGCTGGACATGAGAGCCCGGGAGTTCGGAGCGACGCTGCCGAGATGCATGGCGGCAGGGACGCGGGCGGTGACGCTGGACCTGTCGCTCTACAGTTCGGAGAATGACGCGACGGTCTCCCTCTATCAGGCAGCAAGGCAACGGAGCCCGATCGAGGTGATGTTCCAGTTGGGCCATGACCCGGGGCAGTTGTTCGGCATGTACCTGAAGAGCGTGGCGCCTGAAGTGCCGGAGTTCGACGACAGCGAGACCCGGCTGCAATGGCGGTTCTCCGGATGCAGGGCTCAGGGCACTCTGGACGACGAGATTGTGATGGCGTTCGGGTAGAGCTATGAACTACGAGAGCGTGATTACGCTGGAATCGGCGAGCCGGCCAGGGGTCCGATACACGATCCGAAAGATGTCGCTCGGGCGCCGCACTGAACTGGCCAGGCGTCTGCGGGAACTGGTCGCCAAGATGGAGTTCCTGGAGGCGGGCCAACAGCCGGCCGAGAGCGTCGAGGCGGCGCTGTTGTCAACCGAGATAGAGAGAGCGTACCTCACCTGGGGGCTGGTCGAGGTGCGTGGGTTTGAGGTGGACGGGCAGGCGGCGACGCCGGAGACGCTGGCGGCGGCGGGGCCGGAAGACCTCACCCTGGAAATAGTGGCCGCAATCAAGGCGGAAGCCGGACTGAGCCAGGCCGAAAGAAAAAACTGATCCTCGCCTTCCATTTCCAGTTCACGGACCAGGCCCGGTGGAAGTGCGAGCCATGCAGGCGGGCGGGCCTGGACAAGCGGCGGCGATGCGGATTCCTGCCGGCTTCCAAGCGCGGGCCGGAGCAGGTGATTTGGGCGCGGAAGAGGGTAGTCGCCACCGAGTGCCCCAAATCTCTGGTGACGGCCGAAAGCCAAGCGTGGCTGGAAGAGTACTCGGCATGGAGGTTCGCCGGGGGAGGGGACTACCGGACCATGGAAGCCCGGCAATGGGATGCGTTCTCAACACTGGAGCAGGCGCTGACGGAAGAGAGGAGCGGCTCAGATGAGTGATTCACGACGCGCGGCAATGGAAGCCCTGATGATAGCTGGAGCGGGCGCGAACAGAACCAGCATGGACGTGGCCCAGGCAGCCATCCCTCAACTGCCGGCGGGATTGAACGAAGGGCTCCACACAGTGGCGCAGCAGATCGGCATGCTCCGGACCATCGCCCAGCGGCAAGGGGACACGGTCGCGGAGAACACACAGGCGCTCCTGCTCAACACGGCGGCCCAGAGGACGGGCGGGGCGGCCCTGGCCGCCGGCAGCATCGCCAGCGCGGCAGCCAAGGCGCTGGGCGGCGGGGGGGGGCTGGTCCCTCTGGTGTCATCCATCGTGGGGCTGTTTCGAAGGAACAGGCAGGAGGCGCCGCCGGCGTTGGCAACCTACATGCCGCCTGAGCCGATCCACTTCCAGGGGGCGGCGCCGCAGACAGCAGGCATGCCGATTCCGGCCGTCGACTACCGGCAGGACGGGCTGCCGCGTCCGATCACTCAGCTCCGAGGCAGGGCGGCGGGGCGCCCGGCCGAAGCGTGGAGCGATCCCGCGCCAATGGCAACACCGGCCTACACGCCGGCGGTGACAGTACAGGTGCAGACAATGGACAGCCGGTCCTTCCTGGATAACAGCGACCAGATCGCGCGCGCGGTGCGCGAAGCGATCCTGAACGCGCACGCTCTGGGGAGCGTGGTGGGCGAACTCTGACATGGGCACATTCCCGGTTCTGAAGACAGGGGCAGCGTTGCAGTACCCGGCGGGCCGCGTGCTAGAGCATTCGACCTCGGTGCAGGTTTTCGTGGACGGCGGCGAACAGAGATTCCGCGAGTATGCCGGGCCGGCGCGCAGGTGGGTGATAAGGCTGGGCCTGCTGGACGAAGCGGAACTGGCGGCGCTGGAGGACTTTCTGATCGCACAGCAAGGCGGGCTGGGCTCATTCGCGTTTACGGATCCCTGGGAGGGGACAACCTATCCGGATTGCAGCCTGGAAGCGGATACGACTCCCCTGGAGTGGCAGGACCTTATGAGCGGCCGCACGACCGTAGTGGTCGTGGAGAACAGGAGCTAGGATGCTCTACTTCCCCCAACTGGGATCGGGCGCCACGGTGCAGTACCCCTACGTGAAGCGGCGCGTCTACCGGACCATCAGCAACATGCTTGCGGATGGGAGGAGACTGCGGCTGGCGGACACAGGCGGGGCGAGGATTCAATGGGAGTTCACGTTCAAGGCGCTGAGCGACCAGGAACGGCTGGTTCTGGAGAACTTCGTCCGGGCCGTGGAAGGCAGGCTGGGCGAGTTCACGCTGCTAGACCCGAGCGACAACCTGCTGGTCTGGAGCGAGAATCTGAATGCCGGAGCCTGGACAAAGGGACCGTTGCTCAGCATATCCGGCGGTGTGGTCGCGAACACCGGCACGGCGGCGCAGTCCATACAACAGACGATTAGCGGACCGGGGTGGTTCTGCTACTGTTTCAGCCTGTATGCCAGAGGCGCGGCGGGTGCCGCAGTGACGCTGTATCGTTCGACGGGCGGCGTGACCGAGCAGCGGGAGCACCGACTGTCGGAGAACTGGAAGAGGCTGGCGCTGTCCGGCAGGACCGGAACCACGGCCGAGAGCGTGACATTCGGGCTGACGGTTCCGGCCGGAGCGACGGTGGAGGTGGCGGGAATCCAGGCCGAGGCTCAGCCGGCTCCCTCGACCTACAGGAAGACGACGACCCGTAGCGGCGTCTATCCGAACGCGCGTTTCGAGGATGACGCGTTTGCCACGGTATCCGAGGGGCCCGGGCAGCATTCCTGCCGGGTTCGCATCGGGGCGCCCGCGGCGAGCTAGGAGAATCATGCCTGCCATTTCGGATCTGAAGGAACTGACGGCGACCGAGACTCCGCTGTTCCTGTTCACGTTCGAGTTGCCGACTGGCGCGGTGGAGAGGTGGTCGACCCACCGGGTCGAAGCGGACGGCCAGGTATACGGAGCAAGGGTGCTGGAGCACAGCCTCTTCGAGTTGCGCTCCGACGGAGAGGAAGGCATCGACAGCCTCTCGCGCATCTCTATCACCCTGGCAAACGCGGACTCCTACTGCTCTCAGATTGAACGGACCCAGGGATGGAAGGGCGCCAAAGTGACGGTCCGATTCCTGTTCTTCGATCTGAAGAATGCGGGCCCGGCTTCGGAGAGCAGGGTTGTCTTTCGCGGTGTGGCAAGCTCCCCGGATGACATCACGGAGAACAAGCTGCGACTGCCGGTCTCGAACCGGATGAACCTGCAACGGATGCTGACGCCGGAGGTGCGCATACAGCGCCGCTGCCCCTGGAAGTTCCCGGGGTCGGCCGCGCAGAGGGCCGAGGCGCTGGACGGAGGGGTGCGCGGGAAGCACTCGCCTTTCCATCGCTGCGGGTATTCGGCCGGCGTGGCAGGAGGCGCCGGGAACCTGAACGGCAATGCGCCGTTCGATAGCTGCGGCTACACGCGAGGGGAGTGCGAACAGCGGGGCATGTTCGACCGGGACTCCGCCGGGAACCCAACGCGGCGCTTCGGCGGCGTGGAGTTCGTTCCGCCATCGGTGCTGGTGCGGGCCTATGGCGAGCGTTCGTTCCATGTCTCGGCGGTGGCGGAGAACGAAGGCCGCTACAACGACTTCGTGCCAATCGTCTACGGAACGGGATGGTACGCGCCTCCAATCGTGTTTGCGCGGAACGATGGCAACCTGACGCGGTTGGAAGTCCTGCTGGGGATGGGCGAGATACAGGACGTGCTGAAGGTCGTGGTGAACGATGTCGATATCCCGGCGGGGCGCGCCGGCGAGAACATGACCGCGACCGGCTGGTACAGCGTGGTCAGCTACGGAACGCGCACGGGAGTATTCAATTCCGACTTCACCGACGGGGCCGGCAACCCGATCGGGGACCCGTACGGCAGCATGGCCTACCTGTCGGTCGTGGTACCGAACCGGCTGAACGACGGCCGCAGCCTGCCGAAAGTGCAGGTGCTGCTGAGGGGGCTGAAAGTCGGGCGGTACGCGTCAAACGGGGCGTACCTGGGGGACGATTACGACAACAACCCGGCCTGGATCCTGCTCGACATCCTGAAACGCAGCGGATGGGCGGACAGCGAGATCGACCTCGCCAGTTTCGCGGACGCGGCGGAGTACGGGGCCCAGCACATCGAGGCGAAGGACCTCTACGGCAATCCGACGTTGATACCGCGCTTCCAGTGCAACCTGGTGCTGCGCCGGAGGCGGAGCGTCGCGGACGTGATTCGGGGGATCAGAAACGCGAGCCGCCTCTACCTCAGTTACGACGACCACGGGAAGCTGCAGCTTCGATCGGAGAACTCCGTCGCTCTTCAACAGCCGGTGAAGCCCGACGGGAGCAACAGCACCGAGGAACTTAACGGAGGCTGGCCGTGCTACGAATTCGGCGACGGCACCAACGGGTTCTCAGGCATACTCAGGCGGAGCAACGGAGAGCCGGCGATCCGATTCTGGACCCGGAGCGCGGCGGACACGCCCAACCGCTTCAGCGTCGAGTTTCAGGACGAGTTCAACGAGTACCAGCAGGACAGCCTGTCGCTGGTGGATGTAGAAGACGCGATCCGCACCGGCCAGGAGATCAGCGTGCCGCTGAACGCGCTGGGACTGCCGAACTTCCACCAGGCGGCGAGAATCATCCAACTCCAGCTCGACAAGAGCCTGCGCGGCAACAGTTACGTGCAGTTTGAAACCAGCGTGCGCGGGATCGGGCTCAAGCCGGGGGACATCATCACCTTGACCTACCTCAAGGAGGGCCTCCTGCGGCAACCGTTCCGGATCCAGAGCGTCGCTCCGGGACTGAACTACAAAACGGTGACGATCACGGGGCAGGTTCACGACGACAACTGGTACACGGATGATGCGGACGGCACCGGAAGCGGACGAAGACGGCAACCGGCCTTCGAAGTGGGCCTGCCGCGGCCTCTGCTCGGGACAGTGCTGGATGAAGACGGCGAACCGCAGTTCGAGGTCAGCGAGCGAGTCTCCGAGGGCGCGGCCGGCCAGATCGGCGTCTCGCTACAGGTGGGGTTCGCCGGCGGGCGACACCCGGCGCCCACCAGCATCGGCATTCCCCTGGTAAGCCTGCATGCATCGGTCTCCTCCACGGGGGGGACTCTGGCGGGAGATCAAACACTGTACTACGCCGTGAGCGCGACGGACGCGGCTGACGGGGAAAGCCCGCTGTCGTTCGTTGTGCGGGCCAGGGTGCCCCAAGGCGGGGACACCAACGCGGTCCGACTGAACAGCCTCAGTTTCGGGCCGGGGACGGCAGGCTTCCACGTGTACCGGGGGAGGAATCCCGCGCAACTCTGGCGCATCGCCGCGGCTCAAGCGCCGGCCGCGACATTCCTCGACACAGGGCTGGCCGGCGAGCTGATCGCCCCGCCTGACGAGAACTTCGACCACGCCAACTTCTACTGGCGCCTGGAACTGCAACCACCCGCGGATGCGACGATACACTCGGCGACAACGGTAGGCAACGAGACGCTAAACATGGCGGCCAACACCTACCGCGGCGCGATCGCGCGCATCCGCAGGGGCAAGGGCGCCGGCCAGGAGCGCAGTATCCTCTCGAACACCTCGACGACGCTGGAACTGGCATCGGCGTGGGAGACGGAGCCCGACGCCTCAAGCAGTTTCGTGATCGCGGAATCCGGCTGGCGGATCGGGGCGACAGGCCGGACGTCGCCGGTGGAACTCGACATCCCAAATCGCGTGGGGGCGACGGTTCACATTTCAGGCCGGGCGGCGAACGTCAACAACAAGGAGTGCGCCTACGAACTGTCGCCGTTGACCCGCTGGCGCATAGGCTCGACCAGCCCGGTCCCGCTGGACCTTGAGCCCCCCGGCAAGCCGGCGTTCGGGCTGCACGGGGCGGGGAAGGGGTCCGTCGAGCTGATGGGGATCGGCTTCGAGGAACTGATCAACACCCGGACCATCGCAGCCGGGACGCTGACGCTGCACTACTGGCCGGAACTGGCCAGCCCCTCGCAAGCGGCGCTCAGCCAGCAGATGGGAACCGAGGACACGCTGGTGAGTCTGCCAGCCGCGGGAGGGGCGCAGCCGGGAAGCCTGATCCAGATCGACGGAGAGGTGATGGAGGTAATCGAGGCGCTGCACGGGGGCACGCAATACGTCGTCACCCGTGGCGCTAAGGGAAGCCACGCGGAGAGCCACGAGGCGGGGAGACCGGTCTTCCACCTGCGGAACAAGGTCTACATCCTGCCCTTCCCGCGGGACTTCTTCGGAAGCCCCGCGAGCGGAAACCACAGCTTCTCCGTCTACATGCCGGACGTGAGGATCGCGGCGGCGGAACTGGTGGTCACCAACCAGCGCGGTGCGAGCGAGCCATCACAGGCGGCGTTTACGTCCACGATGGACTACGGACTCAGGACGCTCTCCGGGGGGCAGTTCTCCATACAGGTGCAGGGCTACCCGGCAATCCAATCGAACATCGCGCCTCCGCTGGTCATCGAGACATCCCATGCGGTGCGCGACATCTTTGCGGTCCTGCACGAGGCGCCAGCCGGCGGCCCGCTGGAGCTTCGTCTCCGGCAGAACGACGAGACCTACTGCCAGCTTGTGATTGCGGCCGGGCAGACGCTGTCGAACGTTGTCAACGGGTTCAACCTGCCGCCGCTGGCGGCGGGTGCGCACCTAAGCCTGGACGTCCTCTCAGTGCCGCCCGCCGGGGCGGGTTCACCGGGCAGGGATCTGACAGTGACGATAAGGCTGTAGAAGGCAAAAGGCAAGAGGCAAATGGCGAACTGCGGAAGGAGTGGGTCTCCCCAACCTACACCAGTCCGGCCTGCTCCAGAAGCGGCGTATCGCCGAGTATTGCCGCCGCCGGGCCTTCCGCTACCACCGTGCCTTCGGACAAGACCACCAGCCTGGAACAAAGCCCGCGCAGGAAAGTCAGATCGTGGCTGGCAATGAGCCGCGCCACACGGAGCTCCCCGAGCATCGCCGCCAGCCGTCGCACAGACCGCCCGTCCAGCTCCGCCGTAGGTTCATCCAGAATCAGCAACTCCGGAGACGTGACCAGCGCCGCGGCGATCGCCGCCCTCTTCCTCTCCCCCAGGCTGAGCTGCGATGCCGGCCGCGCAACCGCGCCGCCCAGCCCGGCAAGGTCGAGCGCCGCCGATGCGCGCCGGGCCGCATCCGCAGCGGGCACTCCACGGTTCAGGAGCGGCAGGGCGACATCCTCGACCAGGCGAGGCATGAACAACTGGTCTTCCGGGTTCTGGAAAACCACACCCACCTTGTGCCGGTTCTTCCTTGAAAGCGGCTCGCCGAACAGCCGGACTTCGCCCTCCGCCCGGTACAGGCCGAGCACACACCACAGCAGAGTGCTCTTGCCGCTCCCATTCGCTCCCACCACGCCCAGGCACTCCCCATCGGCCACGGTGAAACAGACTTCACGCAGGACTTCCCTGCCCGAGTCGAACGCGAAACCGAGCCGCTCAACCTCCAGCGCAGCAGTCATTCGCCAATCCCCCGCACCCACTGCCCCGCATAGAAACGCTCCGCGCGCACTATGGATCGCGTGAAGAACGCGCTGACCGCAAACGCGAGGGAGGAAAACCAGCCGGACCCGTAGCGGCGCGGCGCCGCGAGCGCGCGAGCCGTGAACGCCCGCCGTCCCTCCGCCACGAGCACGAAGGCAAAGTGCCGGACAAAGAGGGCGAACAGCGCCACATGGAACAGCAAGCTACCCTCACGCAGCCGGAACAGCCACCGGTCCCAGGGCACGAAACGGACGACAACTTTGGCCGCCAGAAACACCAGGATGGTCTTGAGCCAAAGCCAGGTGACCGGCATGCCCGCGAGCCACTGCATCAGCGCCAGCAAGGCGGCAAACATCAGGACCGGGGCCAGCAGCAGGAGGCAGCGTGTCAGGCGGCGGGCTTTTCCGCGCGAACGAAGTACCAACCGGGATCCTCCTCGGCGTGAATCCGAACGGCCCCGGCGCGCCCGAGGGCGCGCGCCAGCTCATCGGAGCGGGGCAACACGTCGCCGGAGACCGGACCATCGAGCGAGCTGTGGAAGGCGTTCAGCTCCTCGCTGCCCGCCAGGTGCCCCACCGACAGTACCCCGCCAGGTTTCAGCACCCGCAGGAACTCGTCCAGCGCGGCCGAGCCATCGCCGAGGTGCGGCAGGATTCCGAAGCAGAGAACAAGGTCGAAGGCGCCTGTGGCGGCGGGGATCCGCACGGCGTCAGCGCAGACCCGGCTCACGCGCGGATCGGACAACTTCCGAGCGTTCTGGCGCAGCATCTCGATGGCGAAGTCCACCTCGACGACACAGCGCGCGCCGGGAATCCGTTCCAGCAAAGCGGGGAGCAGGATGCCGGTCCCGCAGCCCACATCGAGAACAGTGACCGGCGCGCCGGCAGCGCTTCCGTCGATGTAGCGCCGGACCTTCTCCTCCGCGCCGTCCATCTTCGGCAGGCTGTCCCACCCGGCTGCCAGGCCGTTGAAGTAGGCTCTCTTTCCGGTTTCACACATCCTCGAACAGCGGCCCTTTCCTGGTTTTCAGGACCTTGAGCACCAGCGGCACCACCGCAAGCTGGAGCGCGACTCCGGGCAGAGCCTGAAGCATGGAAGCGGCCACCGAGAGCCTGGCGGGCAGGTCAAACAGATTCGCCAACGTCCATGATAGCCCAGCCGAGGTCAGGCGCCCGGCGAGGATCGCAGCCACCAGAGCCGGCCACACGCGGCGCCCCGAGGTGCGGTAAACCAGACCGGCCACCGATCCCAGCACGGCGCCCTCCACCGACATGACCGCCGCCACGGGCGGATAGAGCGGCGGCATACCGGTGAGCAGCGCCGACACCCACGGCGTGGCGGCTCCCGTGAACACCGCCCACCCAAGGGGCGACAGGAACCCATTGAGAAGCAGCGGCAGCAGCATGGGAAGGAACCTGCTGCCGAGGCCCACGGCGTGGAACACCATCGGCAGGGTCAGCCCCAGCGCCATGATCACGGCGTTGAGAACCATCCACCGCAGCGGGCCTGAGTGAACGGGCGCCATCAGAACTCCAGCGTAAAGCCGCCGGCGGCGTTGCGCCCGGGCATGGGGTATCCCTGAACCACCTGGTAGCTGCGGTCCAGAAGGTTGTCGAGCATCAGGAAGAAGCTCCGGCCGGCGCCCGCCGGCACGGTGGCTTTCAGTGCCGCGGTCGAGTAGCCGCCCAGCTGGACGGAGCGGGCGGTGTTCGCCCAGCGCTTGCCGACGGCCATGGCGCCGAGGCGCAAGTAGGCTCTACCCGCGTCCAGGTCAATGGCTCCGGTCCACTTGTGCGCGGGGATGTTAGGGGCCAGGTTCGTGGAGCGCAGGTAGGCGTATCCCTGGGTCACCTGCACCCGTGTGAGAGGCTTCCACCGGACCGTGGTCTCCAGGCCCCGGTTGAGCGACCTGCCCATGTTCCGCAGAGAGAGGTTCGGGAACCGTCCGGTGGTCGCGATCGTGTCCCGCAGGTCGGCGTAGTAGCCCGTTACCGACGCCCGGAAGGAGGGTGACGGCTCCAGCCGCAGCGTGGCCTGGTAGTTCCAGAGCGTCTCGGGCTGAAGCAGGGGGTTGGGCGCGGGGAACAGGTACAACTCCCGAATGGTCGGACTGCGGAATCCCTTTCCAGCACCGACGCCGAATGTGTAGCCGGTCCGGATTCTGAAACTCGCGCCGAATTCCGGAACGCTGATGCCGCCGAATGCGGAGTTGTGCTCCTGTCTGAGCCCTGCGTTCAGGCGCAGCCGCGAGGTTGCGTTCCACTGCGCTCGCGAGAAGCCCGCCGCGGTGGTGAGATGATGCTCGCCGAAGTTCAGACTTCTGTGGACGTTAAGGGCTCTGCCTCCGTACCTGACGGCCTCCGTGCCGGCGTCGAGGGTGAGACGCGAGGTCAGAGCGAACGACTGGTGGAGACGCAACCCGGTGGTGCTGTCCACCGACCGGAAACCGTCCGTGATGATGTGGCGCCCGTGGCTGGAAAAGAGCCGGGTGTAACCCCAGGTGCGGCCGTATCCATTATCAAGGTTGAAGCTGAAGCCGCCTCGGCCTACTCTGGCGAAGTTTCCAACCAACGGCGCCGTCAGCGGGCCGGGGTCCTCCACGTGGAAATGGCCGTAACGGCCCTGGAGGGACGTCCGCCAGGCGGAGGACAGGTCACGGCCGAATCCCAGGGCGGCGTCCTTGCTGCGGTAAGCGGCGCCTGTGCGCTCACCGCGCGTGTGGTCCGTGCCGGCATGCAGGGTGTAGAAGGTCTTCTCCCAGCGCGTGCCGTGAGCCAGCCGGTGCTGGCCGGTCAGGAACGATCCGAGCGAACTCGACAGGCGCGTGTGGGTGCCGCCGAGCGGCCGCGACGGGGCAATCTCGATCGCTCCGCCCATGGCGTTGCTCCCATAGAGCACGGACGCCGGTCCTTCTGTAACACTCACGCTCTCGGCGTTGGACAGGCTGTAGAAATCAGGCAGAGGGTGGCCCATGAGACCCTGCATGTCCGGACGCCCGTCCACCACGATGAGAACGCCGGTGTTGGGCGAGCCGCCGATTCCCCGGATGGAGACCGATCCCGTGCCGTTGGTCGCGATGCCGTAGCCCATGACGCCGCGCCTTGTGACAAAGGCGCCCGGCACCAACTGGTCCACCGCATCGAGCACGGTTCTTGCGCCGCCACGGTCGATCTCGAGCGCCGTGCCGACGGTGGCCGAATCCACCGGCGCAGGTTCGCTCACCATCACCTCAATCGAGGTAGAAATCACGGCCGGCGTGAGCCGGATCGTGACCGGACCGGCAGGCACGCTAAGAATCGGCACGGCCGCCGTTTCGAACCCCTCCGCCGATGCTCGGATGGCCGCCGGAGGCGTGAGCGCCAAGGCCGCTGCACCCGCCTCGTCCGACTTGACAGCCATCGGCGATCGCCCGCCGCCCGGATGGCGGACCTCGACCAGAGCTCCGGGCACGCCGAAGCCGTGCGGGTCCACCACCTTCACCGAAACCCGTTCAGTCGCTGGCAGGCAGGCGATAGATGCCAGCATCAGGACAAAGGCTTTGCGTTGCATGTTGTCGATGGTAGCACGAACGACACGCATGTGCTACCGGCGGCCGCATGCTACCGTCAGGAAGAGGTGCCTCAAAAAACTGCAATCGTCATCGGCGCGGGACCGGCGGGCTTGACCGCCGCCTGTGAGTTGCAGGAGCGAACGGACATCCGGCCGGTGGTGATCGAGAAGAGTATGCACATAGGGGGCATCTCCGGTACCGTCAACTACAAAGGCAACCGCATCGACATCGGCGGCCACCGCTTCTTCTCCAAGAGCGACCGGGTCATGCAGTGGTGGTCCAACCACCCAAGGGGCGACAGGAACCCATTGAGAAGCAGCGGCAGCAGCATGGGAAGGAACCTGCTGCCGAGGCCCACGGCGTGGAACACCATCGGCAGGGTCAGCCCCAGCGCCATGATCACGGCGTTGAGAACCATCCACCGCAGCGGGCCTGAGTGAACGGGCGCCATCAGAACTCCAGCGTAAAGCCGCCGGCGGCGTTGCGCCCGGGCATGGGGTATCCCTGAACCACCTGGTAGCTGCGGTCCAGAAGGTTGTCGAGCATCAGGAAGAAGCTCCGGCCGGCGCCCGCCGGCACGGTGGCTTTCAGTGCCGCGGTCGAGTAGCCGCCCAGCTGGACGGAGCGGGCGGTGTTCGCCCAGCGCTTGCCGACGGCCATGGCGCCGAGGCGCAAGTAGGCTCTACCCGCGTCCAGGTCAATGGCTCCGGTCCACTTGTGCGCGGGGATGTTAGGGGCCAGGTTCGTGGAGCGCAGGTAGGCGTATCCCTGGGTCACCTGCACCCGTGTGAGAGGCTTCCACCGGACCGTGGTCTCCAGGCCCCGGTTGAGCGACCTGCCCATGTTCCGCAGAGAGAGGTTCGGGAACCGTCCGGTGGTCGCGATCGTGTCCCGCAGGTCGGCGTAGTAGCCCGTTACCGACGCCCGGAAGGAGGGTGACGGCTCCAGCCGCAGCGTGGCCTGGTAGTTCCAGAGCGTCTCGGGCTGAAGCAGGGGGTTGGGCGCGGGGAACAGGTACAACTCCCGAATGGTCGGACTGCGGAATCCCTTTCCAGCACCGACGCCGAATGTGTAGCCGGTCCGGATTCTGAAACTCGCGCCGAATTCCGGAACGCTGATGCCGCCGAATGCGGAGTTGTGCTCCTGTCTGAGCCCTGCGTTCAGGCGCAGCCGCGAGGTTGCGTTCCACTGCGCTCGCGAGAAGCCCGCCGCGGTGGTGAGATGATGCTCGCCGAAGTTCAGACTTCTGTGGACGTTAAGGGCTCTGCCTCCGTACCTGACGGCCTCCGTGCCGGCGTCGAGGGTGAGACGCGAGGTCAGAGCGAACGACTGGTGGAGACGCAACCCGGTGGTGCTGTCCACCGACCGGAAACCGTCCGTGATGATGTGGCGCCCGTGGCTGGAAAAGAGCCGGGTGTAACCCCAGGTGCGGCCGTATCCATTATCAAGGTTGAAGCTGAAGCCGCCTCGGCCTACTCTGGCGAAGTTTCCAACCAACGGCGCCGTCAGCGGGCCGGGGTCCTCCACGTGGAAATGGCCGTAACGGCCCTGGAGGGACGTCCGCCAGGCGGAGGACAGGTCACGGCCGAATCCCAGGGCGGCGTCCTTGCTGCGGTAAGCGGCGCCTGTGCGCTCACCGCGCGTGTGGTCCGTGCCGGCATGCAGGGTGTAGAAGGTCTTCTCCCAGCGCGTGCCGTGAGCCAGCCGGTGCTGGCCGGTCAGGAACGATCCGAGCGAACTCGACAGGCGCGTGTGGGTGCCGCCGAGCGGCCGCGACGGGGCAATCTCGATCGCTCCGCCCATGGCGTTGCTCCCATAGAGCACGGACGCCGGTCCTTCTGTAACACTCACGCTCTCGGCGTTGGACAGGCTGTAGAAATCAGGCAGAGGGTGGCCCATGAGACCCTGCATGTCCGGACGCCCGTCCACCACGATGAGAACGCCGGTGTTGGGCGAGCCGCCGATTCCCCGGATGGAGACCGATCCCGTGCCGTTGGTCGCGATGCCGTAGCCCATGACGCCGCGCCTTGTGACAAAGGCGCCCGGCACCAACTGGTCCACCGCATCGAGCACGGTTCTTGCGCCGCCACGGTCGATCTCGAGCGCCGTGCCGACGGTGGCCGAATCCACCGGCGCAGGTTCGCTCACCATCACCTCAATCGAGGTAGAAATCACGGCCGGCGTGAGCCGGATCGTGACCGGACCGGCAGGCACGCTAAGAATCGGCACGGCCGCCGTTTCGAACCCCTCCGCCGATGCTCGGATGGCCGCCGGAGGCGTGAGCGCCAAGGCCGCTGCACCCGCCTCGTCCGACTTGACAGCCATCGGCGATCGCCCGCCGCCCGGATGGCGGACCTCGACCAGAGCTCCGGGCACGCCGAAGCCGTGCGGGTCCACCACCTTCACCGAAACCCGTTCAGTCGCTGGCAGGCAGGCGATAGATGCCAGCATCAGGACAAAGGCTTTGCGTTGCATGTTGTCGATGGTAGCACGAACGACACGCATGTGCTACCGGCGGCCGCATGCTACCGTCAGGAAGAGGTGCCTCAAAAAACTGCAATCGTCATCGGCGCGGGACCGGCGGGCTTGACCGCCGCCTGTGAGTTGCAGGAGCGAACGGACATCCGGCCGGTGGTGATCGAGAAGAGTATGCACATAGGGGGCATCTCCGGTACCGTCAACTACAAAGGCAACCGCATCGACATCGGCGGCCACCGCTTCTTCTCCAAGAGCGACCGGGTCATGCAGTGGTGGTCCAACGTCCTGCCCGCAGAAGACGGCGGCGTGCGTCCGGAGTCGACCGACCTCGTCATGCTGGTACGCAGCCGCAAGTCACGGATCTACTTCCTGCGCCGCTTCTTCGATTACCCGATCCGGCTGAACTTGGACACGCTGGCCAAGCTGGGCCCGGTCCGGACGGTGCGCATCGGCCTGAGCTACGTCTACAGCGTCCTGTTCCCACGCAAGCCGGAGCGCACTCTGGAGGAGTTTTTCATCAATCGCTTTGGCGCCGAGCTCTACCGGACCTTCTTCAGGGACTACACCGAGAAAGTATGGGGCGTGCCCTGCCAGGCGATCAGCGCCGAGTGGGGAGCGCAGCGCGTGAAGGGACTGTCGGTCGCAAAATCGATCCGACACTTCCTGCGCCAGCTCTCCCGCAGGGGCTCGGACATTGCCCAGAGGGAGACCGAGACTTCGCTTATCGAGCGCTTCCTCTATCCGAAGTTCGGCCCCGGCCAGATGTGGGAGGAAGTCGCGCGCCGCATAGCCGGCCGGGGAGGGGAGATTCTCACCGGGTGGGAGGTCCGGGAGCTTCATACGGACGGGCCGCGAGTCACGGCGGTGGCGGCGGTCAACGCGGCCACCGGCGAGCGGCGCCGTTTCGAGGGGGACTGCTTCTTCTCCACCATGGCCGTGAAGGACCTGGTGCGCGGCCTCGACGCCGGTCTGCCTGCTGAGATCCGTGAAATCGCCGAGGGGCTACGGTACCGCGATTTCATCACGGTGGGCCTGCTCGCTGACCGGCTCGAGGTTCGGGAGGCCGGGGGCGGGCCCATCAAGGACAACTGGATCTACATACAGGAGCCGGACGTGCAGGTCGGCCGGCTACAGATCTTCAACAACTGGAGCCCCTACCTGGTGGCCGACCCCTCCAAGGTCTGGATCGGCCTCGAGTACTTCTGCTTCGAAGGGGATGAGCTATGGAGGAAGCCGGACGCCGAACTGGTCGAACTGGCCAAGGCCGAACTGGAGAGAATCGGCATCCTGGACCAGGCGCTGGTCCGGGACGCGACCGTGATTCGCACGGAAAAAGCCTATCCGGCCTACTTCGGCTCCTACGCCCGCTTCGGCGCGCTGCGGGAGCACCTGGACCGGCTGGAGAATCTGTACCTGGTCGGCCGTAATGGCATGCATCGCTACAACAACATGGACCACTCAATGCTGGCAGCCATGACGGCAGTGGGAAACATCGTGAACGGCGTCACTTCCAAGGACAACCTCTGGGCCGTGAACACCGAGGAAGAGTACCACGAGGAGAAGTAGCCCCGGCCGGAACAAGCGCGTGCGGGCTTTCGTAGTAACTGGTTGAGAGGCGAGCATGTTCTGCACACAATGCGGATTCAAGCTTGAGGAGAAGGATGTTTTCTGCGCCCAGTGCGGAAAACCGGCGCGCGCCGGGGCACCTCCGCGCGCAGAGCCCACCAGGAAGAAACTGGTGCGCCCTATGAACCGCAAGAAGATCGCCGGGGTGTGCGCGGGTTTCGCCGACTATCTCGACATCGACGTCACCCTGGTGCGGATACTGTGGCTGGTGCTGGCGATTCTGTGGGGCGTCGGCTTTGTCGCCTACCTTATTGCCTGGATCGCCATGCCCAAGGACTTCAGCCAGCCGCCGGCGCAAGCGTACTAGCAGAGCCTCGCGCCAACCGGTTCAGGTCCACCCGGCCCCCACTCATCGTTTGGATGAGTTTCCGGCTGGCTATTCCCCGGCGCTTTGCT
>JBBITL010000052.1:0-30623 GCA_037440765.1 Solibacteraceae bacterium
TAGACCCGGGCGCGGTTGCGGTACTCGAACTTGGGCTTGGGCTGCGGTGTGGACATGCCGATTGGATGCAGCAAAAAACAAAACGACCAGATTATAATTTATTGCAGTCGGAGATTTTTTCACAGACCCGTAAGGGAGCGGCCTGCCTTGAAAGCAGCGCGAAACCCCTCCCGGACCGGCGCCGTCTGGTCACTTATGCGGCATTTCGGCGTGTTGCTCGCCGTCCTGATGGCGGCGCAGGCGGTTCCCGCACAGTATGCCCCCAACCGTTACGCCCTCCTGATGGAGGACCCGCCCGTAGCGGCGCGGTACGCTTCCCGCGGCCTCGCCATGACCGATACCGCCGCAGGCTACCGGCAACAGATACAGGCGCGGCAGGAGGCGCTGCGCGCCGGCCTGGCTGCCCGCCGGGTCCAGGTCACCGGATCGGCCAGCACGCTGATGAACGCGGTGTTCGTGGCGGCGCCGGAAGGCCGGGTGCCGGAGCTGCGGAGCCTCCCCGGAGTGACGGCAGTTGTGCCGGTTCGCACCTACCGGCTGCGTCTTAACCGCGCGGCCGATCTCGTCAGAGCACCCGCGGCCTGGAGTGTGCTGGGCGGGACTTCCGCGAGCGGCGCGGGCCTGAAGATCGCCATCCTGGACACGGGCGTGGACCATACGCACCCCGCCTTCCAGGACGAGACGCTTCCGATGCCGCCTGGCTATCCTCTCTGCACGGCGGGCGATTGCGCGTTCACCAACAACAAAGTCATCGTGGCCCGCAGCTACGTGCGGCAGCTTGCGGCGGGGACCTCCCCGCTGGACCCGTCCGCCGATTCGCGGCCTGACGACTACTCCGCGCGTGACCGGGAAGGGCACGGGACGGCGGTCGCCGCCATCGCGGCGGGCGTACGCAGCCCGGGCGTGGTTGCCGCGGCAGGGGTGGCGCCCAGGGCGTACCTGGGCAGCTATAAGATCTACGGTTCGCCGGGGGTCAACGAGTTCACCTCCGATGACGTCATAATCCAGGCGCTCGAGGATGCCGTCAGGGACGGCATGGACATTGTGTCGTTCTCCACCGGCGGCCCGGCCTTCACCGGTCCGCTCGACACCGGCGCGGCCTGCGGGCTGCCCCCGGGGGCGCCCTGCGATCTGAGCGCCGCCGCCTTTGAGCAGGCGGCCCGGCTGGGCGCGATCATCGTCGCGGCGGCGGGCAACGAGGGAAACGACGGGATCGTTGAGACCTCCCCGGCCTTCCACACGATCGCCTCCCCGGCCCACGCCCCTTCGGTGATAGCGGTGGGCGCCAGCACTAATTCACACGTCTTCTACGAGACGGTCAGCGTTCTGGCGCCCGAGGCGCCAGCCGGCCTGCGCTCGATCGAGGCCTACTTCGGCGATGCCTATTCTCCCGCCGGGGCGGTGGCTGCGCCTTTGCGCGACGTGAGCCGGTGGGACGAGAGCGGCCGAGCGTGCGGCGCCCTGCCGGCAGGGTCGCTTGGCGGAACTTACGCGCTAATCATGAGAGGCGAGTGTACTTTCCAGGTCAAGGCGACCAACGCGGTGGCTGCCGGTGCTGCGGGCATCATCTTCTACATGGCGGACAGTGCGCCCCTGATCTCCCCGGGCGGTCTTTCCACGTTCGATATCCCGGTGGTGATGATCTCCAACGCAAATGGACTCGCCCTGAGGTCTTATCTCGCAGCCAACCCCGACGCCTTGGTTGCGATGGACCCGAACGGGGAGGAGGTCCCTTACCAGGGATTCGACAGGATCGCCGGTTTCTCTTCCCTGGGCCCCTCGACAGGCGGCTTCCTGGTCAAACCCGATCTGGTGGCGCCCGGCACATACATCTACACGGCGGCGCAGTCCTACGACCCGCTCGGCATGATGTACAGCGCGACCCGTCACCTGGCGGCCAGCGGCACCAGTTTCGCCACGCCTATGGTGTCGGGCGTGGCCGCGCTCGTCCGCCAGCGTTACCCGAACCTGACGGCCGCGCAGGTGAGGTCCGTTCTCGCCAACACAGCTTCCGACGAGGTCAGGATGGGCTCGTCCGGCAACCCCGTGACGGCGCAGTGGGTGGGCGCCGGGAAGTTGAACGCGGAAGCCGCGGTCAAGGCGGCTGTGACAGCCAGTCCGGCCTCGGTTCCTTTTGGGGTTCTTAGAACGGGAACGCTGCCCCTGGCCCGCGAGCTCATAATAACGAACATCTCGCAGGCTCCCGTGACGCTCACCGTCAGCGTGGCGGGCGAAGTGGCGCCTCTCGGCACATCGGTGACGGTGGACAAGCCGGGTCTCGCGCTGCCGGCCGGCGCCTCCGGCACTCTCACGGTGACGTTGTCAGGCGCCCTGCCGCCGGCGGGCGCCTACTCCGGCGTTGTTAAGCTCGAAGGCTCAGGGGTGTCCGTGCGGGTCCCCTACGTGTTTTACGTGGCGGGCGGCGGCGCCGCCAACCTGATACCTCTGGCGACGGGCGGATTCGACAGGACGGTGGGGAAGCGCGTGTTTCTTGCTCTGAGGGCCGTCGACGGCTCCGGAGTCCCGGTTGCCGGCGTGCCCGTTACATGGACCGCGCTGGGGGGAGGACGCATCGCCGACTCAGAACCTGTCACGAATGGCTTCGGCGTGGCCGCGGCCGAGGCGGTGCTGCGCCCGACGCCGGGAAACGGCTCCTTCATCGCCAGCGTGGGAACGCTTACCATGTCGTTCAGCGGCTTTGCCAGGGCCGCGCCCGCCATCGCGGCGGGCGGCGTGGTGAACGCGGCGAGCTTCCAGCAGGGGGAGCCGGTGGCGCCAGGCGCCTACGCCGCCATCTTCGGCTCCGGCCTGAGCGAGGCGACCAAGGTCAACTCCGCGGCCCTGCTTCCCATGGCCATCGGCTCGGTTAACGTCAGCTTCGACGTCCCCTCGGCCGGCATCAGCGTGCCGGGCCGCATGGTCTTCGCGAGTCCGGGCCAGGTGAAGGTCCAGGTGCCCTGGGAGTTGCAGGGGCAGGCGTCGGCCAGGGTGAAGGTGACGATCGAAGGCTCCTACGGAAACGTCGTCACCGTCCCGCTGGCGGACTACGCGCCGGCGTTCTTCGAGACCGGCGGAGGAGTTGCCGCCGCTCTCGACGCCGGCAACCGGGTGATCTCGGCCGATAACAGGGCGTCGCGAGGGCAGGTGATCCAGCTTTTTGCCAACGGCCTCGGCCCGGTCACCAACCAGCCGGCGAGCGGCGAGCCGGCCAGGGCAGTTCCCCTGTCGGAAACCACGGCACGGCCCACGGTCACCATCGGCGGGCTGGACGCCCGGGTCGAATGGAGCGGACTTACTCCGACGCTGCACGGGCTGTACCAGGTCAACGTCACCGTTCCTGCGGATCTCGATCCGGGCACGCACCCCGTGATCGTCCGCATAGGCGGAAAAACCTCCAAGCCCTCCAGCCTGCCGGTCCGGTAGCCGCGAAGGCGCTGGACTTAGTTGTGGAGTCTCACTTGTGGCGCCACAGCCCGGGCAGGAGTCTGGCGTGAAGCAGATGCCGCCAGGTGCCCCAATCGTGCGCGCCGTCACCGCCGACGTAGTATTCGTGTTTGACGTTGTACTTTGTCAGGGCCAGGTGCAGAGCCTCGGTCCGGTTGCCGGGTGTGGCCTCATGTGTGCCCTGGCCGACGAAGAGGTAGTCGACCTTCTTGTTCACCTCGGGGTCGTTGAGGAACTTGGCGCTGGATTTCTCGCTGTCGACATCTCCCGCGCTCAGCACACCGAAGGAGCTGAACAGGTCCAGGCTGGTGAAGCCCACAAACTGCGTGTGCCGGCCCCCCATGGAGAGTCCGGCCAGGGCGCGGCCCCGGCGGTCTCCGATAACGCTGTAGTTCCTTTCCACGAACGGGATAATGTGTTTGCGCAGTTCAGCCTCGAAGAGCTTGAAAGTGAGCTCGGTGTGCTTGGGGTGGCTCCGGTGGAGCATCTGATTGTTGGGCATGGCGATGATCATGGGCACCGCTTTGCCCTCGGCCAGCAGATTGTCCAGGATGAAGTTCGCCCGCCCGTCCAGCGCCCAGGTCGACGCCAGTTCTCCGCTGCCGCCGAGCAGGTAGAGCACGGGGTACTTCTTGGAGCGGTCGTAGCCGGGCGGAGTGTAGACATACATCTCGCGCTCGCCGCCCGTCACTTCGGAGTGGTAGATGTGCCGGGTCACCGCGCCATGCGGGACCTTCCGGGCGTCGAAGTAGTTGGGGCCGTCCCCATGCACAATCAACTGGCTGTAGCCGGGCTGACCGGCGAACCCGGTGTAGGTGTTGTTGGGATCGGCCACCGCCACCCCGTCAATGGTCAGCCTGTAGATGTAGATGTCCGGCTTCAGAGGACCGACCGTGAGGGTCCAGATTCCATCCGCGCCCTTGGTGAACGGAACCGGTTTGGTCCCCTTTCCGAGGGCCAGCAGCATCGGCCCGCCGGACAGGAGAATCGACTGCGCCTCTGGCGCCCGGACCCTGAAGAGCACGGTCCGGTCGTCCCTGACCTCGGGGGAAATCACGTTGGCGCCGAACGGGACCAGGTTCTCGGTGTTTTTCTGCGGGTTCCAGTCCAGGTTGACGTGGGCCTGCTGGGCCTGCGCCCAGGGAAGGCACGCCGTAAGCGTGAAGACAAAAATCCACTTTTTGTTCATGTCAGCTTCATGCCTCTCGCGGCCCGGGTGCTACACCGGCCAGGCCTGCCGCCCATCCCACGCGAACGAGCATCCGTTGCGGATGGAAAGTACCGCCAGCAGTGTGGGCAACGTCGAGTTGAACCCGACCTCCATGTCGCACGCCGGCCTGTTGCGGGACTTCACGCAGTCCAGGAAATTGCGGGCGTGGCGCACAGTGGCCGAGCCGAACTTGGAGTCGGGGTCTTCCGACATGCCCTTGGCGTCCATGTTCTTCTCGGCCTTGATCGGCGGGGGCGCTTGCGCCGGCGCTCCGCCGCCGGGCGCGGCCCGCGGCGGCGTGGGCCGCCACTCGTAGCCGTAGCGGTTCACCAGCAGCATTCCCCGCTGACCGAAGAAGTAGTTGCCGTACTGGTCCGACATCGACATGCCCGGCTGGGTCGTGGGAGGCACGGTGTTGGTGAAGGTGGCCACGAAATTCTCGAACTTCCAGATCACCGTGTAGGTGTCGGGCGCGCGCTCCGGGTTCGGATCGCTGAACACGTACTGGCCCATGGCGCTGGTCAGCAGCGGCGCCTTGGTGTCCGCGTCCATGTACCAGTGCATGATGTCCGTCAGGTGGACGCCCCAGTCGGTGATGGAACCCCCGCCGTAGTCGTACCAGGAGCGCCACCTCAGCCGGCCGGGAACGAACGGGCGCCGCGGGGCCGGACCCTGGAACATCTCCCAATCCAGGTCGGGCGGGGGCGCCTGGGGCTTCTCCGGCGGTTGCCGGACGCCTCCTCCGCCTCCTCCAAACAGCAGCATGCAGTGGTTGATCTGGCCCAGGTACCCGTCGAGGACCATCTTCCCGCAGTCCTGGAAGTGCTGCCAGCTCCGCTGCTGGCAGCCTATCTGCACCACACGCTGCGTCCTGCGGGCGGCATCCACCATCCTGAGCGCCGGCTCGATGGCGTTGGAGACGGGCTTCTCGCAGTAGACGTCCTTGCCCGCCTCGCACGCCGCCACCATCATCGGGCTGTGCCAGTGATCGGGTGTCGTGATTAGAACGGCTTCGACATCCTTGTTGTCGAGCAAGCGCCGGTAATCCACATAGGTGGCCATTTTGCCGCCGGCCTTGGTGGCGAACTGGTCCAGGCGGTTTCTCTGGACCTCACAAGCCGCGACGAATGCGACGTCCTTGTTCCGCATGAAGGACTGATGTACCTGGTTGCCCCGCGTGCCGAGGCCTATGATACCCAGCTGCACCCGGTCGTTGGCGCCGAGAACGCGCTGGGAGACAACGGCGGCGCCGGCGGTCGCCTTCAAGAAAGTGCGCCGATTTTCCATTCTGAACGCTCCTCCATCCGCAGGAATTCCTGACGACTGATTATACGCTCATGCAGTGGCCCGGGGGCGCTGCTGCACCCCCGGGCTCCCGCGCTACACGGGGATGGCCGCCTTGCCATCCCACTTGAACGTGCGCCCCTGCTGAATCGCCAGCAACGCGATCAGGGTCGGAAGCGTGGCGTGGAAGCCGATCTCCACGTCGCAAATGGGCCGCTTGCGCGACTTGACGCAATCCAGGAAGTTGCGCGCGTGCGCCGTCGTATCGGGGTCGTTCTGGTAATCTTCCTTCACCGGGACCGTCCGGGCCTCGATGGGGACCGGCTGCTCTCCGCCTCTGCCGCCGCGCGCCGGAGCCGGCAATACCTCGTAGCCGGACCGGTTTACGTGCAGAATGCCCCGCTGTCCGAAGAACCAGTTCCCCTGGGCATTGACGCCCTGCATGGGCGGCACCACGTTGGAGAACGTCATGACGAAGTTGTCGTACTGCCAGGAGCAGGTGAAGGCGTCGGGCACCTGTTCCGGATCCTTGGGGAAGTTGATGAACTGAGCCGAGGCGCTGGTGAGCAGGGGGCCCTTGCTGTCGGCTTTGAGGTACATCAACGCGATATCCGTGAGATGCACGCCCCAGTCGGTGACCAGGCCGCCGCCGTAGTCGTAGTAGGAGCGCCACCGCAGCCGGCTCGGCGAGAACGGCTTGCGCGGGGCCGGGCCCTGGAACGCCTCCCAGTCCAGATCGGCGGGGGGCTGTTCGGGCGGCTGCGTGATCTGCGTATAGCCTCCCGGCTGGTACAGCACGGCGTGAGAGACGTTGCCGAGCAGGCCGTCCTGAACCAGCTTGGCTGCCTCCTGGAAGTGCTTCCCGCTGCGTTGCTGCGTGCCCAGCTGGACCACCCGGTTGTACTTGCGGGCGGCTTCGACCATCCTCAGCGCCGCCGGAACGGTGTTCGAGAGCGGCTTCTCCACGTAGGAGTCCTTGCCCGCGGCGCAGGCGTCCACGACCATCGGGCTGTGCCAGTGGTCCGGCGTCATCACCAGAACCGCGTCGATGTCCTTGCGGTCCAGGATGCGCCGGTAGTCGCGGTAGGTGTCGATCTTGCTTTCGATCTGCTTGACGACGTTGCTGAGTCTGGACTCGCGAACGTCGCAGGCGGCCACAAACTCGCAATCGGCGTGCTTGCGGAACAGGGCGTTCACGATCGTCCCGCGGCTGCCGGTCCCGATTACCGCCATCCTCACCCGGTCATTAGCGCCAAGGACGCGCTGCGAGACGACTGCCGCGGCGGCCGTGGCCTTCAAGAATTCCCTTCTGCTTTCCATGATTCCCTCCTGTATGAATTAAGGCAGTTCCTTCACCGCGATGTTGCGCCAGCGCCAGAAACCGCCGTCCACCCAGCGATTGGTCTTCTCGTCCGTGTAGTGCATTTGGATGGCGATCATGCCATCCACTGCGCCTCCGGCCGCGTTGTTCGCGGTGTCTTTGAAATCCGTTATCAGTACGTCGTTGATCCAGACCATGATGCGCGGGACGTCGCCCTCGATCCGCGCGCGGACCGAGTTCCACGTCTCCCGTTTCCAGACCTTCTGCCATGCCTCGTCGCGCTTCCTGGCCAGGGCCGCCTTCTCCTCGGCGGTGAGACTGGCGGCGCCTGCTCCTCCGCCCATGCTCACGCCCTTGAGCCTCTCCCCGTAAATCCCGCCCATTCCGCCCCCGGGCAGGTAATCCAGCGTGACCTGGTATGCTTCGCCGGCCTCGGTTGACCGCAGGAACAGGCCGCTGTCGCAACCCCAGTCCGGCCATATTTCCATGTAAACTTCCACATTCCTGTACTTCTTGTCCGTCAGCAGGATCCCTCCCCGATGGCGCGGGCTCTGCGTGCCGACGATCACGCCGTGCACCACACGGAATTCCGGCGTAGTCCCGTGGTGGTTGGTCTTGCTGACGTGCCAGCCCGTCAGGTCCTTCCCGTTGAAGATGGGGGTGAAGCCTTCGGGAATCTTCCCCACCTGGGCCACGAGCGACCCGGCGCACACCGCCGCCACCGCAAACAGAGTGACGATCCTCATACTCTCCTTCCTCCCTCGCGGCGCCCCGCGGAGACCCCACATCCCCGGACGCCCGCCTGCGTCAGACTATATAGGGACCGCACGCGGAATGTCAAGGCTGTTCACCAGCCGGCGGCCTTGTTTGACAGGGCTTCGGTGTCGAAAGTAAACTGGACTGGTGGTGGCCGTGAGGAGAACAGAGGCTCAGCAATGCTGCTCGCCAGGGAACTGATCTCCTATCTCTCGCGCCAACTGGTCTCCAAGCTAAGCCCCCAAGTCCTTGAAACCGCTAGCCCTCATGCGCTTGCCGAGTTGATTGCGGGCGTCATCACCGAGGAACTCCAGGTGGAGGACCGGCTGAACGAAGAGGTCCGGGAGATTCTCAGCCAGTACAGCGAGTACATGCGCCGGGAGGGCGTCAGCTACCAGGAGATGTTCCGCCGCATCAAGAACACCCTGATCAGCCAGCGCAAGGTTATACGGGCCTCGGGACGCGACACCGGCGACCACATGAGACTGTCGCGCGACAAGGTCAACGACATCTCGCACAAGCTGGTCACCGCGCTGCGCAAGTCTCGCGAGGCGCGGCTCAAGAAGGACGCCAACGAGGTCCGGCTGGAGATGGTGCGGGAGATCACCGAACTGCTGCAGCTGGAGAACAAGGTTGACCGGGCCGCCCGCCAGAAGATCCGCTCCCAGAAGCGCGAGATTGCCGAAGGGACCGAGGAGTGGGATCTGCTCCTGCGCCGCTACTATACCGAAGAACTGAAGAAACTGGGCATCGACCTGGGGCGGTGATGCCCGGGCTGGCCTCCGCTTAAGGTTTCGGTTCGGAGGCTCCCTTCTGTTCGCCCCCTCCGAAGATGCGCCAGACGGGGTTGCGCTTCCTCTCGGGCGGCGGAGGCTGAACCACCTTGTCGACCGCCTCCAGCGCCATGGGCGCCATCAGACGGTATCCCCTGGCGTTCGGGTGAAGCCCGTCGTCCGCCAGCAGCGCCGGCAGCATGCCGGAGGCGTCCACCAGCCTGGAGTAGTAGTCCAGGTAAACGTACTTGCGCTCGCGGCAGAATCTCTGTAGCCAGTCGTTGAGCGCGCGGATGGTCTGGGGAGGCCTGCGCAGCGTCTGCTCCCAGGCCGGGTTCTCGCCCTTGTGATAGTCGCTGACCGGCAGCAGCGAGGCGAAGATGGGCTTGACCCTGTTGGCTTCGGCCAGTTGGGCAATCATGGACAGGTTGTCCTGAATCACCTCCAGGGGCACACCGCGCGCAATGTCGTTGGTGCCTCCGAGCACGACCACGGCGGCCGGCTTCAGTTCGATCACGTCGGCCATCATCCGGCCGAGCATCTGTCCGGTGATCTGCCCGCTGATTCCGCGGTTCACGAAGTTGCGCTCCGGCGGGAAGTACTCGTTCAGACGCCAGAACTCGGTGATGGAATCTCCCAGGAACACCACGCGGGAGGCTCCCGGCTCAGGAGGAACCAGTTTCTTATTGGCCTCGGCGTAACGGCGCAGCGCGTCGCGATCCGGGTCGCGCAACTGTTCCTCCTTGCGCCCCAGTAGAACCTGGAAATACCCCTCGATCCTGTCCTGGTGGTCCCGCAGTTCGTGAAACTGCTGGCGGGCCGCTTCGCCGAGCGAGGCGGGCCTCGGAACGGCGTCGGCAAGCGCCAGGTAGGCTCGCAGGTTCACCAGGAAGGTGTAGACCGCCGGCGAGTTTTGCATGCCTGCTGCGCGCAGATTGACCAGAGCCTGGCGGGCGTTCTCTACCACCGGCTCGGCGGCCCGCGCCAGCTCCGGGATGACCACCCGCGTGGACTCCATCAACTGCACCACCCGCTCGGAGGAGGCGAGCGCCTCGGAGGCGGTGGGTTGGGCATGCGCAAAGGCCGCCCACAGAAGCAGCGCGGCGGGCGCCAGCGTCACTCCGCGAGCCGGTCTCATCGGGTCCTCCTCCTTCAGGTTGCGCGCCCGGGAAATGCGGCGCCTACATGCGGCGGCTGTCTTTGTCCGGCTGCACCTTCTCCAGGAACTCCGCCCATGCGTCTTTCACCTTAGCGTAGCTGTCGCTGACCCCCTCGCGCACCTCGCGGGGCGCCAGATAGGCGCAGACGTGCGCCGCATCGATCACGTAGGGGGCTATGCGCGACTCAACCACGGCGCGCGGCGGAGGCTTGGGCGTGAAAGCCAGCAGGGCCAGCACCAGCGCGATGGCAACCACCAGCCCGCGCACCAGCCCGAAGACGCCGCCCAGCAGCCGGTCGAGCCACGAGAAGCCCGCCCACTTGAGCAGCACACTCAGCAGCTTGGCGACCAGCGCGCCTGCCGCCAGGAAGCCGGTGACGATCAGCAGGAAGCCGATGAAGTTGGCGATGCCCCTGTGGCTCACATAGGGAAGCAGGAACGAGCCGGCCGCCCCGTAGAACCACAAAGCGCACAAAAATCCCGCCACCGCCGCCGCAAGCCCGATCGCCTCTCTGGCGAAACCCTTCGCCAGTCCCACCACGATGGATACCGCGAAGATCAGGACGAGGGCTGGATCCAGCCAGTTCAAAGGTCACTTCCCGTGAGCGCCCGGTAGGCGTCCAAGTACTTGCCGCTGGTCCTGGCCGCCACCTCCGGCGGCAGGGCCGGGGCCGGCGGCTGCTTGTTCCAGTGAACCGACTCCAGGTAGTCCCTCACATACTGTTTATCGTAGGAGGGCTGCGGCCCGCCCGGCTTGTAGGTTTCGCGGGGCCAGAAGCGCGAGGAGTCCGGAGTGAGAACCTCGTCGGCCAGGATCAGCGTGTCACCCACCAGGCCGAATTCGAACTTCGTGTCGGCGATGATGATTCCGCGGGTTTCCGCATAGGCCGCGGCCCGGGAGTAGATGGCCAGGGTGAGCGACCGCAGCCGCCGGGCCATCCCGTCTCCCACCAGCCTCACGACCTGCTCGAAGGTGATGTTCTCGTCGTGTCCGGTCTGCGCTTTAGTGGCGGGCGTGAAAATCGGCTCCGGCAGCCGGTCGCTCTCCTGGAGACCGGCGGGCAACGGAATTCCGCACACGGCGCCCGTGCGGGTGTACTCCTTCCAGCCCGAGCCGGCCAGGTATCCGCGGGCGACGCACTCGACGTCGATCATCCTGGCCCGCTTGACCAGCATGGACCGGCCCTCGATCTGACCGCGGTGCTGGCGCAAAGGCTCGGGATAATCGTCCACGCTGGCGGATATGAAGTGGCTGGGCGTGAGGTCCCGCAGGAAGTCGAACCAGAAGGCGGAAAGCTGCGTGAGGACCCTGCCCTTGTTTGGAATTCCGGTGGCCAGCACGTAGTCGAAGGCCGAGATACGGTCGCTGGCAACGATCAGCAGCCGCTCATCCAGAGCGTATACATCTCTTACCTTCCCACGCCCCAGCAACGTGATACCGGCCAGATGCGTCTCAAGCCGGACCGCAGTATCAGCGCTTGGCGCCATACGTCACATGCTTATGCGGATTGCCCTGGCGTCGATCCCCGCGCCCAGCGCGTCCAACGCTTTGCGGGGCATCCGCCGCTGCACGTCTTCGAAAAGATCGTTCTCCTCGCGGCGAATGTGCTTGCGCAACAGGTCCGTGAACTGCCGCAGCAGGGCGGCGTCCGGGGCCGTCCGAAGTTGTTCGATGAGCCTCTCTAGCTGCCGGTGCTCGGCGATGATTTCCTCCAGCAGGCCGGCTGCGCCGAGTTCCTGCGCGATGGCCGGGAACACCAACTCTTCCTCCACCGCCAGGTGGTTGGCGACCTCCAGGTCCCAGCGGTCCACCGCGCGCGCCGCCAGCCGGGCGACCGTCTCGGGCGATGCCTCGCCGGTCAGGGAGCGCTCCGTCAAGACGCACAGCGCCAAGCCGTTGTGGTGCTGCTGGCTCAGTGCCCGGAGGGCGCGATCGCGGAGCATGTCTCTACTGGTACCACATCTCCCGCGGAAAGGGAACGCCCAGCCGGAGCGCCTGATGACCCGGATATACTGAGGGTTCCGTGTGAAGCTGTCGATCCTCATCCCGGTCTACAACGAGCGCGCCGTGGTGGAGCGGAGCCTGTCACAGGTGCTGGCGGCGCCCCTGCCGGAAAACATGGAGAGGGAGCTGATCGTCGTGGACGACCGATCGACCGACGGCACATGGGAGATACTTCAGCGGATGGTTGCCGCAGAACCTTCAATCCGGCTCCTCCGGCACGAGGTGAATCGCGGCAAGGGGGCGGCTCTCCGCACGGCCATCGCCCAGGCCAGCGGCGACTTCTCGATCGTGCAGGACGCCGACCTTGAGTACGACCCCGCCGAATACCCCCGCCTGCTCAAGCCCCTGCTCGACGGGCACGCCGACGCCGTCTTCGGATCCCGCTACCTGGCCGGCGACCGGCGGCGGGTGCTGCCCTACCGGCACACGCTCATCAACAAGCTGCTCACGGCTCTATCCAATCTCTTCTGCAACCTGGATCTGACCGACATGGAGACCTGCTACAAGGTCTTCCGCACGGATCTATTGAAAAGCATCCCCATCCGCTCGGACCGCTTCGGCTTCGAGCCCGAGATCGTGATGAAATCGGCCAAGCGGAACCTCCGGATCTACGAGGTCCCCATCAGCTACCACGGCCGCACTTACGAGGAAGGCAAGAAGATCGGCTGGAAGGACGGAGTCAACGCGCTGGGGACCATACTTCGCTTCTGGCTCATCGATGACCTGTACTCGGAACCATACGGCCGCGGCCTGCTTAACAACCTGACCGGCACGCCGCAGTACCTGAGCTGGAGGGCCCGGATCCTCCGGCCCTACATAGGGGACGCGGTGCTTGAGATCAGCGCCGGCATCGGCAACCTGACGTCCCGGCTGATGGGCAGCACCTCGCGGTACACCGCCACCGACAGGGACCCGCTCTATGTTCACGCGCTGCACAACCGGTTCCTGCGGACGCCGAACGTCACTGTCAGAAGATTGGACATCGAGAGCCCGGGAGCGCTGGAAGGGCTTGAGCGCGCCTTCGACACGGCGCTGTGTCTGAACGTACTGGAGTACGTTGACAATCCCGTCGCGGTCCTCTCGGCTCTGCGCCCGTCGCTGCGTCCCGGCGGCGTGGTGCTCGTGCTGACGCCGCAGGGACCGGGGCTGTACGCGGGAGTCGACCGCACGCTGGGCCACAGGCGGCGTTTCCGGCAGGCCGAGCTGGAAGCGCTGCTTGACCGCGCCGGCTTCAAGGTGGAGCGTGTATACCAGTTGAACAAGATCGGAGCCGTCGCGTGGTGGTTCTCTGGGAAATTGCTGGCCCGGCGCAGAATCAGCAAGGTGACCCTGAAACTGTTCGATAAGACCGTCTGGCTCTGGCGGCGGGTGGACAGGCTGATGCCGTGGCGCGGCCTGTCGCTGGTGGCTGTGGCGCGGAGAAGTGACTAGGAGCTCGAACCATGTTTCGCTTTGCCGTGTGCAGTGAGATCTTCAAGGGCTGGCAGTTCGCCGATGCCGTGAAGGCGGCCGCGAAGGCCGGCTTCCAGGGCATGGAGTTGGCCTGTTTCACGCTGGGGGAGGACGCAACCGAGGTGACGCCCGCCGTACGCCGCGAGTACCGCGCGGCGCTGGAGTCAGAAGGTGTCCGTTACGCCGGCCTGCACTGGCTGCTGACAGCCCCCAGAAATCTGCACGTGACCACGCCGGACCGCGCGCAGCGGGAGTCGAGCTGGAACTATGTGCGCAAGCTCATGGATCTCAGCGCGGACCTGGGCCCGGACGGCGTGATGGTATTCGGTTCGCCCCGGCAGCGCTCCACCGTGGGAGGTTGCACACCGGAAGACGCCACCCGCCACTTCGTGGAGGGGCTGGCCGGAGTCGCGGATCACGCCAGCCAGCGCGGAGTCAGAATCCTGATCGAGGCGCTTTCGCCAGACCAGACGGACGTCGTCACCAGCCTGGAGCAGGCCGCCGCCATCGTCAGGGAGATCGGCCACCCCAACGTGCAGACCATGTTCGACACGCACAACGCGGTTGATGAGAAGGAACCGCACGACGTGCTGGTCGACAGGCACTTCGGCATCATCCGCCACGTACACATCAACGAGATGGACGGCAAGCACCCCGGCTGCGGCGATTATGACTTTCTGCCCGTTATGCGGACGCTCCACCGGCGTGGATACGCGGGCTGGGTGTCGGTGGAGGCCTTCGACTTCTCCTTCGGCGCCGGGAGGATCATGGCGGAGACCCTGCGTCACATGCATTCGGTTATTGCGAGGATCGGCCCATGAACAGGTACGTGGTCACGGGCGGCGCGGGCTTCATCGGTTCGGCGCTGGTGCGCGGGTTGCTTGCTGGGGGCGCCGGCAGGGTCACGGTAGTGGACAGTTTCCTGACCGGACGGGAGGAGAATCTCGAAGCGGTGCGCTCGTCGGTGGATATCCGCCGCGCCGACATTCGCGACCGCGAGGGGCTGGCGGCCGCCCTCCGGGGCGCCGAGATTGTGTTCCACCTGGCGGCGATACCGTCGGTCCCCCGCTCGATTTCCGATCCGGTCCCCTCGCACGAGGTCAACGTCGACGGCACGTTCAACGTTCTGCGGGCGTGCGCGGAGGGCGGCGTCCGCAGGGTGGTGTACGCGGGTTCCTCCTCAGCGTACGGCGGAAGCGAGATTCTTCCCAAGGCCGAGAGCATGGCGCCGGACCCGAAATCGCCCTACGCCGCACAGAAACTGGCAGGCGAGTATTTCGCGCGCGCGTTCCACCTTTGCTTCGGGCTCCAGACCGTCTGTCTCAGGTATTTCAACGTCTACGGGCCGCGACAGGACCCCGCCAGCCCCTACTCGGGGGTGCTGTCGGTCTTCATCAAGTGTCTGGCCGGGAGAACCGCGCCGCTGATCCACGGCGACGGGGAGCAGTCGCGCGACTTCACTTTTGTCGAAGACGTGGTGGATGTCACCCTCAAGGCCGCCCGCGCGGAGAGAGCGGCCGGCGGCCTGTACAACGCGGGCAACGGCGAGCGCCACACCCTGAACCAGGTATGGGAACTGCTCCAGACGATCGAGGGCGTGAGGATTCCAGCCCGCTACGGGCCTCCCCGTCCCGGCGACGTGCGCCACTCGCAGGCGGACACGGCCGCCGCTGTAAGGGACCTCGGCCTCAGTCCCCGTTTCAGCCTCGAGGCGGGCCTGCGCCGGACGCTCGCCTGGTACCGCGGTGATAAAATGTAGGCATCGGGTGGGAGTTGGCGATGTCGCCCTTGCAGAACCGCTTCGAGGAGAACATCTTGGTGAGCTCGGTTGACTACGTGTTCAACTGGGCCAGGAAGGGCTCCATCTGGCCGCTGACGTTCGGCCTGGCCTGCTGCGCCATCGAGATGATCGCCTCCAGCGCCGCCCGGTTTGACATTGCGCGCTTCGGCGCCGAGGTGTTCCGGCCCAGCCCGCGTCAGTCGGATCTGATGCTGGTGGCCGGTACGGTCAACCTGAAGATGGCCCCCGTGCTTAAGCGGCTCTACGACCAGATGCCCGAGCCCAAGTGGGTGATCTCCATGGGCGCCTGTTCAAGCGTGGGCGGTCCGTTCAATACTTATGCCGTGCTCCAGGGCGTGGACAAGATCGTGCCGGTCGACGTTTACATTTCGGGCTGCCCCCCGCGGCCGGAGGGCCTCTTCTACGGCCTGCTGAAGCTACAGGACAAGATCGACAGGATGACAACCCTGGCCAGGCGGCCCACCGAAGTGCGGCTGGACGAGTCGATGCTGGACAACTTCAAGCGCCAGGTCCGGATCGCCCGCGCTCAGAACCCGGCGGCGTAGCAGGCGTCTTGGGTCCCTTCCTGAAGAGCCGCCAGAACGTCTACCAGGCGCTGCCGCTGCTTGAGACCGGCTGGCTCGAACACGGCTTCGGCACGCGCCTGTCGGGGGAATGGAACGAGCGGCCGGATCTTGCGACGCTCCGGCAGACTCACTCCGACATCTGTGTGTGCGTTACGGGGGGAGCGGGCCGCCTGGGCACCGGGGACGCTATCATCACCGATGTGCCGGGCGTCCGCGTGGGAGTGCGCACCGCCGACTGCGTCCCCATCCTGCTGGTGGACCAGCAGCGCCGTGCCGTGGCCGCCATACACGCGGGTTGGCGCGGAACGGCGGCCGCCATCTCGCCGAAAGCGGTGCGGGAGTTGCAGGCGCGCTTTGGGGCCGATCCAGCCGGGATGCTGGCGGCCATTGGACCAGCCATCGGGCCATGCTGTTATGAAGTAGGTCCCGAGGTTGGCGCGCGGCTCGGGGAGTGGTTTCCGGAGCGCAAAGACCTTGCGGGGCGCGCCCGCATCGACCTGGCGGAGGCCAATCGCCGCCAACTGGTCTCGGCAGGGGTGCCCGAAGCGCAGATCCATACGGCAGGATTGTGCACCTTCTGCTGCGCCGGTGAGTTTCACTCCTGGAGGCGGGATCGGCAGACCGGCGCGCGCATGGTTAATGCTGTTTGGATCGTGTAGGGGCACGCCGCTGGCGTGCCCCATGCTGAATCAGGCAGCCGGTACGAGCAGGTCGTCGAAAGCCTCGGAGCTTTCGTCTGCGTTTCGATCAGCCAGTTCCTGGCAGCGGATACAGTAGGCCGCCCAAGGCACCGCGTCCAGGCGCCTTGCGCTGATGTCCTCTTCGCAATGCAGGCACGTTCCGTAGGTGCCGTCGCTCATGCGTCTGAGAGCGGCCTTTACCTGTCGCAGGAGGTGAGACTCGCGGTCTAGATTGCGGATCGCGAGTTCACGCTCTGCCGCGTGTTGGACTTCGTCCAGCGCGTCAGGGCTCTTCTCGATCGCTATCCCGTCCCGGTTTCGCAAGACCCTGGCGAGCTCGGATTGCCTCGCTTCGAGAACCTTCCTCAGTCGGTTGATCTCGGTCCTGGTCATGGCTCTTGTCCTCCTAATATTCATCGGCTGACCAACTCTGGCTCCCGCAGTATTTATTAGCCTGCTCAGCCGCCGCCAGACGGCCCTTCCGGTCTGAGCCTCCGGAAGATCCCGCCTTTCCGACTCTCCTCCTTGTTAGGATGTCCAACCACCCTGCCTCGGGGCCCCTACGCCCGCCCGAAGGCTACTAGTCTACAGCAATTCCGTTGCCAAGTCCAGCGGAATCGATCCTGCGCCCAGTTTTCAAAGGACCATCGTCCGGCGTATCTGTTAAGACGCTCTCCGCCAAGGAAAGTTTCAAGAAAGCACCAGGTTGCACCTGTATCATCGCAAAGGACTTGCGCGCCGACGGGAAGCTTGCGCCGCGGCCGGGCCGAACCGGGTATTGATGTTGGGCGGCGAGCGGGTGCAGAATGGTGACTTGCCTGGCCGCCACGCGCAACCCTTTGAAAGTGTTGCATTATTGCTCACTTTGACCTTTGTTCTGACGGGCCTGTGCCTCATCCCGTATCCGGGACTCCAGAACGACGAGGTTCTTTTCGCTGGCGCCCTGTACGCGCCCGGGGAGGTCTTGGAGTCTATCAGCGTTTTCAAGAAACCCTTGCCGACCATGCTCATGGGCTATCTGGGCGCCCTCAAGGCTTGGCTTTACGCCCCGATTCTGGCGATCTGGCAGCCGTCGGCCTGGTCCGTGCGGTTGCCGGTTGTCCTGCTTGGCGCCTGCACTTTGTGGCTCTTCTTCAGGCTCTCCCGAAGGCTGCTCGACAGGCGGGGCGCGCTGGCAGCCTGCGCCCTGCTGGCGGCGGACACAACCTTCGTGATTACCACCACCTTCGACTGGGGCCCGGTCGTGCTCCAGCGGCTGTTCGCCGTGGCGGGAGTCTGGCTCCTGGTCCGGTTCCACGACACGTACAACCGCCTGTACCTGGGAACGGCCTTCCTCGTCCTTGGTCTGGCGCTCTGGGACAAAGCTTTGTTCGGCTGGATCTTGGCCGGCCTGGCGGCTGCCGCGGCCTGTACGGCGCCTGGCGCCATACGGCGCGCGCTCGGCTGGAGGAACATGGCGCTGGCTCTGGCCTGCTTTCTGATAGGGGTGTCTCCGCTGATTCGACACACCTGGCGCACTCATATGGACACGTTACACAGTGCCGTCGGCTGGTCGCTTGAAGGCTGGCGGGGCAAGCTCCACGTCGCATCCAGTACTCTGGACGGCTCCAGTCTGATCGGTTATCTCACCGTGGATGACCCTGCCGGCCGTTCTGGAGAGCCCCGCAACGCCTTGGAGCGGCTATCCGTAGCCGTGGACACGATGGCCGGCCGGCCTCGCCACGGCTGGCTCGGTTACGCGCTCGGTCTGTCCCTCCTGTTGCTGCCACTGCTGTGGCGATCTCCCGCGCGCCGGCCGATGCTGTTCAGCCTGGTCTTGCTGCTGGTGGCTTGGGGGCTCATGTTCCTTGGGCGCGGCGTCGGGGGATCCTCCCATCACGTCTCCCTGCTGTGGCCGTGGCCTCACCTGATGATTGCGGCAGCGTTCGCCGGCGCTTCACGGCGGCTGGGCAGGGCCGGAGTGCCTGCCCTGATTCTGGCCGTCGGGCTGATCTCCGTGAAGGCGCTTCTTGCGACCAACGTCCACCTGTCCCAGTACATCCGGAACGGCGCGGCGGGCTCCTGGACCGACGCCATCCACGGCCTCTCCGACTACCTTGGGACGCAGCCAGGCAAGCAGGTGGTGGTGTTGGACTGGGGCGTGCTGGAGCCCTTGCGCCTGCTGCACCGGGGACGCCTTCCGTTGATCTGGGGGGCAGACCCTCTGCGAACGGCTGCTCCGGGCCCGGACGAGCTCCGGCTTCTTGGAGAGATGGCCGGCCAGCCCGGCCGGCTCTTCGTCTCCCACACCGACTCGCACGAGCAGTTCGCCGGCGTGAACCGGCAGCTCGTCCTGATGCTCGACTCCCTGGGGCTCAGGCGGGATGTGTTGAAGGTGATTCCGGACTCCCACGGCCGGCCCGTCTACGAGGTCTGGGCGGTCCGCCGGTGATATGCTCAGTGATGCCGGGAGAGGATGCCATGGGCCAGGCAAGGAAGATCGGCAAAATCCTGAGAGCCGCGCCGACGCTGGAGGGCGCCGGCGTACACCTGAAACGCGTCTTCGGCTATCACCACGTGCCGCAGTTTGATCCGTTCCTGCTCTTGGATGATTTCCACTCGGACAACCCCGCGCACTACATCGGGGGGTTCCCCTGGCATCCGCACCGGGGGATCGAGACCATCACCTACCTGTTCGAAGGCAGCGTCGAACACGGAGACAGCCTCGGCAACCGGGGCGTGATCCGCTCCGGCGACGTGCAGTGGATGACCGCAGGCAGCGGCATCGTCCACCAGGAGATGCCCAAGGGCCGGGAGGATGGGTTGATGTGGGGCGTGCAGCTCTGGGCCAACCTGCCGGCGTCGCAGAAGATGACCGCCCCGCGCTACCGCGACGTCGTGAGCGGGCAGATCCCGGAGGTGGCGCTCGGTGGCGGGGCGGCGGCCAAGGTGATCTGCGGGGAAACCGGCGGCGTGCGGGGTCCGGTGGCGGAAATCGCCATCGATCCGCTCTACCTGGATGTACGAGTGCCGGCCCGCACGAATCTGCGCTTCCCCGTGAAGCCCGGCCACACGGTTATCGCCTACGTGGTCGAGGGCAGGGCCTATTTCGAGCAGGAGCGCGACGCCTACTCCTACGAGGTGGAAGGAGCCGGCTACTTCGACTTCAAGCGAGATTGCCTGACCGGCCCGGAAAGCGCCATCCTCTACCAGGACGGCGACCACCTGGCGGTGACGACCGTGAGCGACCCGGTCCGGTTTCTTCTGATCTCCGGCCAGCCGCTGCGGGAGCCGGTGGCGTGGGGCGGCCCGATCGTGATGAACACGCGCGCCGAACTCCGCGACGCCTTCGAGGAGTACGAGAAGGGCACGTTCCTCAAGCACCCTCGGCGGTAGGGCGCCCGGCTCAGCGCACGGAGATGGTGCCGAAGACCAGGCCGAGCTCGCGGCCGTCGGAGGGGACCACGAAGGTGCGGTTCACCTCGATGCGCACCTCGATCCTGGGCTTACCCACCGTAGCCGCTGGCAGCGGGAAGGCCAGGTCGAAGGCCGCGCCCCCCTTGGTGAGATCGGCGCGCCCGACCGTGTGTCCGTCCACGCCCACCGTCACTCGGAGCGGACCCTCCTTCACCTGCTCGGCGGCGCAGAAGCCGCTTAAATGCAGTTTGGCGGCCGGCGACGCGGGACCGTGCAGCAAGACCGTCGCGCTCCCCGGCATCCAGCGGTAGGCGCCCTCGATGCGGTGCCAGGTGGGCCCCAGTTGCCCGGCGAACAGCGGGCTGCCGGCGTCCACTCTCCAGGGCAGCGCAGGGGCGCTCCACCGCTCACGGGCCGTCTCCCGGAAGATCAGCGTGATGTTCCTCAACCGTTCGCCGTCGGCGGCCGAGTAGACGACGGCCCCGTCCTCCTCCAGGACTTTGACGGTGACCGCCGGGGGCAGCACGTACTCGGATACCGAGTCCAGCTCCGGGCGCTCTACGATGCCCTGCTCTGACCCTGGAGCAAGGTAAACGCCGGTGACTCCCGCCAGCAAGTTCGCCTTGTGGTAGATGGTCCCCCAGAACTGGTCGCTGTTCAGGCCGGTCAGAAGAATGATCTTGCCTGGATGCAACTCCCGCGCCCGCATCAGGCCGTGCACCAGGCTGCGCGCGGAGCGGCTGAAGCGATAGTTCCACTCGGTCACCGACCGCGCCACCGGCAGAGAACTCGCCAGGTACACTGCCGCCAGCATGACCGCGGCCGCCT
Organism: Solibacteraceae bacterium; assembly: GCA_037440765.1. Taxonomy (GTDB): domain Bacteria; phylum Acidobacteriota; class Terriglobia; order Bryobacterales; family Bryobacteraceae; genus DTKY01. The sequence continues at coordinate 20,676 of JBBITL010000052.1, forward strand.
TGTAGAACCAGCGGGACCGCCATGCCGTTGCCAGGGCCCAGGCCGCCAGCATCGCCAGCCCGATAGTCGGCGTCGTCAGGTAGTAGTCCGAGCGATGGTCCCTGAGCGGGAGCACCGGCGCCAGCAGCAGCACGAACCACAGCAGCAGGAACACTCCCAGGGCGTTTCTCCTGCGGCACTGATGCGCCACGAAGGCCAGAAGTCCGAGGCTGAGCAGAGCGGTGGCCGACGCAATCAGCCAGAAAGGCAGGTGGATAGAGGCCAGATCAAGCCGTGCCGGCCCCAGGGCCCGGGCCCAGAAGACCCCCAGGCCCGTGAACATGCTGCCGTCCAGGTGCATCATGTACGGTCCGCTCGACGGCTTCGGGGCGAAGCTCCAGTGCAGGCCCGCGTAAACGACCGAGGGCAGGAACAGCCACAGCGTGGGGCGCAGATACCTCCTGGCCTTCAACAAGACATACGAGGCCGCGATGGCGGGATAAACGATGTTGATCTCCAGCGCGCCAAAGCCGGCCAGGAAGGACGCCCACTGGATCACATAATACCTGCGCCGTCCCGTTTCCACATGCATCAACAGGCTCCGGAGACTCAGGAGCAGGAAGAACGCGCAAAGGGCCTGATTATACGCCGACGTCCACGACATGACCGTCGCCAGCACCCCGTTGGCGGTCCACATTAGCGGGGCGATGAAGCCGGCGGCGCGCGATCCTGTCAGCCGGCGCGTGACGTCGCATATCAGAACCAGGTTGGCAAACTGGGTCAGAAAGACCGCAACCCGAAAGGGAACCGCGTCCATGCCGAACAGACCGAACAAGGACATGAAGAACACCCGCTCGCTGAGCGGCCTGATGGTGCCTTGCGCCAGCGGCTCGAACAGCAGGCCGGCGAGGTCGCCCGTCTGTTGCAGGCGCGAGTACAGGCTCAGCCAGGCGAAGTCATCCTGCTGGAACCAGGCTCTCAGGCCCAGCCAGTAGAAGGCGAGGCACAGCAGGCTGGGAGCCGCCCAGTAAGCGGCGCCGGCGACGCGCTTCATTTAGGCTCAAAGCCGGCGGCGGTGACCACCAGACCCAGTTCTCTCTGGTCCGCCTCGCCGGGCGGCAGGAACTTGTCGAGAGCGAAGTCGACCGTCACCGCCCGCTTGGCCAGGGACTGGGCAGGCACTTCCCGCGAGTACACGTACTGGCCGGCCTTGGCGTACGTCTCCCCGGGCAGGGCCACCCCGTCCACGCCGGCTGAGAGCGTCACTGCGCCAAGCTTCCTGATCACCGGCTCCGGCACCACGAGCATGACCGTGAGTCTCGCGCCGTGCGTGGCAGCCTGGGGCGGCGGGCTGAGCGTCACGGCGAATTTGCCCATGGTCCAGCGCCAGGCGCCCGCCTCAACTTCGTAGAACCCGCGGATGAGTTGTGGAGCGGCGTTCGGGTCCCCCATCTGCAACATGGTCTGGAGAACCGGACCTTCCTCGATGGTCGCGTCCGCCCGGGGCTGGCTTCGCTTGCAGGCGGCAGTTGCCAGCAGCAGGGCGGCGAGAACAAGGGAAAGGCAGAGTGTCGGTCTTGGCATCGCCTCAAAGTATAGCGAACCGGCCCCGGCGGGATTCAATCGAAGGGCCGCCAGCAGTCCGTGGCAACCGACGCAGGAGTCCTTGGCGGAGAAGGCCGCCGCCGCCGGGACTGCGAACCATATACAGAAACGCAGCGCCCGTCTCATTGGAAGTGCCCCAGGATGGAGAAGGTGGCCAGGTAAGCGATGAGCGCCACGCCGGCCCCCGTGACAAGCCTGGTCCTCAGCGTGCCGCGGCGGCTGGTGGCCCATAACGGGAGCAACGCCCAAGACGCCGCCAGCAGGCCGAAACCGATTAGGCCCAGCAGTTCCCCCCTCAGATAGCGCGCCAGCGGCGGGCCGATCCATGGAGGACTCTCCGCCATGTCGGTGCCGACCTTGGTGGCGAAGCAGCAGGATGCCGGTCAGAGCCTGAACCACGAACAGGAACAGCGTGATTCCGCCGAAGTAGTACCACATGGCGGCGGAGTGAACCGGGACCTTCTTGTGAGCGATGAACTCACGAATGCCGCCCAGCGCGAGGCGCTCCTCCAGCCACGCCCGCAACACGCCCGAACCTTTGCCCGGGGCCACCGAGCCCCTCCCACTCTGAAATCACGAGCGCCGGGATACCACCACTTCCTCGCCACGGACATGCACCGTGTAATCTTCCAGCGGCCGGGGCGGGGGGCCGGAAACCACCAGCCCGTTCAGGCCGTAGAAGCCGTTGTGGCAGGCGCACCAGATCTGGCGGCTCGTCTCCTGGTGCTGCACCGTGCAGTTAAGGTGCGTGCAGATGGCAGAGAACGCGCGCCGGCCGGTTTCATTCAGCCGGATCACGAGCACCGGACGGCTGCCGAACCTCACCATGCGCCCGGCGTTGGCCTTGAACTCGCCCGTGGTGCCGGCGCTGACCTCGTTCACCACGGCTTCGGGAGCATCGGGAGGATTCATGAACCGCAGCGCGGGGCAGAGGAACGAGACTACAGATGCGGCAAGTCCGCCCCCGAGCAACCATTGCAGGACGCTGCGCCGCCCCTCCGACAAGATGCGATCCTTGTGGGGCAGCATTACAGTGAAATTCAATATAAGCTGATAAGGTCTGTAACTACTGCTTGCCGCGCACCATGGGGACGAAGCGCACGGGGAACACCGTGCGGCGGCGCAGCTTGCCGTCGGCGGCCTTCTCCACCACCACCAGCTCCTGGTTGAACGGCGTGGAGCCCACCGGCGCCACCAGCCGGCCGCCCGGTTTGAGCTGGTCGAGGAGGGCCTTGGGGATTTCCCCCGGCGCGGCGGTCAGCATGATACGGTCAAACGGCGCCTGCTCCGGCCAGCCCAGGTAGCCGTCACCCAGGCGCACCGTCACGTTTGAGCACCCCAGTTCCTTGAGCAGGGCCGTGCTCCGGGCGGCCAACTCCGGGACGATCTCTATGGTGTACACCCGGCCCGCCAGTGGCGAAAGCACCGCCGCCTGATAGCCGGAGCCGGTCCCTATCTCCAGGACGGCGTGCGCCCTGGAGACCTGGAGCAGTTCGGTCATGATCGCCACAATATAAGGCTGTGAGATGGTCTGCCCGCTGCCGATAGGCAGCGGCTGGTCCAGGTACGCCATGGACCGCATCTCGCCCGGCACGAACAGATGCCGGGGTGTGGACCGCATGGCACGCAGCACGCCCGGGTCGCGGACGTCGCGCGCCTCGATCTGCTCGCGCACCATCCTCTCCCTCAGGGCGGCGTAGGGGTCCGCTGCCGGCAGCAGCGCGAAGGGCAACGCCGCAAGGAACAACCGCCGCATACTCGCATGCTACCCCCGTGACGTACAATGTGCAATTGACGGAATCAACAATGGCTCACTCTCAGGCTTCTTCCGCAAGCCCCTCCGCGCTGCTCAGGCAACTGGGCGTCATCAGCGCCACGGCGCTGGTCGTCTCCAACATGGTCGGAACCGGGATCTTCGCCACCAGCGGCTTTCTGGCGGGCGACCTGGGCGCGCCGGGCCTGGTTCTTAACATCTGGCTGGTTGGCGCGGTGTTCGCCCTTATCGGCGCCTTCTGCTACTCCGAGCTCGGCATCAACTTTCCCAGTTCCGGCGGCGAGTACGTCTACCTGACGCGGGCCTACGGGCCGACCTGGGGCTTCATGGATGGCTGGGTGTCCTTCTTCGCCGGCTTCTCGGCCCCCATCGCTGCCGCGGCGCTGGCTTTCTCCGATTACCTCGGCTATTTCTTCCCGGCGCTGAAGCAGGAGAACGCGCAGTTCACCATAGGGCTGGGCTCATTGTCGCTCAAGCTGGGCGGCGCGCAACTGGCGGCCGCCGGGCTCATCGCGCTGTTCACGGTCCTCAATTTCTTCGGCGTGCGGAGGATCGCACGCATCCAGAACGTGCTGACGGCGATCAAGATCCTGGTTCTGGTCGCGTTCATCGGACTGGGCTTCGGAATCGGCTCCGGCAGTTGGGAGCACTTCGGCATGGCGACCGAGCGGACCTCGGCCACGCCGCTGGCGGCCCAGTTCGCCATCAGCCTGTTCTGGATTTATGTGGCCTACAGCGGCTGGAACGCGGCCACCTACGTCGCCGAAGAGCTGAAGCGGCCGGAAAGAACGCTGCCTGTCGCGCTGGCCGTGGGCACGGCGCTGGTGGCCGCGCTGTACTTCGGACTGAACCTGATCTACGTCTACGCCACACCGTTGGATGACATGAAGGGAGTGGTGGCGGTGGGATCGCTGGCCGCCTCACGGCTGTTCGGCGCGGAAATCGCCGGGGTTTTCAGCGCGCTGATGGCTCTCTCGCTGGTCTCGACCGTGAACGCCATGGTGACCATTGGGCCGCGCGTCTACTACGCGATGGCCAAGAACGGCGCTTTCCTTCCGGTGGCGGCCAAGGTGGACCCGCGATGGCACACCCCCGTGCCGGCCATCGTGCTCCAGGGAATCTGCGCCGTGCTCATGACCCTGACCCCGTTCCCGCAACTGGTGATCTACATCGGCTTCATGCTGAATTTCTTCGCCGTCATGTCGGTCAGTTCGCTGTTCATTTTCCGCCGCCGGCCCGGGTGGCAGAAACTGCGCGTAGTGAGCTTCGCCTGGCCGGTGCTGCCGGCCCTGTTCGTACTCGTGGGAGCGTGGATGACCGTCTACGGCGTCATGCTCCAGCCCAAGGTCTCACTGGCGGCCGCGCTGACGGTGGCAGCCGGCGCCGTGGTCTATCACTTCCGGAGGAAGCAGGCGTAGGCCATGAGCGCACAGCCGATCGACGGCAACCGTATCCGGGACCAGATCCTGGGCGAGTCAAGAGGCCGTGTCGAGCGGCTGGCGGCCGCGCACCGGCCGCCAGGCCTGGCGGTGATTCTGGTCGGCGATGACCCCGCCTCGCACATCTATGTCCGCAACAAGATCAAGACCTGCGAGGAGCTCGGCATACGCAGTGAGAAACTGACGCCGCAGCCCGCCATCACCACCGAAGAACTGATCGCGACGGTGGAAGGCCTTAACCGGCGGGAGGAGATCGACGGCATCCTGGTCCAGATGCCCCTGCCCCGGCATATCGACTCCAAGAGCGTGCTGATGGCGATCTCGCCCGGCAAGGACGTGGACGGCCTGCACCCGGTGAGCGTGGGGAGTCTGGTCACCAACCGTCCGGGCCTGCGGCCCTGCACGCCGCTGGGGGTCATTGAGATCCTGAAGCGGAACCGGGTGCCCATCGCCGGCGCCAGGGCGGTGGTTGTGGGACGAAGCGACCTGGTGGGCAAGCCGGTGGCCTTCCTCCTGCTGCACGAGCACGCCACCGTGACACTGTGCCACTCCAGGACGGCCGATCTTGCCGGCGTCTGCCGGCAGGCCGACATCCTGGTGGCAGCCATGGGGAAGGCCGCCATGATCACGGCTGACTACATCAAGCCAGGCGCGACAGTCATCGACGTGGGCATCAACAGGATCTCGGACCGCGGGCAGGCCGAAGCCATTTTCGGCCGCCGGCCTGAGAGGCTCTCTGTATTCGACCAGAAGGGGAGCCTGCTGGTGGGCGACGTGCATCCAGTGGACGTTTCCGAGTGCGCCGGCCTCTATACTCCCGTCCCGGGCGGCGTCGGCCCGCTGACCATCGCCATGCTCATGTCCAACACCATCGACGCCGCCGAGCGGAGACTCGGAGGATGCTGAAGGTCGGGCTGACCGGGGGACTGGCCACCGGCAAGAGTTTCGTCGGAAGAGCGCTGGCCGGGCTCGGCTGCTATCTCATCAAGGCTGACGATATCGGACGCGAGGTGATGGCGCCGGGAGGCGAAGCTTTCGAAGCCATCCTGGGCGAATTCGGACGGGAGATCCTGGCCCCGGACGGCGCCATCGACCGCGGCAGGCTGGCGGCTGAGGTTTTCGCGGATGCTGGGCGGCTGGAAGTTCTGAACGGCATCGTCCACCCGCCGGTGATCCGCCGCGAAAACCGCCTGATGGAGGAGATCGGCGCCCGCGACCCCGGAGCGATCATCGTCTGCGAGGCCGCGGTGATGATCGAGGCGGCCAGCCACCGCCGCATGGACAAGCTGATCCTGACAGTCTGTGCCGAACAGCAGCAGTTGGAGCGCGCCAGCCGGCGCGGCCTCAGCCGCCAGGAGGCGCTGGCCCGCATCCGCCGGCAGATGCCGCTGGAGGAGAAGCGCCGCTTCGCCGATTACGTGATCGATACCTCCGGGACCGAACCCGAGACGATCAGGCAGGTCGAAGGGGTCTATAATCTGCTACAGAGCCTGAGATGAAAATCCGATCCGTCCTTCTGGCAGGACTTCTGGTCGCGGGTTTCGTCTACGTCACCAGCGTCGCCGATTGGAAGCCCCTGAGCCTGTTCCGGTCCGTGTCCGAGACCGGCCGCCTGTGGAGTGAGCCGGAGCAGGCGCGCACGGCCGGACTGAGCAGCGACGAGGTCAACAACATCGAGGTCTACAGGAACGCCAACGCGGCTACAGTCAACATCAGCACGGTGGTCTACCGGGAGTATTGGTTCAGGGGCATCGTTCCGGAAGAAGGCGCCGGTTCCGGCTTCCTGATCGATCCTGACGGCCGGGTGCTGACCAACAACCACGTGGTGGCGGGCCGGGGAGCGCGGATCCGGGTGATACTTGCCGATCGCAGCCAGTACGACGCCGCCGTGCTGTACCGGGAGCCGGAAAACGACCTGGCGCTGCTCAAGATCGAGCCCCGGAAGAAGCTGCCGTTTTTGAGGCTGGGGGATTCGGACAACTTGCAGGTGGGGCAGAAGGTGCTCGCCATCGGCAACCCCTTCGGACTGGAAGGCACCCTGACCACAGGGGTCATAAGCGCGCTTCACCGCGCTGTGCCCTCCCAGGACGGCCGCGGCATGGAGGACATGATCCAGACCGACGCCGCCATCAACCCCGGCAACAGCGGCGGGCCTCTGCTGGATTCGCAGGGCAACGCCGTCGGAATCAACACCATGATCGTCGGCGCGGCGAACGTGGGGATCGGCTTCGCGCTGCCGATCAACCGGGCCAAGACGCTTCTCGAGGATTTTCGCTACGCGTCCAGGCGGCCGGAGACAGGCGTGAAGGGGATGCACGTGGCCGGCAACCTGGCTGAGTTGCTGGACCTGCCGGTCGAGGGCGGCCTGTTGATCTTCAGCGTGGAGTCCGGCTCGCTCGGGGCCGTGGCGGGCCTGCGGGGAGCGCAGGAGCGGGTGATAGTCGGCAACTACAGAATCCCGGTGGGGGGCGACCTCATCATGGCCATCGACGGGCGCGCGGTCACCACCTCGACGGCGCTGGAGCGCGCGGTTGCCCGGAAGCGTCCTGGCGACACTCTGGATCTGACCGTCTACCGCAACGGCCGCACCGTCCAGGTCCAGGTCAGACTCTAGGGCAGGCCTGCCGGCCTGTCTGTCCGGCCGGGGCTTCGAATACCTCGCTGTATCATGGTAGGAGCACGCTATGATCCAATCCCACGGCTATGCAGCCCGCCAGGCGAGGGCCGCCCTGGCTCCGTTTTCCTTTCAGCGCCGCGACCCCGGCCCTCACGACGTGGTCATCCAGATCAAGTTCTGCGGCGTCTGCCACTCGGACATCCACCAGGTGAACAACGACTGGGGCTTCTCCGAGTACCCCATGGTCCCCGGTCACGAGATCGTCGGAATCGTGACGAGCACCGGTTCAGCGGTGAAGAAGTTCGCGCCGGGCGACCGTGCGGCGGTCGGCTGCCTGGTCGACTCCTGCCGGGCGTGTCCATCGTGTCAGGCCGGCGAGGAACAGTACTGCGACGACGGCCCGGTGTTCACCTACGGCTCAGCCGACAGACACAGCGGCGGCTTCACCTATGGCGGCTACTCCGACTGCATCGTGGTGGATGAGATGTTCGCGCTGAAGGTGGCTCCGAACCTGGACCTGGCCGCGGCAGCCCCGCTGTTGTGCGCCGGCATCACGACCTACTCTCCACTGCGCAAGTGGAAGGTGGGGCCGGGCAGCACTCTGGGCGTGGTGGGCCTGGGCGGCCTGGGACACATGGGGGTCAAGTTCGGCCGCGCTTTCGGTGCGCGCGTGGTTGTTTTCACGACGTCGCCGGGCAAGAGGCAGGATGCCGAGCGGCTGGGGGCCCACGAAGTCGTGATCTCCAGGGATGCGGCGGCGATGGAAGCGCAGGCCGGCCGGTTTGACCTCCTCCTGGACACGGTCTCCGCGCCGCACGACTTGAATGGGCTGCTGTCCCTGCTCAGGCGGGACGGCTCGCTGGTGCTGGTGGGCCTGCCGGGCGATCCCGCTCCGGTTCAGGCTTTCAACCTCATTCTCAAGCGCCGGTCACTGGCCGGCTCCGTGATCGGCGGCATCGCCGAGACCCAGGAAATGCTGGACTACTGCGCCGCCAACGGGATTGTCTGCGACATCGAGACTATCCCCATTCAGAAAATCAACGAGGCCTACACGCGCACCGTCAAGGGCGATGTGAAGTTCCGGTTCGTGATCGACATGGCCTCCGTGCCCGGAGCCTGAGGCGCCGCGCCTCAGGACTGGGCGCCGAAGACCTCCTGCTGGCGTTTCAGCATTTCTTGGGGCGTGAGGTCCTCTTTGTGTGTGGCGATGGCCCAGACAAAGCCGAAGGGGTCTTTCACGTGGCCATAGCGGTCTCCCCAGAACTGGTCCTTGAGCGGCATGATCACCTCACAGCCCGCCGCCACGGCCTGGTCGAAGGTCTTGTCGGCATCCGGCACGTACAGGTGCAGCGTCAGAGGCCAGCGGCCCTCGGCGATGGGCGGGCCTCCGAACTCCGGGAAATGGTCCCCGAACATGAGGATCGAATCGCCTATGCGCATCTGGACGTGCATCAGCCTTCCCCCGGGTCCGGGCATCCGGAGCAACTCGGCCGCGCCGAAGGCGCTCTTCAGGAAATCCACGAACCCGGCCGCGCCATTCACCATCAGGTGCGGCGTGATGGCGTGGGCGCCCTCAGGAATGTATTTGACTTGATCAGCCATGATGCGTTCAGCATATGCCTTCGACGGTGTGGCGGCAAGCCTTCGGAGGCAAATTCCCGCTAATCCTTGGGGAACATCTTTTCGGTCAGGTCCTCCTCAGCAGGCTGCGGGCGCCACAGCAGGTAGTAGCCCAGGCCGCCTGAGACAACCGAAAGTCCCAGCGTGGAGAATGTAACCCAGTCCGGCGTTCCCCAGGCGGCGCCGAGCCCCGTTACCAGTACGCGCAGGGTCCACCGCATCAGTTGAGCGTTGGCAGCCCTGGCCCGGCTTCGGGCCGCCAGCGACCGCCCCAGAAAATGCGAGAAGAAGACGCACAGCGCCCCCAGCAGGATACGCAGTGGAAGGAAAGCCGCGGCCATGGCTTGATTACGTCATTCTAGCCCAACAGACACACAGCCGCCCTCTGCGTTCCGGGTCCTGCGCAGGCGGACCGTCCGGATCGAGGAGACTAGGCGGCGCCGGCCACCCGGGCTTCGACTGCCGGCTCCGGGAGCGGTTTGCGTTCTTCAAGCAGGAGGCGCCGCAGAGATCGAAGGTCGTTGAGCACCCGGCGGCACTTGGTCACGTGTGAGGACAGCTTATTCAGGTTCAGGGCCACCAGTTGCAGGGCCTGCGCTCTGCGTTCGCCTCCGGGACCAGCCGAGAGCCGGATCTCGGCCCCCACGTCGCGCCGCGTCTCCTCGATCGCTTCCAGCAGCAGATCGACGTAATCCTGTGCGCTTTCGATGGTATCGAATGGTGTCAAAGCCAAGTCACTCGCGGGAGAGGAATAGACCGACTCTTTAAGAGTATAGCGCACGTCGCTCCGGCAGGAATACCCTATAGAGAGTAGCTGCCCAAGTGGCTGATTGCAAAGGGCTGAACAGGCCGCCCTCCTGCCACCAGTTGCAGGGCCTGCGCTCTGCGTTCGCCTCCGGGACCAGCCGAGAGCC
>JBBITL010000053.1:0-30569 GCA_037440765.1 Solibacteraceae bacterium
GCTGCCGGTGTGGAGCCTGTACAGCGGGAGCGGCCAGCGCGCGGCTGGAGACCGGGGAAACGAAGCGCCACCGGCCCTGCGCTTCCCGGATCTTCTTGATGACGCGGATGCGTTTCTTGACGGCCACGGGCTCTTTCCTGGGCAGCCTGTCATTCTTCGGAAACATCGAAGCTGCCCGCGAGATACTCCACCGGAGCATCTCGCCCTTGGTGTCTATTCTCCGGATTTCATAGACACCATGAGCATATGACGGTTCGTAATGTATTGTGCTGGTTATAGTTGTGGAATTATGGCGGGGTGTCGCGGAGGTCTTTCGAACTCTGGCGGCCAACCCCGGACTCCTCGGTCATGGATGGGCTTGGTGACGGTGAGGATTCAGGCCACCGAAGGGTCTTCCAGCAACTGCGTCACAGCCTGCTCCAGGGCCGGAAGATCACGCTGGACAATCGTCCATATTGTCTCCAGGTCGACAGCGAAGTAGTCATGCACCAGGATGTTCCTGAGGCCGGACATGGCCCGCCAATCCACCTCGGGATGGCGCCTTCGGGTTTCTTCAGTCAAGCGCTGGGTCGACTCGCAGAGGATCTGGAGGTTCCGAAGAATCGCGTCCTGTAGCGTCGGTGAGGCGAACACTGCTTGCTTGCCGCCCGAGGAGTCCTGCAACACCCTGCGGGCGCAATGGAGGACGTGTTGAAGATACGCCCGGTCGGACTTCACAGGGGGGCAGCTTCCTTGAGCACCGAGTCCCGAATCAAAGGGCTCAGTGAGCGGCGGATCACGACTTGAACTGGACGTCCCAGGAGCTCTTGAAGATCGGCGGCCAAACCGCCCGGAAACCACGGGCCGGGCTCTCCTGTCACATCCACCAGGAGATCAACGTCGCTGTCCAACGTCTCCTCCCCTCTGACCACCGAACCAAACAGCAAGACGTTTCCTGCTCCGTGCCGGGCCGCAACACGAATGATCTCTTCGCGCCTCTGCCGCAACTGGTCAACGACCCGCATCCCCTCTTATCTTACCCTGGCCACAAAGCACCCGTCGCACCTTCCGTCGCGGCGGCCGGGACTCATGGCCGGGTCACTCTCTCGAACTCGGCAATCTGATGAAAATGCGGAGCGTTGCAGTCTAGTTGGGAACTGCCCGGAAGCAACACGTGCCGAACTTGCTGAAATGAAAAAGCTGATTATCTGGCGGTGAGGGTGGGATTCGAACCCACGGAGGAGTCACCCCCTCAACGGTTTTCGAGACCGCCCGATTCAACCGCTCTCGCACCTCACCGCGGCGCCAGCCCCGGGGTGGGCCGTCTCCTCTACTATAGCCCAAGGCCGACCCCCGGCAAGGCGACCGTGCCAGCCTGACCCTGCGGTGAAACCACAACCGGCAGTATCGCCCCGTTCCCCCACACCGTGTGCCGGCCAACCCCAGTCCAGTACGCTGCCCGCAGGAACGGAGCAAACTCGGCCAGCTCGCCTTCATATTCCGCCTCTCCAATAAAGCCGCCTATCGGGTGCATCGCACCGCTGCCGGCGGAACGGCGTACACGCTGGACCTGCCGCATGCCGGCACGAACCAGAGTCACACGTCTTGCCCGTTGGCCAAGCGCCCTGAAGTCGACCGTGAGCGGTCCCGGCCCGTACAGAGCTCGCAACGCACTGATCCGGTCGCGAACGCGCGCCATCAAGACCGAGAACGGCGGACGCTCCATGGCCACTCCGGAGCCCTTCAACTCGGTCGGCGTCAGAAACCGCACCAGTAGCCGGGAAACAGGGACCGGATCGGGCGACAGGCTGAGCTCCAGCGGGGGACCGGAGACGGTCTCCGGTCCGGATGCCGTCGCCGCTGCCGTGCATCGCGGCCGTCCGTCGCCGTCCAGCAGGTCCACGGCTTCCAGTGCCGCGCGCCCACGCCGAGGTCCAAGCCCCTCGCTCGCCAGTAGCCGCAGGCTCTCCACGTAGAATCCAAACAGCGGCGCTCGCACATCGAACAGGTGCAGATCGATGTGGAAGTGCTCGCCCGCTTCGACCGCGCACCCGTCCAGGTGATGCGTCCGAAACACAAAGGGCCTTGGCGGGTCAGCCAGGCCCGAAGGGCCTGAACCCTGTCTGCGTGGCTCGAAGATGCACGCATAGGGGCTTTCCGCACGCCTCTCGCGTCCGTGTGGCGGCGTGCGCTCGGGCACCCAGGCCAGCTTCCGTAAGGCGGCGCCGAAACCTCCACGGACAATGTTCCCAGGCTGACCGGCAGGGAAAAAGACCTCCTCCGAGGCTCGAAAGCGCAGGCGGAGCGGGAGAACCTGGAATCCCTGGCCTGTGGGAATGCTCACATCCCATACTCTAGCCCAGAAGGCCAGGAGGCGCTTGCGGCGCTTTTCAATCACCGGTGATGCACGCCGTTATGTCATTGATAACACATGGCATAACGCAGCGAGCAGAGCTTTGCTTCACCCCGCCCGGTATACCTTCGAGCCGGGAAGGCCAAGCGAAACAGAGCCTCCCTTTCGAGGAGAATCGGAATGCCTCCGATCATTATCATCGAGTTCTAGCAACTCGACACAACTCGCCCCCAGGCATTGCCGTGCGTATGGGGCGCACGACCGGACCGAGGGTCTAACAAAACGATTGCCAAGCAGCAGGACTTTGGGTATGATAGTTCCGACAGTACTAAGGGTTACCTTAGTACTTCTGGAGGGACTAGAGGTCAGGTACTGATCCTTGGCGTAGTCGAAGGAACCCCATGTGGTCCAGGCTCGTTCTCGGTCTTTTTGTGGCTTTGCTGCTGAGTGGATTGGCCCCAGGCCGCATCGGTCCCACACCGGCCGGACTCCTGGTGGCCGAAGCAAGGCGGGGCCGCGCTGACGCTTACTCCCACTATTCCGCTGGCCGGTTTCAGGAGGCGCAACGGGCCTACGAGAAGAGCTACCGGCTTGCGCTGTCGGCAGGCGACGAGGAGGAAGCCTTCCGCTCACTCAACGGACTGGGAGGCGCGCGGTTCGCCGGCTTGCAGTACCGCGAGGCGATGCAGGCCTACCTCGAAGCGCGCCGGCTGGCGCACAAACTGGGCCGGGGGGAGTTGCTGGCGGTCGTCCACACCAACATCTCGTCACTCCACCTTCAGCAGCAGGATGTCAACGCAGGCGCCGTGGCGGTCGAGGAGGCTCTGGAGGCTGCCCGCCGCGCCGGTCCGACCAGATTCGGCCCTCTGCTGCGCACGCAAGCCGCTATCCTCAGATCGAGGCAGGGCGATATAGACGGAGCGCTCCGGCTTTTCCACCAGGCGCTGGAGGAGGCCGATGCTCGCGCCGATGTGGCGACAGTTGGCCTCATATGGGATCAGGCTGGGTACGAACTGCTCACCCGCGGGCGACTGGCGGAAGCCGAGAGGGCGCTGGTGGAAGGTTTCCGGATTCGGAGCCTGAACCGGCTGCCTGACCTTCAGTACTCCTATTACACCCTTGGCATGCTGCGCACGGCTCAGGGCGATGCCGTGGGGGCGCGTCTGCTGCTCGATCAGGCCTTGCAGCGGCTTAAACGGTCGCCCGCGACGTTGTCGCTGTGGCGGGTGTACTACGAGCGAGGCAGGGCCTCGATGCAGATGGGACAGGCTGAAGAGGCGCTGGCCGACCTTCTCAGGGCGGTGGAGTACGCAAGGCGCGTCCGGCTCGAGGTTCTGCCCGCGGACTCAGCCTGGATCAATACGGGCGTTGACCAGCACCAGCTTTACTCCGCGCTCATCCGGGTCGCAGCGACGCTGCACGGCGAGACCCGAGACCCTGCGTATGCCCGTCTCGGCTTCGAGGCCGCCGAGGAGATCCGAGCCGCGGGGCTGCGGGCTCTGATGTTCTTGCCGGCGGAGTGGCGGCGGCGGTTGCCTGCCGAGTACTGGGAGACGCTGGCCAGGCTGCGCGCGGCCGAATCCAGGCTGGTCCAGAAGGGCGACCCGGCGGTGAAGGCCGAGCTGAGCCGTCTGCACTACCGGCTCACGGAACTGGAAGCCGAGGCGGGGCTCAGCCTGACGCCGTGGAGCCCGCCGCAGGCGGGAGTGGATACAGGGCTGCTGGCGCGTGTGCAGTCGGCTGTGCAGGAGGACGAGGTCTACTTCAGCGTTCATCTGGACGAACCTGACTCCTATCTCTGGGCGGTCACGCCCGGCGGGTTCCAATTGCTGCCATTGCCGGGCAAGCGCAGGCTGGAGCGCATGGCGGGACAGTTCCACGCCGCAGTGGCGCACGACCGCCCCGAGCGTTCGCGGCTCGGGAGGGAACTTTACGCCGCCCTGTTCGGCGCCGTCCCGGAGCGTCTCCTGGCCGCGAAACGTTGGTCGCTGGCGCTGGAAGGAGAGCTCTGCAAAGTGCCAGTGGCGGCGCTGGAAACCAACGATACCGGCGCGTCGCCGGTGTACCTGGCCGAGAAACGCGTGGTCCGGATGGTTTCCTCCGCGCTATTGCTGGAGCCCGGAGGAAAGCAGGATTGGAACGGGCGGTTCGTGGGGGTCGGAGACCCCATCTACAACGCTGCCGACGAGCGGACGGGGAGAGGCAGGCGGATTGGCAGTCTGCGCGCTTTGTGGCGAAACGGGCCCGAAGGTGGAGAGTTGCCCAGACTGCCCGGCAGCGGGAGGGAGGTCGAGGCCTGCGCCAGAGCGTGGGGCGATGCGGGGCAATCGGTGGTTCTCACGGGCCCGGACGCGTCGCTGACCGGACTGGAGCGCGCTCTCACGTCCGGCGCCGCTGTGGTTCACTTCGCGACTCATTTCAGGCCCTCGGCGGGTAGAGCCGCACACGCGCTGATCGCATTGAGCCTGGATAAGGCGGGCGCGCCCGAGTTGCTGGGGCCGGCCGAGATTTCACGACGGCGGTTCGACATCGGCCTGGTGGTGCTGAGTGGCTGCGCTTCGGCCATCGCCGAAGTGGCGCCCGCCGAAGGGCTTATGGGAATGACGCGGGCGTGGCTGGCCGCCGGTGCACGGTCGGTTGTGGCTACGCTGTGGCCCACCCCCGACGACCAGGGGCAGTTGCTGGCTGCCTTCTACACGCACCTGACGCAGCTACGCGGCCGCAAGGACGGCTGGGTCGCGGCGGAGGCTCTGCGCAGCGCGCAGTTGGACGCCCTGCGTCCGGGTTCGCAGCTCATGTCTCCGGCCTACTGGGGGGCCTACATGCTGGCAGGAAGGGAGTAACGGACCGTCATGACGCGCATCGGAGGCTCGGACCGAAAAGCGGCCAAGACGCTCGCAACGGCCCTCAACGACTGGGGCGACTTGGTGGCGCGGATACGGGCCGAAGACCGGGAGGCCATGGAGGAACTGTACCGGCTTTTCGGCCGCGGAATCCGGTTCTACCTCTGCCGGCAACTGGGCCCGCAGGAACTCGATGACAGGGTCCACGACACATTTCTGATCGTGGTGCAGGCGATCCGGCGCGGCGACCTGCGCGAACCGGAGCGATTGATGGGCTTCGTCCGGACCATCGTCAAGCGGCAGGTAGCCGCTTCAATCGAGCGCGTGGTCCAGAGCCGCAGGGATATGCAGGACCTGGACCAAGGGGCCGGTGTATACGATAGGGGCCAGACCCCGGAAGAGCGTCTTATCCGCCAGCAGCGGGCCGAGATCATGGCAGCCATCCTGCGTAGCATCTCCCGGCGCGACCGTGAGATCCTGACGCGTTTCTACCTCCTGGAACAGCCTCAAGAGCAGATCTGCCAGGAGATGAGCCTGACCGGCACGCAGTTCCGGCTGCTGAAGTCGAGAGCTAAGGCCCGCTTCGGCGAACTGGGCAGGCGGAGGCTGGCCCAGCGGCCGCTCGCCGCTCTTTTTAGGAAAAAATCGGCCGGTTCGCTACACTAACTTTTCGGGGACGGCGACCCGGTGCGGCCTGCTGCCCCCCGACCGGAAAGAAAGCTGTGATGCTGGGTCGCGACGAACACGTCAGCGAAGAGGCCCTGGAGAGCTACGCTCTTGGAACCCTACCGGCACTCCCGGCGGAACGCCTGGAAACCCATCTGCTGATCTGTGCCGCCTGCCAGGACCGCCTGGCGAAGACCGACATCTATGTGCAAGCCGTCAGGGACGCCGCGCTCCGGTTGAGTCACGAACATCCCGGGACATGGAGGAGGCGGCTCGCCGGCCTGCTTGACGCGTTGATCGCGCCGCAGTTGGTCTGGGTGGCAGGCGCCGTGCTGCTGGCCGCGGCACTGGCGCTCATGTCGCTGGCCGGACACACATTCAAGCCGGGGGCAACGGCCCCTGTGGCGGTGGCGCTCAAGACCCTGCGTGGCGGCTCGGGCGGATACCAGGCGGCCGAAGCGCCCAGCGGCCGGCAACTCCTGCTGGAGGCCGACCTTGCGGGGCTGCCGAGGCACGACGCCTGGGAACTCCGCCTGGTGGATTCCACGGGCCGCCAGGTCCGCTCCCTGCGCGCCGAGCCCGAAGGCGGGCGGCTCGCCGTGGCGGTCCCCAGGGGGCTTAGCAAGGGCGCCTACTGGGCGCGGCTCTATCCCCGCGACGCGCCGGACCAGTTGCTCAGGGAGTACGCGCTGCGCGTCAACTGACGCAGCGGCAGGTCACGCCTACTGAATCACCGTCTCCCCCGCCTGGGGCTCCAGCCTGATCTCGCCAAACGCGGTTTCGTACTGCTGTATGTTCTGCTGGAGCAGGTTGGAGAGCGCCTTGGCTTGCGGCGGGCTCAGGTAGATACCCTGAAAATTGCGGATGGTGACGCTGTCGGCGGCGGTCTGATTGATGGTCCCGAACACCAGGAAGAAATCCCATAGGTTGAGCCGGACCTGCACGCTGTTGGCGTATGACTCCCGGTATTCGGGCGTCGCGGACAACTGGATCTTAGGAGGATTTTGAGGGGTCATGGGGTCACTTCATTCCGCCTTTGGCGCGGTCGATGTACTTCAGGTTCTGGCTGTCGAGCCGGACGACATCGCCGGTCTTGACGAATTGCGGGACCATCACCTCGGCGCCGTTCTCCAGCGTCGCCGTCTTCCAGGTGCTGTCCTGTTGGGCGTGGACCGGCGGGCTGGTCTGGCCGATGCGCGCCTCGATGATATCCGGAAACAGGACGCTGACTGGCTGTTCCTCAATGAACTCGACGGGGAGCCGCATTCCCGGCTGAAGGAACCGGGCGCGCTGCCCCAGCAATGACACCGGCACGGAGACCTGTTCGTAATCCTCCGGGTGCATGAAGTGGCAGGCGTCGCCGTCGGCGTAGAGGAACTCCATCGATCGCTTCTCCACCGGCAGGTCCTCCAGCTTCAACTCCGAGCGGAAGCTGTGCTCCCAGAGAGCTCCCGTGGCCGGGTTGCGCAGGCGCGCGTGAGTCGATCCGCCCATCTTGCCCTGGCCGGGATGGTAGACGGCGGCCAGGACCCTGTACACGGCTCCTTCGAATCGGATAGCCATGCCCGCGCGGAGCTGCGATGCCAGGACCATGTGCGCTCACAGTACATGGACAGGATACTATAGCTCCCACCCGCGGAAAACGTGCTGGTGGTCCTCCATGGCCACGCGCCTCCCGCGAAAGCGCACGCCTTCCATCTGGAGCCGCACCCGCTGCTCCCCGGCCATGTCGTGCTTCAGGCGGATTTCACCTCCGGCGCCGACCACACGCTGCCACGGCAACGCGTCTCCGCTCTTGCGCAGCAACTGCACCACCTGCCGGTGGTGAAGCGGATAGCCCGCAGCTGCCGCAACCTGGGCGTAGGTGGCCACCTTGCCTCGAGGGATTCGGACTATCACTCTGCGCATGGCCGCGTCGCGGGCCTCCGACGGCCGCGTCCGCAACAGCCGGCGGCGGAGAGCCTGCTTGTTGCCGTCCCCCCTCACCCCACCAAGTATACTGAATAGAGAGGTGGAATCTCATGAAGACGCTTGCACTTGGGATGGCGCTGGCGCTCGGCGCGACCGGACTGGCGCCGGCTGTGGCGCAGGCGCAGCAGAAGAAGGAGCAGCCGGCCAAGACCGTGGTGGACCCGGTCTGCGGGATGACGATCGACCCGGCCAAGGCCGCGGGCAAGAGCGAGCACAAGGGCGCCACCTACTACTTCTGCTCGACTTACTGCAAGAAGACCTTCGACGCGGACCCGGAAGGCACGCTGAAAAAAGCCGCCCGGGAGAAGAAATAGCCCGCTGCTACCGGACCACGGCCTGGGCCACGGCCTGGTTGTCGTAATCGTCGGTGACGCGCACCGCCACTGTGTGCTCGCCGGGTGGGACGCCCGCCAGCCTCAGGACGTAGTCGTGCTCCTGGCTGTCGGATACGCGGGTGGTGGGCTGCGCCACGAGCCATTCGCCGCCGTCGAGCGAGTACTCGGCCCTCTGTATGAGGCTGTGCGAGTCGGCGGCCTTCCAACGCACCTCCAGCCCTCCGGAAGCCCTCGCGACCGCCAGGCCGGTGATCCTGGGCGGGGAGTTGTCGACGAGGAAGGGCCGGCTCACCAGCTGCGCCGACAACTCCTCGCCGGGAGGATTGTCCGGAAGGTCAGTGGCGGTCACGCGGAGGAGGTACTCTCCGTCGGAGAACGCCGTGGAGTCCCAGCTCAGATACCGCTCCTTGATCCTGTCCCTGAGCAGCCGCCACTCGGTTTCCCGAACGCCGCGGATCTCGGCTTTAAACAGGAGGGCGTCGCCGTTGTCGTCGCTCGCGGCCCAGCGCGCGCCAAGCTGCCCCTTGTCGTATTGCAGCGCCACAACCCCGGAGTCCGCCATGGGCACGGACACGCTTCTCCTGGGACGGCCCAGAGGCTGAAGGGTCAGCGTACGGGTGGGCGTGATCAGAAGGGACTGCACGGGGAACCGGTAGTTGGCGGCTGTGATCTCGATCTCCTGCACAACCGGAGGAACGTTCCTGGTGAGATAGGCGACACTCACCGAGTCCACCTCCGGCGAGCCGCCCGAGGGCGAGGCGCCCAAGGCCAGCCGCCATTGCATGAAGCGGGCCTGTGGAGAGGCCACGCGCCCGCCGCCAGAGTCGAGTTTCACCGCGGACCACGGGCTCCAGTCCTGCCGCGGGCGGTCCAGGTTGCCGCTGCGCGTCTCGAAGCGCAGTTCGCCTCCGCCCGGAACTCCCGTGTAGCTCAGCCGGCCCCACAGCGAGAGAAGGCCGGCATCAAACACGTCGCTCTCGACGGACCCCTCCTTCTCCAGGCCGGGTCCGAGCCGGAAGACCTTGCCGATGTTCCCGGTGGTTGCCAGAATCCGGCCCTGGCGGCTGGCGAGCAGGCTGGTCACCTGGCTCGGCGGACTCCTCACCAGGAGTGTATTCAGCAGATCTGAATCCAGCCGGTAGATGCCGCCCCGGTTACCCGTGCCCACCAGCGGCCGGCTCCGGCCGTCCAGGGCGAGCGAATAGACGATGTCCTGGGCGTGCGTCCAGATTCTGCGGGCGTAGCCTTCCGGATCGATCCTGTAAACCTCGGAACCGCCAGCCAGCAGCGCCTGGGCGAGAGACACACTGGGCGGGGGCTGCGTAGTGGGCGCCTGCTGAGCGGGCGCCTGTGTCTGCGCCTGGCCGGCAGCAGCGGGCTGCATGGCGGGCACGGGAGCCGCGGGCGCCACCGCGGGCTGCTTCGTGCCCACGGCCGCGGCGTAGATCGTGCCGTCCGGAGCCACCGCCACGGCCGTGACCTCGCGCCTGGGCGTCTCAAACAGCACGAATCCCTGCCCGGCGGGCGAGACCCGCACCACCAGCCCATCCGGCTCGGTCCCGACGAGCAGGTTTCCCTGGCTGTCCACCGCCAGCGCGCGGGCGTGATTCTCCTGGGTTCGGTAGAACACCTCGCCCTTGCCGCCGGGCGTCACCCGGTGGATCAGCCCCTCGTCTCCAGTCGCCGCGTACAGGTTTCCCTTCGCGTCGAAGACCATGGCCCACACGTACTTGGCCGCCGGATCGTAGTACAGTTCCGTCTTTCCGTCCGCTGCGATCAGGTAGATCCTGGCATCGGGCGAGGTTGCGGCGTACAGCCGGTCGCCGTGGTCGACGGCGAGAGCGCTCACCTGCAACGCATCCATCTCGGCCAGCACGCGGCTCTTGCCCTCCGGCGAGATCACGAACACCCTTGCCCCTGGAACTCCGGGGCCTCCCCCGCCGGCATAGACGTTGCCTTTGGAGTCTTCGGCAAGAGCCCACAGGTATGGAAGCGAGGAATCCAGGAGCTCCGTGAAGACGGGAGCCAGGCTCAGGCGTCCGTCGCTGCGAAGGGAGACGTTCTTCAGGACCGCCTTGTCGAAGTCGGCAAAGTCCGACTGCCGCCAGGTGGCCGGCGTCACGGCGCCGGCCCGGCACAGGGGCAGCAGGACGGCAAGCAACAGCGTCAGGGTTCTGATCATCGAATTGTGTTACTTCACCTTGAAGGTCAGCGAGTAGCTCCCGCTGATCACGTAGTCGAACGCAATGGACGCCTGCTCCACCGTGGTTTCCCGCGCGGCGACTACGGAACGGCTGGCGGCGGGCACGGCCTGCATCACGTTGAGCACCGAGGCCGGGAGGCTGGGCATGACCTTGTCGTCATAGTACACGGTCGAGCCGGCGAACAGGATGGACGCATAGACCTTGTTGTTGGCGCGCTCCTGGTTGATCAGCGCTATGCTGCGGTTCAGGTCGATGAAGCGGTTGGCGCGGCCCGCCGCCGTCTGGATGCGGTTGAGGGTGTCGGCGTCACTGAGAAGGACGCGGTGCTCGCCCGCCGGCAGGCCCATGGGAATCCTGAGCAGGAGCTCCCGCTCGATGCCCGGGCCCCGGTAAGGACGGAGATAGACCTTGACGGGGACTTCCTCGCCGGGCTGGACCTCCTGCGAGGCCATCCAGGCGCTTTCGATGGTTGCCGTGCGGCGCTCCGGGATCACGTCCACGCTCAGGTCCACCCCCCGGAAACGGGGCGGAGTGACCGCATTTGTGAAGAGCCGGTTGAACCGGTCGGCCACCCAGTTAGCCAGCAGGAGCGGAGCCGGCGAGGCAGTCTCGCTGTGCGACTGCATGGTGGCGAGCGACAGGGCGCGACCTCCATCCAGCTCGACTCTCCCGTTCAGCCGGTAGGTCGTGCCCTCTCCGAACTCGTTCACCGCCGAGATCGTGTTGTAGAGCGTGGTCAACAGCAGGTTCGGCGTCAGCCGCTCCACCACAGCGACGCTGTACCGGTAGACTTTCTCCCCACGAACGCCTCCGTCCTCGGCCAGGCTCCGCACGGTGACTGTGACGGGGATCATCTCGGCTTCGTCCCCCAGCACTCCCAGCACGCCGCTGCGGCGGTCCTGCCTGAGCGCGCCCACGATCTCGGTGGCGTTGGCGAACTTGTTGGGCTGGAGGCTGGAGGCCAGCGTCAGCAGGACTTCGCCCTTGCTCATGGGCATGTCCACCCGGCCCAGATTCAGCAGGCTGTGTCCGAAAGCCAGTACGCGGCGGCCATCGTTGTACGTCACGGTACCCTGGCCAGAGACCGTCATATCCCCGGACACCAGAACCGCCGTTACCACGTCCCCCGGGCGCAGGGATTTCTCCCAGCCGGGGGCCGGCCTGGAGCCCCGCAGAGCGGCGCCGGCGCCACCCTGCATCACGGTCATGCCCAGTTCGTGGAACACCGGGCCGGCCTGGCGCAGAGCGCCGGCGTGAAAACCGGACAAAGCCAGCGGAGTCTCAATCGGCGTCATGGCCGGCAGCGGTCCGTGCAAACCGGACGTCAGGACGGCCCCGGCAGCGGGCAGGGCGCCGAACGCCGCAGCCGTGGAGGGTGGCGGCGCGTCCACGGGCCGCGAGTCGTCCAGGTCGGAAACCTCCAACATCAGCTCAATCGGAGTGATCCCACAGATGGCGTCCGGGCTCAGCACGCTGATGCGCGTGGAGATGGCCCCGGCCAGTTTCCCATCGATGTACACGGGGCTGCCGCTCATGCCGCCGGCGACGTTGGTGCGCTCCGCCTTACCCCCGAGCCTGGCGATGATGATGTCCTGACGCGGTCCACCCGCGTTTCTGTAGACGCCGATGATCTCCACGGGGACCGGCTCGGGCTCGGTGCCCTGAAACACGGTCCAGGCGTGGCCGGTAAGACCGGGCCTGATATCCCCGATCCGCATCAGTTCAACCTCGCCGATTCCAGGCGGCTGAGGCGGCTGTTGGGCGAAACAGGCGGCAGCGACAAGAATGATCGCCGCACCTAGACTCTTCATGGGATGCGCTCCCTCAGTGAACTTACCCCATTATCTTCCATCGCGGCGCCTGGCCACAATCACCGCCCTGTGGCATGTGCCGTTCCCGAGGAAACTCAAGGCGGGTTCCATGACCAAAGTCCTGCCAGGCCCGGCCGCCCGAGACCTTCAAGCCACCTTCACGACCAGCACATTTCAAAGCAGTTGCCCCCCTCCCGCAGCAGCGTTCCCAACGTGGAGATGCGCCGGAGCGGAGAGCGCCGGCAACGTCAGTTCCTAGTACCACAAGACCACGCTGTGCTATTGCCGTCCGAAGACCCCACGCATAAGTTCGGATATGGCCGGGACGCGCCGGCCGGAGAGCACCGATGGCGACGCCAGCTTCGCGCACGCTTTCTTACATCTGCATGGCGCTTGTGACGGGCGCGGCCGGCCTGGCGGCGGCCGCCGCCTTCTGGCCGGCGGCCCTCGGCCCGGCGACAGCCACGGAAGCGTCAACGCCGGATAAGGCGCCCTGGCTGCTGCTGTTAGGCTCTCTCGGTCTGCTCACCGGCGCGCTGCTCGTCCGTGCTGGGCGCCGCGGCTTGCCCGCGCGGCTCCTGCGTCAGGCCCGCCGCGTGGGGGAGAGGCGCGAGCCGGCCTCTTTCACGGGTCCCGCCGAGAGTGCGGGGGCCGAGCGCCCCGGGCTGGATGGCGACGGGGGTTCCGTTCTGCAACTGCTCGACAGCCTGTCGACAGGCGTCGCCCTGTTGAACCGCCAGACACACATCCTGAGGGCAAACTCCACGTTCTGCCTGTTGTTTAACCTCAGGGCGGAGGCCGTGCAGGGAAAGCCCCTGCGCGAAGTGCTGCCCGCCCCGTTCCTGGCGCGCTGGTCGCCACATTTCCTGCTTACCGGAGACTGCCGTGGCGAGGAGATAGCGGAGGTTCCCGACCCGGCCAGCGGCCGGGTGCTACGCACCACCCTGATCAAGATCCGGTCCCTGAAGTGCGTACCGGAGTTGCGGGCGCTGCTGGTCGAGGAGATCTCCGGCAAACTGGCAGCGCCGCCGGGGGGCTCGGAAGACGGCCAGACCAGCCGGCGCATCCTCGATGGGATCAGGGAGGCTGTGGTGCTGGCCGGACCCGACGCCGCGATTGTGGACCTGAACAGGCCTGCGGCCGAGATGCTCGGCTACAGCCACCGGGAGGCGCTGGGGCTCCCGCTCCGGGAGTTGTTCGCTCCGAACCCGGACAGTCCGACGGGGGAGAAGCAGGAAGCCGACCTGTTCACCGGAGAGTGGAGACTGGACGGGCGCGTGGTGGAGTTGCCGCTGGTCCGTCAGGACAAGAGCGTCTTCCCGGCGGAACTGAGATTCGGCGAGTGGGGCGAGGACAGCCGCAGACGCCTGCTGGTCAGCATACGCGACACCACCGCAGAGAGACAGGCGAAACTGCTGGCCGAGGACCGTCTGCGCGTGATCGAGATGATGTCGCAAGACCGCCCGGCCGAAGAGGTTCTGGCGGAGCTGGCGCAGATGGTGGAGCACCAGACGCCCGGCGCGCGCTGCGTGGTCCTGCTGCAAAGGGCGGGGCGCCTGCGCACGGCACCCTCCCCCGGCATGCCGCCGGATCTGCTGGAGCATCTGGATGGGCTGCCTGCTGAGACCTGGCGCTCCAACCACGCTGCGCAGAAGGCATCGGCCGGCTCGGTGCTGGTCTTCGACATCGAGCGCCACCGGCTCCCCTCCGGACTGTGTGGCGCCGCCTCCGGCCGCGGCTTCCGGGCTTTCTGGGCGTCGCCGGTGTATTCGGCGGACGGCCTGACGCTCGGCTTCGTCGTGGTTTGCCGCTCGGAGGCGGGAAAGCCCACGGCCTCCGAGCAGAGCCTGCTGGAGGCGGCGAGCCGCCTGGCCGCCGTGTGCCTGGGGCGGCGGGAGCAGATCTCACGGCCGGTTGCGCGGGACGGGAGCGGATCGCGGAGCCGGATGCCGCACGGGGGGGCGGCCGCCGACTGGCACAGCGCGGACTTGCAGGCGGGCCTCAAGCGGGCGCTGGACCGGGGCGAGTTCTCGCTCCACTTCCAACCTCAGTTCCACGTGGCCACCGAGGAGATGGCGGCGGTGGAGGCCTTGCTGCGCTGGAACCATCCTCAGCATGGGTTGATCCTCCCCTCGCGCTTCATCCCGGCAGCCGAAGAGTGCGGCATGATCGTGCCCATCGGTGAATGGGTGCTGCGCGAAGCCTGCCGGCACGCGCGCCTGCTTCCGCAGAACGGGAAGGGGCGGCAGCGGATCGCGGTGAACGTCTCCGGGCTGCACTTCGATCGGGCGGAGTTCCTGGAGCACGTCCGGCTGGCGGTGCAGGAGTCCGGCATCCCGCCCGGCCTGCTGGAACTGGAACTTCCCGAAAATCTGCTGCTGAAGCACGCCGAGGACTGGGCCGCCAGAATGGCCGGGCTGCGGGAACTCGGCGTGCGCATCACGGCTGAGGGTTTCGGTTCCGACTGCTCGTCGCTCGGCCGCCTGCCGCGGCTGCCGCTGAACAACCTGAAGATCGACAGGTGCTTCGTCAGAGGCCTGGCCGGCCCGGGGGAAGGGCCGGCGCTGGTGAAGTCCATCTCCACGCTGGCGGAAAGCCTCAGGATGGAAGCGACCGCGCCATGCGTCGAGACCCGGGAGCAGCTTGAAATTCTGGAGTCCACCGGATGCTCCCGCGTGCAAGGCTTTCTGTTCGGGATTCCCATGACAGGCGATGAATTGCGCAAGCAGGCGTCCACGCTTACCTTGCGCGGGCAGGCCCGCGACCGCCTGACGGCGGTGGCGTGAGATGAAGCGGAGCTAGCACGGAGCCGATGGTGGCGTGGAAGCCGAAAACCAGGGGGGCGAGGCCGAGCCTGGCGCCCGTGGCGATGGGGGCCGGCGCCGCCGCGCTTTCCACCGCCTTGTGGATCGGAGCCGGGTTTGCCGGCGAGGACGTGCGCCTGCTGCTGGTCTACACTGCCGGCGCATTGTGTCCGCTCGCCCTGGCGCTGCTGTGCGGGAAGGCGTGGCTGCTAGCCGGCCGCTTCGGCGCAGCGGGGCAGCAGGCACAGTCTACGGCCGGGCCGGCCGGCTGCGCCCTGCGGGATCCCCTGACGGGGCTCGTTAACCAGGCCGGTTTTGAGGACCATGTCGGGCGGGCCATCGCCAGAGCCCGCCGGGGGCGGCTCGCCGTGGGCGTGCTGTGCATCGACCTGGACCGCTTCAAACAGGTGAACGACACGCTGGGCCACACGGCGGGTGACGACCTGCTTCGGGAAGTGGCGCGCAGGATCGAGGGCTGCCTGAGGTCGGCCGACATCGTGGCCCGCTGGGGAGGCGACGAGTTCCTGGTCGCTCTGCCCGATCTGACGGACCGCTCCGGCGCGCTCCGGATCGCCGACAAACTGGCCGACGCTCTGAGACTCCCATTCGAGGTGGGAGGACACAGCCTTGTCGTGTCGGCGGCCATCGGGGTCAGCCTGTACCCGGACGACGGGCAGAACTGCCCGGCGCTTTGCGAGAACGCCGACCGGGCCATGTATCGCGCCAAGGCGGAGGGCAGGAGCGGGATCGCCTGTTACACGCAGGAACTCGGCGACATGGCGCGCGAGCGGCTGGAGCTGGAGCAGCACCTGCGCTCCGCCCTCGACAAGGGACAGATGGTGCTCTTCTATCAGCCTCAGTTCGACCTCAAGACGCGCAAACTGGCGGCCCTGGAAGCGCTGCTCCGCTGGAAGCACCCGGAGCGTGGCATGCTGCGCCCGGACCGTTTTCTTCCCATGGCCGAGGACTCCGGCCTGATTCTCCCCATCGGCCTGTGGGCGCTGGGCGCCGTGTGCCGCCAGGTGCGCCAGATGCGCGAGTCCGGCTGCCCGCCCGTCAAGATCGCGGTCAACGTCTCGCGCCCTCAGTTCTTCCGGGCGGATTTCGAAGAGGCCGTGAAGAACGCCGTACGCGAAAGCGGGATCGAACCGTCATCCCTGGTGCTGGAACTGGCCGAGGGCATGGTGATGAAGGACTTCGGCCTTTCCCGGCAGAAGATCGAAAAGCTGAGGAAATTCGGCGTCCGCATCTCGATCGACGATTTCGGCGCGGGCGGGGCCTCGCTGCGGCTCTTGCAGAAGCTGCCCATAGACAGCCTGAAGATAGACCGCAGCTTCATTCACGACCTCGGCGCCTCCTTCCGCAGCCTGCAACTGGTGGATTCCATCATCCGGTTGGCCCGCGGGCTGGGTGTGGCCGCCATTGCCGGAGGAGTGGAGTCTATTCCCCAACTGATGGCCCTGCGGAGCCTCGGGTGCGACCAAGCTCAGGGCTACCTGTTCGGCATGCCGCTGCCGGCCGCCGAAATCGGGCGGTGGATGACTCGCGAGCGCATGCTGTGCCCGGTCCGCCCGCGGCCGGTCATGCCTTCGGCGAGGGCTTCAACGGGGGGCGCGCACAGCGACGTCAGCCCGTTGCCGGGCGCCGCCCCTCCGGCGCAGGGGACGCTGGAGACGAGCCTCTCGGTGACCCACTGACCGGCGGCCCGGACGCCCTATCTCCGCGACATGTCGCGTATGTGAATATCCTTGAACCACATGTTGCCCTGGCCGCCGGAGTGCAACTGAAGGGCGATGGCGCCGTCGAACGACCTGGGCGCAGGATCGGTGAAATCCAGCACCGTGATACCGTTCAATATCGCCACCCTGCGGTTGCCCTCCACCTTGAGGAGCATGTCATTCCAATCGGTCGGCCTGATGACGTACTCGTACTCGGGGGCCGGCCAGGCGACCCATCCGCGGCCGTCGCCGTAGAGGCCGCCCGTGTGGCGGTTGGGCGTGCGGTCGATCTCGAACTGCATCCCCTGCGAGACATCCGCAGTGCCGGGCTTGAAACGCGTGTGGAAGTAGACGCCGCTGTTGCCGTCGGCGTCGCACTTGAAACGCAGGGACAGCCAGAAATCCTTGTAGTCCTTCTCGGTTTGCAGGTAGCCGTACTCCTTGGTTACACCTTGTCCGTGGATCGCGCCGTTCTCCACCGTCCATTTCTCCTTGCCGACCTGGACCCAGCCGGTCAGGTCCTTGCCGTTAAACAGCGCCACCCACTGTTCGTTGGGAAGAGGTTCCCGCCCGCTCTTGGGAGCCTGGCCCACGAGCAGCGCGGGAAGTGCGATTGCCAGCATCAGTTTGCGCATGGAAGCAGCCTACCACCATGGTCCGCCAGCAGGCAGCTGAAAAAAGGCTCTTCGCCCGCGAAAGACAGGCGAGGACGCCTGTCCCACACCGCAGATTCAGCGACTTGCGGTCCGCGTGGGATGGGCCCCTTGGCCTGTCGGGCTTTTTCAGTAGCCCGCTAGCCATCCAGCCAGCGGCTGAGCAGGGGGGCGTAGGCATCCACGCGGCGGTCGCGCAGAAAGGGCCAGTGGCGGCGGACGTCCTCCACCCGGCGCGGGTCGCACTCCACCACCAGCGTCTCTTCCTGGTCCACCGCCGCTTTGGCGATCACCCTGCCGAAGGGATCAACCACGAAGGAATGCCCCCAGAACTCGAGGCCCGCTTCCGGGGTTCCTTCGAAGCCGACCCGGTTCACCGCCGCCACGTACATGCCGTTGGCGATGGCGTGTCCCCGCTGCACCGTGAGCCAGGCGTCAAGCTGCGCGGCGCCGTGCTCGGCCTTCTCCGAGGGGTGCCACCCGATGGCGGTCGGATAGAACAGGATCGAAGCCCCGCCGAGCCCAGCCAGCCGGGCTCCCTCCGGATACCACTGGTCCCAGCAGACCTGGACCGCAACCCGCGCGAAGCGCGTGTCGAAGCGCGCGACGCCCAGGTCACCGGGGGCGAAGTAGAACTTCTCGTAGTAGAGCGGATCTTCGGGGATGTGCATCTTGCGGTACAGGCCGAGCAGTTCCCCGCCCGCGTCGATCACTGCCGCAGTGTTGTGGTACACGCCCGGCCCGCGGCGCTCGAACATGCTCGCCACGATCGCCACGCCCAGCTCCCCGGCCAGCGCCGACAGGTGTTCGGTTGTGGGCCCGGGAACCGGTTCGGCCAGCGCGAACAGCTCGGCGCTCTCCTGCCGGCAGAAGTACTGAGTGCTGAACAGCTCCTGAAGGCAGATGACCTGGGCTCCCCGGCCCGCCGCTTCCCGGATGCGCCAGCCCGCCTTCGCCAGGTTCTCGGCCGGATCCAGACCGCAGGACATCTGCACCAGTCCCACCCGGAACTTCGACTCGCTCGACGGCATACCCGCGATTCTTCCACGAAAGCGGCGGCGGGCGCCAGCGCCGGCCGCCCTCACCGCTTCGCGCGCCTGAGCGCCACCGGGGCGGGGGCTTGAGCGGCGCCGCGGCCCGCACCGAATGACAGGTCCGAGCCGGCCGGCGGCGGGCCTATCGCCGGAGACGGTCCGGCCGCGGCCGGCGCACCGGCCACCGAAGCCGAAATCCCGGGCGGCGTCGTTGGCGTGGCCGAAGTGGGACCGCCGGCCGAAGTCCGGCAGCAGGCGATGCTGCACCGGGCGGAAAACTCCGGATCTCCTGCTTCACTCCCCCGCGGCCAGGCGGTCCGCCAGGGAGTGCGGAAGGCTGGCGGAGCGGATCTTGCGCTGTGCTGCTTTCACGTCATAGGACACCCGGCGGTAGCGCACCACGTTCTCCTGCTGCCAGTAGAGCAGGTAGGCGGCGCGGGGGTCGCGGTCCCGCGGTTGGCCGACCGAGCCCGGGTTGATGAGGCAGAAGCAGTCCGGCGGGATCTCAAAAACGCGCTCCTCGGCGCCGCCCGGCACGCCGGGAATCGTCTCAATGCCCGCGCGATGAGCCAGGAAGCCGCCCTGTATGTGCGTATGCCCGAAGAAGGTCAGCGGGCGGTCAAGATAGGGCCGGATGAGACGCACGTCTGCGGTTTCAAGCAGGTACTCGTCTTCGTCGAGCGGGGAGCCGTGCAGGATCTGGAAGCCCCCCACTGCCAGGGGGCCTCTCGGCAATCTCCGCAGGTACGCCAGGTTGACATCGGAGAGCGACACCGAGGTCCACGCCGCCGAGGCGCGCGCGGCGGGGCTGAACCACTCCATGTCTTCGAGGCCGGCGCAGGCCTTATCGTGGTTCCCGCGCACCAGCACCGGCGAAGCCCTGCGGGCCCAGTCCACGACGGCATCCGGGTCCGCGCCGTAGTCCACCAGGTCCCCGGCGCACAGGATGCCGTCGTAGAGCCCCTCGGCATGGGCCAGCACGGCCTCCAGCGCCTCCAGGTTCGCATGCACGTCGCTGAGAATCAGGAAGCGCACAGGCGTATCAGGGTGACCTCCGGATCGGCGCCCAGGCGAACGGGAATTCCGACGGTGCCGATGCCGCGGCTTACGTAGATGGCCGAGTCTCGCTCGCGATAGAGACCGCGGACATAGGGCGTGTACAGGCGAGGGATGCTGAGGGACGTTCCCAATCCCTCGAAGGCCAACTGCCCGCCGTGCGTGTGCCCGGCGATCACGAGATTGTAGCCCTGCCGCACGGCTGCCCGAAAGACGTCCGGGTTATGGGAAAGCAGCATATTGAACCGGTTCTCGCGCAGCAGGCGTTCCAGCCCCACCAGGTAGGGTCCGCCCATGCTCTGGTAGTCTACACCGGCCAGGTTCAGGCCGGCTCTGCCGAATCGCATGTAACGGGTCTCTGAGCGCAGGAAGCGGATCCCCAGCCGGTAGCCCTCCACCGCGCAGTAGGACTCGACCCTGGAGTACCCTTCATGGTTTCCCAGGCAGCCGAAGATGCCGTCGCTCGGCCGCAGCCGCGCCAGTTCGCGCAGGCCATCATCCAGCGGATCCCCCCGCTCGGTGATCATGTCGCCGGTCACCAGCGCCAGGTGCGGCCGCCATTCATTGGCCATGGCGACAGCGCGGGCAAGTTCCCTCACGCTCAGAAACGGGCTCAGGTGGATATCGCTGAGCTGGGCCAGACGCAGGCCGTCCAGATCAGGCGGCAGGTTTGCCAGCCGGATCTCGATTTCCCGGGCCCGAAGGCGGGAGCGGGCGACAAACACTCCGTAGCCGCCCGCCAGGGCCGGGATCGACACGGCGGCGACCCCCGCCGTCTTCAACAGGCGCCGGCGGCGCGGGTCGAAGGCCGGCGCCCTGCGCCATAGAAGCACGGCGAGGAAGACCCATCCGAATCCCAGCGCCCAGGCCAGCGAAAGCCCCCTCACGATAGAGATCCAGCGTCCGGGCGGCAGCGCCTGGATCACACGCCCGAAGCTCAGGCTCAGACCCGTCAGAAGCAATGCCGCCGGGATCAGCCAGGCGATCGTCACCAGCAACTTGTTCAGCGTGGAGTTGCGAACCCGCGCCGCATGCATGCTCCACCACCAGGCCACCAATTGCAGGACCAGGATAACCGCGGCGACGGTTATCTCCGGCAGGTGGCGCGGTTGGAGGAACATTTGACGGGGTATCTCCCATTCTATCCCCGCGGGCGGCCGCGGATGCTCGGTTACAATCGTATACATGTCGCTGGTGGTGGTAGGTTCCGTCGCATACGACGGCGTGGAGACTCCTCACGGACGGGTGGAGCGGATGCTGGGCGGAGCATGCACCTACATCTCCCTGGCGGCCAGTTACTTCACGCCGGTCAAGATCGTCGCCGTGGTCGGGGACGACTTCCGTCAGCAGGACCTGGACCTGCTGGCAGGCCGGGGCATCGATCTGGAGGGCCTGGAGCGGGTTCCGGGCAAGACGTTTTATTACTCATGCGTGTACTCGGCGGACATGAACGACCGTACGACGCTGCGGACGGACCTGAACGTATTCGCCGGTTTCCAGCCCAGGCTGCCGGAGCATTACAGGAAGCAGCCCTACCTTATGCTCGGCAATATCCAGCCGGCCTTGCAGAGCGCAGTGCGCGGGCAGATGGACGGCCTGCGCCTGGCCGGCGGCGACACCATGAACTACTGGATCCAGGGCTCCCGGGAAGAGTTGCTGGCGGCCATCCGCGACTGGGATTTTCTGCTCATCAACGACAGCGAGGCGCGCCTGCTCTCAGGCGAATCCGTCCTGCGCCGGGCGGCCGCCGCCATCCTTGAGATGGGCCCGCGCATCCTGGTCATCAAGAGGGGAGAGCACGGCGCCGTGCTGTTCACGGCCTCGGGCAGCTTTTCGGCGCCGGGCTACCTGTTGGAGCAGGTGCAGGACCCCACCGGCGCGGGCGACTGCTTCGCCGGGGGCTTCATCGGGTACCTGGCCGAGCAGGGCGCCGATCCGCGCCGGGAGCCGCTCGCAACCGCGCTCCTGCGCCGTGCCGTGGTGTACGGAGCCGTGCTGGGCAGTTTCTGCTGCGAGAGGTTCGGAGTGGACCGGTTCGTCAGCCTGACCCGGGCGGAGATCGATGACCGCTTCCGTGAATTCAAGGCCTCGACCGGGTTCTGAACTCCTCATCGCACTGGTCGTGCTGGCGGCGCTGAGCGCCTCCGCCGTGGCCTGGATTGCGCACCGCGGCTACACGCTCTATTACGGAGACGCCGAGGCGCATCTGAACATCGCGCGGCGCGTGCTGGACTCGCGCACGCCGGGGCTCTCCCAGATCGGTCCGGTGTGGTTGCCGCTTCCTCACCTGCTGATGCTGCCGCTGGCCGGCTCAGACGCTCTATGGAGGAGCGGGCTGGCGGGCGCCATCCCGTCGGCGTTCTGCTTCGTGGCGGCCGGGCTGATGCTGTTTGCGGCGGCCCGGCGCGTGCTAGGAGACCCGGCCGCCGCGTGGGCGACGCTCGGCGTGTTCGCCCTGAACGCGAACGCCCTCTACTTGCAGGCGGTCCCCATGACGGAGCCGGTGCTGGCCGCCACCCTGGCGGCGCTGTTGTACTCGGCGGTGCGGTTCAGGGAGAGCCAGAGCCTCGGGTGGGCGGCGGTGGCGGGCGCGGCCGGACTGGCTACTTCGCTGGCGCGCTACGAGGGCTGGCTGATGATCCCCGCCGTCTCGCTCTTTGTGCTGTTCGCCGCCCGGCGGAGGCGGCTCCTTGCGGCGGCCCTGTTCGGCCTGATCGCGTCGCTGGGTCCCCTGCTGTGGCTGGCCTACTCCTGGTACTACTCAGGCGACCCCCTGGGCTTCTACCGCGGCCCCTACTCGGCCCTGGCGATATATCAGCGGCTCCTCGACTCGGGCCTGGAGCGATACCGGGGGGACCAGGACTGGGCGCAGGCCATGGTCTACTACTGGCACGCGGTGCGCCTGGCCGCCGGATGGCCGGCGCTGCTGCTGGGCCTGGCCGGAGCGGCAGCGGCCGCGGTGAAGCGCGTCTGGTGGCCGCTGCTTCTGCTGCTGGCGCCGCCCGCCCTGATAGTCGCCAGCATTCACTCTGGCGGCACGCCTATCTACCTGCCGCACCTGTGGCCGTTCTCCTACTGGAACACACGCTTCGGAGTGACGGCGCTGCCGGCCCTGGCCTTCGCCGCCGGGGCCCTGGTGCTGCTGGCGCCGGGGCGGTTTCGCGCACTGTCGTCGCTGCTGGTGGCGCTGCTGGCTGTGGCGCCCTGGTTAGGGTCCTCGTGGCCGGAGAATTCGATCTGCTGGAAGGAGTCGCAGGTCAACTCGGAGGCCCGCCGGGCGTGGGTGCGGCAGGGGGCGGCTTTCATGCGGGAACATTACCGGAGCGGCGCAGGGATTCTGATGCACTTCAGCGACCTGCCGGCGATCCTGCGGGAAGCGGGGATACCACTGCGCGAGAGCTTGCAACAGGACAACCAGCCTGAATGGTCAGGGGCCATGGCCAGGCCCTCGATCTTCCTGCACGAGGAGTGGGCCGTCGCCATCGCCGGAGACCCCGTGGAGGCGGCCATGAAGAAGGCCGCGCGGGAGGGCCCCCGGTACGACGCCGTGAAGGCGATTGCGGCGCGGGACGAGTTTCCGATATACATGTACAGGCGGCGTTGATGAGGATCTCATTTACCAAGGCTCACGGCGCCAGGAACGACTTCCTGCTGACCTGGTCGAGCGAAACGCCCGCGACGGGCCTGGAGCGCGTTGCTCGCGCCATATGTGATCGCAATGCTGGCATCGGCGCGGATGGCTGGATGCTGGTTGAAGCCGCGGGGGAGTCCGATGGCCATGAGGCCTGCATCCGGCTGTACAACAGCGACGGGAGCAGAGCCGAGATCTCGGGCAACGGGACGCGCTGCGCGGCGGCCTTCCTGGTGGAGCGGCAACTGGCGTCGAGCCCCGTCCGGATCATGACGGAAGCCGGCTTGAAGGAGTTGCGGCTCATCGAGCGCAAGGGACTGCACTTCCGGTTCGAGATGGACATGGGGCGGCCCCTCTGGCGGCCCGGGGAGGTGCGCTTCGGCCTCGGGCTGCGATCTGGTGAACACGATGTGACACTCCTCAACGCCGGCAACCCCCAGTGCGCGGTCTTCGTGGAAGGCTTTGAGGCGGACTGGCGCGGTCTGGGGGCCGAGATCGAATCGCACCCGCAGTTCCCGAACCGCACCAACGTTTCATTCGTGCGGGTGGAGGACCCGCATACTCTTGACGTCCGCTTCTGGGAGCGGGGAGCGGGCGAGACCGCCAGTTCGGGCACGGGGGCGGCCGGGGCCGTTTGGGCCGCCATGCTGCGCGGCATGGTGGAAAGTCCGGTGCGGGTCCGCACGCCGGGCGGCGCGCTGGAGGCGCGGTGGGACGAAACGCTGCACCTGACGGGACCGGCTGAGATCATCGGCCGCGGAGAATTCTACTTCGAGTGAGGCGACATTGCTGGAACTGGAGAAGAAGATACGGGACCGCGCGGCGAGAGCAGGCGTGGTTGGATTGGGCTACGTCGGCCTGCCGCTGGCAGTGGAACTCGCGCGGGCCGGATTCCCGGTGACCGGAATCGACATCAGCGCGGGGAAAGCGGCCCGCGTGAACGCGGGAGTCTCCTACGTGGGGGATGTGCCGTCCGGCGTGATGGCGGCTCTGGTGCGCGAGGGCAAGCTGCGCGCCACCACGGACTTCTCGGTGATTGCCGGCCTGGACACGGTCAACATCTGCGTGCCCACGCCTTTGCGCAAGACCAAGGATCCGGACATGAGCTTCATCGTCTCGGCCTGCGAGGAGATCGCAAGGTACTTGCATCCCGGCATGTTGCTGATTCTGGAGTCTACGACCTATCCCGGCACGACCGACGAGTTGCTTCTGCCCATGTTCGAAAAGTCGGGCCTCCGCGCGGGGCGGGATTTCTGCCTGTGTTTCTCGCCCGAGAGAGTGGACCCCGGCAACCCGGTTCACCAGACCGTCAACATTCCCAAGGTGGTGGGCGGCGCGACGCCCGCCTGCACCGCCATGGGGGCGTTGTTCTACTCGCAGGCCCTGGAGAAAGTGGTGCCCGTCAGTTCCACGCAGGTGGCCGAGATGGTCAAGCTGCTTGAGAACACGTTCCGCATGATCAACATCGGCATGGTCAACGAGCTGGCTGTGATGTGCGGGCGCATGGGGATCGACGTCTGGGAGGTGATCGACGCGGCCGCCACCAAGCCTTTCGGCTTCATGCCGTTCTATCCGGGGCCGGGACTGGGCGGCCACTGCATCCCGGTAGACCCGTTCTACCTCTCCTGGAAGACGCGGCAGGCGGGCATCGAGGCGCGGTTCATCGATCTGGCCGGCTACGTGAACGGGCAGATGCCCCAGTTCGTCGTCGACAAGGTGCAGGACGCGCTCAACCAACGGGGAAAGCCGCTGAAGGGCACGCATGTACATATCCTCGGCGTCGCGTACAAGAAGGATATCGACGACATCCGGGAGTCTCCGGCGTTGGACGTGATGCACCTGCTCGCGCGGCGCATGGCGCGCATAAGCTATTCGGACCCGCACGTGGACGAGGTTCGGACCGACAGCCTGCATCTGTATTCGCAGCCGCCTGAGGAGGCTGCGGCCCGGGCCGACTGCGTGCTGATCATCACCAACCACAGCGCCTTCGACTACCCCGCCATCCTGGAGAAGGCGTGCCTGGTGGTCGACACTCGCAACGCCATGAAAGGCCTCGCCTCTGACAAGATCGTGCGCCTGTAGGGGCGCGCCGGCGGCGCGCCACTGTGTTTGATGCTCACGAACACCGGTGCTATCGTGGTCGGTGCGGGCGGTTAGCTCAGTTGGTCAGAGCGCCTGCCTTACAAGCAGGAGGCCGCAGGTTCAAGCCCTGCACCGCCCACCAGTCAAAGGAGGAGGAGCCCGTGAGATTCTTTTCAGCACTAATATGCCTCGCCCTGGCTTTGCCGCTTGCCGCCACGCTGCCGGCGGCCGACACTCTGGAAATCTACGTCATCGATGTGGAGGGCGGCAAGGCGATGATTGTCCGCAATCCGTCCGGACAGACCATGATGATCGACGGGGGCATGGGGAACGACCGCGACCTGGGCAGGGTCGTAGCGGTGGCCAACGAACTCGGCATCAAGCAGTTCGATGTCTTCCTGATCACGCACTACGACGTGGATCACGTAGCCAACGTCCCGGCCATCTACGGCAAGTTCCCGGCCAGACTGCTGGTGGACCACGGACCGCTGCTGCCTAATCCCAAGCTGGCGCCCATCAACCGCAAGGCCGCCGACGCCTACGTGGCGTTCCTCCCGGGCAAGAAGCGGCTCTCGGTGAAACCCGGCGACCGGATCCCGTTCGGCGGCGTGAACATCTCGGTGCTCGTTTCCAACGAGGCGGTGATCACAAAACCGCTCCCCGGCGCCGGACAGCCCAACCCCGCCTGCCCCGCCGTCGCGCCCGAGGCCATACGCGGCGACGACAACGCCGCCTCCATCGGCACGCTCTGGCAGTTCGGCAAGTTCCGGATGGCGGATTTCGCGGACCTGCTCCAATGGGCGGAGGTCAGGCTGATGTGTCCCAACAACCCCGTGGGCACGGTGGACCTGTTCATGGTCAGCCACCACGGCCTGGCAATGTCCAACTCCCCGGCCCTGGTACACGCGCTCCAGCCCAAGGTGGCCATCTCCAACAACGGGGAGAGGAAGGGGATCTCGCCGGACGTAGTGAAGACCCTGCGCAGTTCCCCGCGCCTGGAGGACATCTGGCAACTTCACCACTCGGTGACAGCCGGAGCGGAGCTGAACGCGCCCGAGCAGTTCCTGGCCAACATGAAGGCGCAGGACTGCCAGGGGCACTACATCAAGGTTTCGGCGCGCCGCGACGGCAGTTTCACCGTGACGAACTCGCGCAACAGCTTCTCCAAGACTTACGGGCCGTAGGTGCTTGCCGGCGGCAGGCGCCAGTCGTCAGGCGCGCGGGACCGCGCGTAGCCGGCCAGCGCCCGCAGATTGGCGTCGGGCGTTCCGCGGGGGACCTCGCAGCCGGCCGCGACTATGTAGCGGCTGCGGGCCTGGCGATGGCAGCCGGCGAGCGCCCCGGCGACTTCCTCGGGGGTGCCATTGCGCAGAACCCTGACGGGGTCTATGTTGCCGGCCAGCACCTGG
The DNA here is from genome assembly GCA_037440765.1 of Solibacteraceae bacterium. Lineage (GTDB taxonomy): Bacteria > Acidobacteriota > Terriglobia > Bryobacterales > Bryobacteraceae > DTKY01. The sequence goes on from JBBITL010000053.1 coordinate 26,550, forward strand.
CCGGGGCCCATTATCTGCCTGGCTTCGTGGACGGGGACGGGGAAGTCCAGATCCACCAGACCGCACCCCAGGCGCCCCATGCCGTCCAGGATGCGGCGGGCGTTGCCGCAGATGTGGAGGCGGACCCGCCCGCCCGCCGCGTGAATCCCGTCCACCAGCCGCTTTTCCGCGGGCCAGATGAACTCCTCGTAGATGCGCGGGCCGGCCAGCGAGGCCGCCGCGTCACCTACTCCTATGATGTCGGCGCCAGCTTCGGTCTGGGCGCGCGCGAAGGCGATCGCGTTGTCCGTCACAAACTCGAACAGGTCCCGGACGAACTCCGGATCGTCGCTGAAGTCGAGCATGAGGCGGTTGATGCCGCGCAGGTCAGCCGCCTCGGCGCACGGGCCTTCCACCCAGCCTTCGACGAGTTTCTCCGCTCCCACCCGCCGGCGCAGGAGTTCCACGCCGCGCAGGCGGTCCTCCGTCCGCCCGCCGGTGACGCTCTCCAGCCGCGGCAGCCGTCCGAGGAGGGCCTTGGCTGCCAGCAGCGAGTCGGCCTCGCAGAGATCCGGCGGCTGGTCCTCGAACCAGGTCAGCCGCGCCCCGTAGTCGGCCGCTTCGCGCGCCGGATCCGAGATGGCCGAAACGTGGTCGAGATCGAATTGTTCGGCGGTGCGGATCTGCGCCTCGGCCAGCACCCGGTGATCGCGGGCGTAGTCGGAGTACTTGACGCCGGCCTGGTCCGCCGCAAACATCATGGTTATCGGCATGCACGGCAGCCGGTCCGGCATGCCGCCCTCGATCGCCGTCAACACCCTCTCCCGACCCGTCACAAGCGCCTCCCTCCGGCCCGATGGTAACACCCCGGTGGAGGCGTGTCGTATCATGGGGCATGCCGAAAAGGCATGCACTTTTCTTGTGAAGGAAGGAGACGAAAACAGTCTATGCGCAGGAGCATCCTCATCACCCTTGGTTTCACCGCCGTTCTGGCGATGGTCATGATACCGCTGGTTGTTGCCCAGCAGCAGGGCGGCCAGCCCGCCGCCTCCGCTCAGCCCACGGCGGCGCCGGCCCGCGGCGCACAGCCCGCCCCGGCCGCGCCGGCCCGTGCCGGAGGCCGCGGCGTGGTCGCCGTCCCGCAGACCAACGACGACCCGCTGCCGAAGATCCCGGTGGGTTTCACGTCCATCTTCAACGGCAAGGATCTCACCGGCTGGCACATCAGCAAGACAAATCACCACGGCACGACGCCGGACTTTCGCGTGTTGCACGGCGTCCTCGTTGGAACGCAGCAGCCTTTCCTGCAAGGCGGGATACTGCTGACGGACAAGAAGTACAAGAACGTGGAAGTCTACATGGAGATCAAGCCCGATTGGGGCTGCGACAGCGGACTGTTTCTGCGCAGCGACGCGTCAGGCGGAGCCTACCAGGTCATGCTGGACTACCTCCCCGGCGGGACCATGGTCGCCGGCATCTACGGTGAGAGGCTTCAGGGGGTGAACATGAACGGTCCGGGTTGGGACGCCCTTTCCGCCGAGCAGCGCCAGGCCATCCAGGCCAAGCGCACCGAGGCGTGGCAGAAGGCGTGGAAACGGGAGGAGTGGAACTCAGTGCGCGCCCGGATTGAAGGCAATCCCCCCCGGATTACGACCTGGCTGAACGACGAAATCATGTTCCAGGGCACTGACGTGGCCAACAACGCCACCGGCGGCGCCGAGGATGGACATATCGGCATCCAGGTGCATAACATGAATCGCTGGCGGCCCGGCGCCTTCTGGCGCTGGCGCGTGATCGCGGTCAAGGAACTTCCCTAGAAGCAGGAGGCTACATGGAAAGCAGACGTACATTCATAAAGGTGTCCGCCGCCGCGGCTGCGGTTTCGCAGACCATCCGCGGCGCAAATGACAGAATCCGGATAGGAATAGTCGGCCCGGGATGGCGCGGCATGACCGTGTGGGGGTGCTTTGCCAAGCACGCCGATTGCACCTGCGTGGCGATGGCCGACGTGAACAAGAAGACGCTGGCGGCTTCGGCCCTGAAGGCCGGCGGAAAGATCGACACTTACGGTGACTACCGCAAGCTTCTTGAGCGCAAGGACATAGATGCGGTCATCGTTACGACGCCCGACCACTGGCACGGTCCGGTCACCGTGGATGCCTGCGCCGCGGGCAAGGACGTCTTCGTCGACAAGCCCATCTCGAATACGATCGAGGGCGGCCTGAGCATGGTCCGGGCGGCCCGCAAGTACTCCCGCGTTGTCCAGCACGGCACGCAGCAGCGCAGCGGCCAGCACTTCCAGGAGGCAGCGAAACTGGTGCAGAGCGGCCTGCTCGGCAAGGTGACCCACGCGGTCTGCCTCCAGCCGGGCGCTTACAACCAGGCGCCGCAACCGGAGGCGCCGCCGCCGCCGGAACTGGACTGGGACATGTGGCAGGGTCCGGCTCCGCGCCGTCCGTACTCCCCCATGCGCCGGATGTGGCGCGCCTTCTACGCCTACGGCGGGGGTCTGGTGACGGACTGGGGGGCGCACCTGACCGACATCGCCATGATGTATCTCAACTCGGACACCAAGGCTCCCCTGCTGACCAGCGCTTCGGCGCAGTACGTGAGCGCGGCGAGGGACCTTGAACAGGTTCCGGACACGTTCGCCTGCACATGGCAGTACGACAACTTCGTCATGTCTTTCACCAACGTGGTGCCGCCCAACGCCGCCTTCAACATGCAGGGCAACTGGTTCTACGGGCCAAGGGGCGTGCTGCACGTCAACCGCTCGGGGTATCGCGTCTTCCCGGTCCAGGGCCGCGGCATGCCGGGCGGGCCGCCGCCGCCGGCGCCCATTGACGCCAAGACCGTGGAGGTGAAGGAAAACTACGATGACGATCCCGACACCACGGCCCATGCGCGGAACTTCCTGGACTGCATCAAGAGCCGGAAGCGGCCGATCTGCGACATCGAGATCGGCTTCAACGCCACCCTGCCCTGCCTGATCGCGCTGCTCGCCATTCAGCAGGGGCGATCCTTCACCTGGGACGGCACGGCCGCCAGGCCGGCCTAGTTCCTGGAGGCCGTGAGATACCTTAGCTTCGATATCGAGATCTCCGACGAGTTCGTCCTGAAGCCGGGCGAGGACCTGCTGGACCATGCGCCGTTCCACATCGCGGTGGCGGCGACTGTCGAAGCCGGAGGAGCGAGCCGGTTGTGGTTCTCAACCGGCTCCGGCGGCCGGCCGGAACTCGAGATGGATCAGTCCAAAGCGCGGGAACTGCTCGCATTCCTGCTTCAAGCGCAGCAGGAGGGCTGGCAGGTTTTCGCCTGGAACGGCCTTAGCTTCGATTTGCGCTGGATCGGACACAACGCCGGCAACGTGGAGACGGCCGCCCGTGTGGCCCTGGGTCTGTACGATCCCATGTTTCAGTTCTTCAACCAGCGCGGGTTCCCCGTCAGCCTGGCCGCGGTGGGCGACGCCATGGGCGTCAAGCAGACCAAGCTGATGAATGCCGCCGACGCGCCCCGCGAGTGGCGCAGCGGCAACCACCAGCGAGTGATGGATTACGTGGTGGGGGATTGCCGGATCACCAACCAGGTGGTCGAGGCCATCGTGAAGCAACAGCGCGTCGCCTGGCGCACCAGGAGCGGGAGCGTCAGCACCGAATCCATGCCGCGGCTGAAGACGGTAGCCGAGGTGCTGCGCGACCCGGAGCCCGACCAGTCCTGGATGAAAGGTCCAGGCTTGAACCGCCGCCACTTCATCGAGTGGCTGCCCGCGGAGGTATTGAAGGGCGCATGCATCCATCGCCCCGGATCCTAGCAATTGCCGACGACGCCACCGGCGCTCTTGAAGCCGGCGGTCAGCTCGCGATGATCGGTATCGCCGCGCACGTGACGACCACGGGCGGGCTGAATCTTGGCTCAGACGCTCTCGTCGTGGACCTGGAGACCAGGCACCTGAAAGCCACGGAAGCCGGAGAGAGAGTCGCGAGCCTGGCTGCGGCGGCCCGCGCAGCCGGCGTCCCCCACATCTACAAGAAGACCGACTCC